>JAYWAC010000123.1:0-15120 GCA_043782755.1 Pseudomonadota bacterium | reverse complement strand
ATTCATTCGCACATTCCTTCTATGGCACTTGCTTGTTGCAAACAAGTAACCCGGCAGAGAATAATCCAACCATGGCCGCCACCGCCAAACTCGATCAGAACGAGCGCCGCACGCAGGCCGAGCGCACCGCGCTATCCGACCAGCGCATGCTCGACGCGGCGGTGGCTTTGATCTGCGAGCGCGGCGCCGCCGGTACGACCTTGAAAGACGTTGGCGAACGCGCCGGCTACAGTCGAGGTCTCGCCAGCTACCGATTCCGCAGCAAGGGCGGCTTGTCCGCCTTCATCATTCGCTCCATTGGCGAATCCTGGTTGCGTGAGCTCCGTCGTGTGGTCAAGGACAAGGTCGGTATCGAGGCCATTGCCGCCGCCAGCGATGCTCATTTCCGCTTCATCGTCGAAGGCAGCGATCACATCCGCGCTTTCTACATGCTGTGGTTCGATTCGATCGGACCGGACGCCGAAGTGAAGCAGGTCGTGGCGAATATTCACGAGCGCCGCCGACGAGACGTCGCGGCCTGGATCCAGACCGGCATCGATGCCGGCCAGATCTCGCCGGAGGTCGACATTGCCGGCACCTCGGAACAGTTCTGCGCGGCTATCATTGGCATCGTCTACCAATGGCTGGTAACGCCGGACGCACAGGGCCATATTCAATTTCTGCACGAATCACTCAAGAGACAGACTGCGCTGGTGTTGAGTCCGGCGCGCGAGCAACAGGGGAGAGCGACATGAGCACCAGAGCCCAGGATTTCAGCGATAACGCGCCCGACAGCGTCGCCGCCACCACGCCGATGCGTTTTGTGACTGCGGCAGCGCTATTCGACGGCCACGACGCCGCCATCAATGTGATGCGGCGCCTGATCCAGGGCGAGGGCGTCGAGGTTGTCCATCTGGGCCATAACCGCTCGGTATCGGATGTCGTGCGCGCCGCGATTCAGGAAGACGCCGACGGCATCGCCATCAGTTCTTACCAGGGCGGCCATAACGAATACTTCCGCTACATGGTCGACATGTTGCGCGAAGCCGGCGCCGGCCATATCCGCGTGTTCGGCGGTGGCGGCGGCACCATTACCCCGGAAGAAATCGACGTCCTGCAGAAATATGGCGTCGAGCGCATCTACCATCCCCATGACGGCATGCGCATGGGCTTGATGGGCATGATCACCGATCTCGTGCAGCGCACCGAGGCGGCCCGCGTCGCCGGCAATGCGCCGGAACGTGCCGGCAGCGAAGACCATCTCGCCGTCGCGCAGACGCTCTCGGCCTTGGAAGACGGCGCCATCGCCGGCGCCAAGCTCGACACCTTGCGTAAGGAATGGCAGCTCGCCGGACATCACGTACCCGTCATCGGTATCACCGGCACCGGCGGCGCCGGCAAGAGTTCGGTCACCGACGAAATTCTCTCGCGCTTCTGCCAGTATTTCCCCGCTCGCAAGATTGCCGTACTGGCCGTCGACCCGACCCGTCGTCGCACTGGCGGCGCGCTGCTCGGCGATCGCATCCGCATGAACAGCCTGCGGCATGAGAATCTCTACATGCGCTCGATGGCGACCCGTCGCCAGCATCTTTCCACTAGCGCCATGCTTGGCGATTCGATTGCCTTTCTGAAGGCCGCCGGCTTTGGTCTGGTGATCGTCGAAACTGCGGGCATCGGTCAGAGTGACAGCGAGATCGTCGATCTGGTTGATTTGCCGATTTATGTCATGACCAGCGAATTCGGCGCACCCAGTCAGCTTGAGAAGATCGACATGATCGACTTCGCCGAGTTGATCGTGCTGAACAAATTCGACAAGCGCGGCGCCGATGACGCGTTACGCGATGTGCGCAAGCAGTGGAAGCGCAACCACAACAAGTTCGACATCGACGATGCCGACATCCCGGTCTACCCGACCATCGCCAGCCAGTTCAACGATCCTGGCCTGTCATGGATGTTCGCCAATCTCTGCCTGCGCCTGGCCGAAAAGCTTTCACTCGATACGGCCCTCTGGGTGCCGGCCTTTGACACCACACTGCGCGAGCCACGCGCTACCGTGCTGATCCCCGGCAGTCGCACGCGCTATCTCGCTGAGATCGCCGAGCAGGGTCGTGGCATCAATGCTGATATCGAAACCTTGTGTGAGACGGCCAACCGCGCGCAACACGTCTACGAAGCGCTGAAGTCGATAGAAGATAGTGAACTGCCCGAGACGCTTTCACCCTATGCACCGAGCGCATTGACGGTGGCGGGGGATCGCAGCCTCGCGACCCTGCGTCAGCGCTACAACGCCGCACTCGATGACCTCGGTGCGGAAGGCCGCCAGCTGCTGCTCGATTGGCCCATGCGCCTGAAGGGCATCACCGACCCCAAGTTCAGCTACGAAGTGCGCGGTAAGGCAATTGAAGGCGATAACTATCGCACCAGTCTCAGCCACCAGAAGATCCCGAAGATCGCGCCACCCAAGTTCGACGGCTGGGGCGATCAACTGCGTTTCCTCATGCGTGAGAACCTGCCCGGTGCCTATCCTTACACCGGTGGTGTTTTCCCCTATCGCCGCGAAGGTGAGGACCCGACCCGCATGTTCGCCGGCGAAGGCACGCCGGAGCGCACCAATCGTCGCTTCCACTACCTGTCGGCGGGTCAGCCGGCGGCACGACTGTCGACGGCGTTCGACTCGGTCACGCTCTACGGCGAAGACCCGCACGAGCGCCCCGACATCTTCGGCAAGGTCGGCAACTCCGGTGTTTCCATCGCCTCGGTGGACGACGCCAAGAAGTTGTATTCCGGCTTCGATCTGTGTGCCCCAACGACTTCCGTTTCGATGACCATCAACGGCCCCGCGCCGATCGTGCTGGCCTTCTTCATGAATGCCGCCATCGACCAGCAGGTCGAGAAGCATCTCAAGGAAAGCGGTCAGTGGGCCGTCACCGAGAAGAAGATTGCCAAGCTTCTCGAGGGACGTCAGCGTCCGCAGTACAAGGGTGAACTACCGGCTGGCAACAATGGCCTGGGTCTGGGCTTGCTCGGCATTGCCGGCGACCAGGTGGTGGATGCCGAAACCTATGCACGTATCAAGACCCGCACCCTTGAATCGGTGCGCGGCACGGTGCAAGCCGACATCCTCAAGGAAGACCAGGCGCAGAACACCTGCGTGTTCTCCACCGAGTTCGCCATGAAGATGATGGGCGATGTGCAACAGTACTTTGTCGAGCACGCGGTGCGTAACTTCTACAGCGTGTCGATTTCCGGTTATCACATCGCCGAAGCCGGTGCGAACCCGATATCCCAGCTCGCCTTCACGCTCTCTAACGGTTTTACCATCGTCGAGTACTACTTGGCGCGCGGCATGAAGATCGATGACTTCGCGCCGAATTTGAGCTTCTTCTTTTCCAACGGCATGGACCCGGAATACACCGTGATCGGTCGCGTCGCACGCCGCATCTGGGCGCGCGCCATGCGTGAGCGTTACGGTGCGGCTCCGCGCAGCCAGATGTTGAAGTATCACATCCAGACCTCGGGCCGCAGCCTGCATGCCCAGGAGATCAACTTCAACGATATCCGCACCACGCTACAGGCCTTGTATGCGCTGTTCGACAACTGCAACAGCCTGCACACCAATGCCTATGACGAAGCCATCACCACCCCGACCGAAGATTCGGTGCGGCGGGCGGTGGCGATCCAGCTCATCATCAATCGTGAGCTGGGTTTGAATTTCTGCGAGAACCCCTGGCAGGGTTCGTTCATCGTCAACGAACTGACCGATCTGGTCGAAGAGGCGGTGTACAAGGAATTCGAGGCGATCTCCGAGCGCGGTGGTGTGCTGGGTGCGATGGACACCATGTATCAGCGCAGCAAGATTCAGGATGAGAGCCTGTACTACGAACACAAGAAGCACGACGGTAGTCTGCCGCTGATTGGCGTCAACATCTTCTTGCCCAAGGTCGGCGAGGAAGATCAGGTAACGACCATCGAGCTCATGCGTTCGACGGACGACGAGAAGCGCGATCAGATCACTGCGGTGCGCAACTTTCAGGCTATCCATGAAGTGGAGCGGGGCGAACGCTTGTCCGCACTGCAGGCGGTGGCACGTCGTCGCGACAATTGCTTCGCGGCACTCATGGAAACCGTCAAGCATGCGTCCTTAGGTCAGATCTCCGGTGCGCTGTATCACGTCGGCGGCGAATACCGCCGGAACATGTAGTCGACGCCCGGCCAGGCGACGGTGACGAGCGCAGACGACAGGCTGGTCGATGCCTATGGCCAGCATCACCTGCGGGCGGAGGGTTCCGCCCGTATTGTGTCGCTGGTGCCGAGCATTACGGAGCTGTTGTTCGAGCTTGATCTCGGCGCGCAAGTCGTTGGCCGTACCGGCTTCTGCATCCATCCACGCAAGGCCTTGCGTGTCGTGCCCAAACTGGGCGGCACCAAGGATGTCGACATCGAGGCGCTGGTCGCGCTCGCGCCTAGCCATGTCATCGTCAACATCGACGAGAACACGCTTGAGACCTTTGCGCAATTGCGTGCACGCGTGCCGCACGTGGTGGTAACCCATCCCAATGCACCGCTGGATAACCTCGCCCTGTACGAACTCATCGGTGGGATTTTTGACCGTGAGCGCCAGGCGGCCGATTTCGTGCGGCGTTTTCACGCCGCACTCGCGCGTTTACAGAGCACGGTTGCCAGACAGCCAGCGCGCCATGTGCTGTATCTCATCTGGCGTGAGCCATGGATGACCGTCGCGCGTGACACCTATATCGCCAACATGCTTGCTCTGATCGGTTGGCAGACCGTGCCCGCCGAAGCGCAAGTGCGTTATCCGGCACTGGCGTCAGCGGCACTGCGCGATCTGAACGCTGATCTGTGTCTGTTGAGCAGCGAACCCTATCCGTTCCGCGACAAGCACATCGCCGAATTGCGCGGGCTGTTGGGCGGCGATATACCGGTGCGCCTGATCGACGGCGAGATGGTGTCCTGGTACGGCAGTCGCGCCATCCAGGGCCTCGATTATCTGGCGGACTACGCCAGTGCACTATGCGCCAGCGCGGCGTGAGTAAGCAGCATGGAATCGCCCTGTATCAATATCTGCATCCTCGACGAAGAGCGCGGCCTGTGTCGTGGCTGTCTGCGTAGCCTGGATGAAATCGGCAACTGGGGTTTCTACTCCGAGGCCGAGCGCAAGCGCATCATGGCCGAACTCGAGATGCGCCGCGCTACCACCGAATTCGAAGAACAACACCGCTGAGAGAGAGGTCCCCATGAATTTCGAAACGATTAAATTCGAGCGCGACGGCGGCGTCGCCATCATCACGCTCAATCGCCCCGACGCGGCCAACAGCCTGAACGTGAAGATGTCCGAGGAGCTGGTCAAGGTCGCGACGCACTGCGACTCCAATCCCGACATCCGCGCGGTGGTCTTCACCGGCAGCGGTAAGATGTTCTCGGCCGGCGGCGATCTGGTGAGCTTCGCCGCCCAGGGCGACAACATGGGCGAATACATGCGCTACGCGACCACCGGCCTGCACGCCGCCATCTCGCGCTTTGCGCGTATGAATGCGCCCTTCCTGGTGGCGGTGAATGGTGTCGCGGCCGGCGCCGGTTTCAGTATGGCAATCTGCGGCGACATGGTATTCGCCGCCCAGTCGGCCAAGTTCACCATGGCCTACACCCGCGCCGGCGTGTCGCCGGACGGCAGCTCGAGCTTCTTCCTGCCGCGTCTGGTCGGTCACGTCAAAGCGATGCAGCTCATCCTCATGAACGATCTTCTCACCGCCGAGCAGGCACAGGAGTGGGGTTTGGTCAACGAAGTGGTAGCCGACGACAAGCTCATGGAGCGCGTGCTGGCGGTTGCCCACCAGCTTGCCAACGGTGCGACGCTGGCCTATGGCGAGGCCAAGCGCCTCATCGCCGACAGCTTCTCCAACACTTTGGAAACACAGATGGAGCTGGAGACCCGCGCCATCGCTGGCCTCGCCCGACACTCCGAGGATGCACGCAATGCCATCCACGCCTTTGCCAACAAACAGAAAGCGCAATTTACGGGACGCTGAATATCATGAAAGCACTCGTTCTACGCGAACTCGGCGGGCCCGATAAGCTCGCCATCGAAGACGTGGCTCTTCCCGAACCGGCCGCCGGTCAGGTGCGGGTCAAGATCAAGACTGCGGCGCTCAATCGCCGCGATGTGTGGATCACGGTCGGCGCCTATCCGCGCATCAACTTCCCGGCGATTGCCGGTTCCGATGGCGCGGGTATCGTCGATGCGGTAGGCAGTGGTATCGATGCGAAACTCATCGGCCGTGAAGTCGTGATCTATCCGGCGCTGGAGTGGGGCGACGATCCCCGTTGCGGTGGCGCCAACTTCCGCGTGCTCGGCATGCCGGATCAAGGCACCTTCGCGCAATACATCTGCGTGCCTGCCGATTCGGTGGTCGATAAACCTGCGCACCTGTCCTGGGAAGAAGCGGCGGCTGTGCCGCTCGCCGGATTGACGGCGTGGCGCGCGACCGTCACGCACGGTGAAGTCGCGCCCGGACAGAAAGTCCTGGTAACCGGCATAGGCGGCGGTTGCGCAACCTTCGCGTTGGCCTGGGCACGTGCCCACGGCGCCGAGGTGTTCGTCACCAGCAGCAGTCAGGACAAAATCGCCCAGGCGGTGAAGCTTGGCGCCACCGCCGGTTTCGATTATCGCGATGCTAGCTGGGTGAAACAGTTGAAAGCGGCGGCGGGCGGTGTCGACATCGTGATCGACAGTGCCGGTGGCGATGGCATGCACGACGCGCTCGATACCCTGAATAACGGTGGACGTTACGTTTTCTTCGGCGCCACGCGTGGCAATCCCGATAAGGGATTGAACATGGCCAAGCTGTTCTTCCGTCAGGTGCGCATCCAGGGCACGACCATGGGCAGGCCACAGGAATTCCGCGCCATGATCGACTGCATCAACCAGCACAAGCTGAAGCCGGTGGTCGATCAAGTGTATCCGTTCACCGCAGCGGTGGCCGCGCACAAGCGCATGCAAGACGCCGAGCAAATGGGCAAGCTGGTGTTGCGCATGACGTGAGCTTGGTCACACACGCGCCAACAGTTCGCACGCGCGGTGATGATAGTCTAATGGGCGCGCGCATGAATTTTTGCAACCAGCGTGGGTCATAGAATCGCGCGCCCTTGTTGGCGCCGACTCGACCACTCATAATCCCGACCTTCGCGAGCCAAGGGAACGCTCATGATCACTTTAAGTTTCGGCCTTCACGCCGACATGCGCGGTAAGACTTACACCAGCCCCGCACTCGATACCCAGCTCGGCAGCATCACCGGCATCAACGGCCATACGAGCACCACCGTCACTGCGGGCACCAGTAAGGGCGCGACCGTGGTGATGGAGGGTAAGTTCAAGTTCGGCAATCAGAGTTCGCTGCTTGACAGTCACGTCAACGGCGTCTCGTTCTTCGATCACGACCATAACCTCATGCTCTCGTTGAGCGGCGTACCAAGCGTGACCTACAGCGATCTCGCGCGGCAGGATAAGGGCCAGGCCATGGTCACCTTTATGCTGCATGACGCCGGCAACGGTGTCATTGAGCAGGGCAGTGGCTTCAACGACATATTGGTCGGTTTCGGCGGCAACGATCAGATTTTCGGCAATGCCGGTAACGACGTGCTGCAAGGCGGAGCGGGCAACGACGTTCTGAACGGCGGCAGCGGTAACGATAGACTCGACGGCGGCGTTGGCAATGATGTCATGACCGGCGGGGCGGGCAACGACACCTATATCGTCGATTCCAGCGGCGACACGGTCATCGAAAAAGCCCGTGGTGGCAATGATTCCGTCCAGGCGAATGTAAGTTGGACGATGAGCGCGCAGGTCGAAAATCTGAACTTGACCGGCAGCCACGCCATCAATGGCACGGGCAATGCCAGCGATAACGAAATCGTCGGCAATGCCGCCGCCAATACACTGCGCGGCATGGCCGGCAATGATCGCCTCGATGGTGGTCGCGGTGCCGATCATATGGACGGTGGTCTTGGCAACGACCTGTTCATTGTCGACAACGTCCACGACGTGGTGTTGGAGCGTGCTGACCAGGGCATCGACACCATACGTAGCAGTGTCAGTTATCACCTGCCCGATAACGTCGAGAATCTGCTGCTGCTCGGCAGTACTAATCTCGATGGCACCGGCAATACCCTTGATAACCTTCTGACTGGTAATGCCGGCAATAACCACCTGTCGGGCGGCAATGGCAACGACACCTTGCTGCCTGGCCACGGTCACGACGTGTTGACCGGTGGCGTCGGTGCCGACAATTTCGTAATCACCGGTGGCGACGCCGATACGTTATCGATCACCGATTTGCTGTCGGGTACCGATCATCTATTCATCACGCCTGATGCGGTCAGCGCGATGACGCCCGGCGCGTCGGTTACCGGCCAGCTGCGCGCCAGTGGCGTGGTGGCAGACGGCAACGACTTCCTGGTCTACGACCAGGCCAGTGGCGTGTTGTCCTACGATGCCACCGGCAATGGCGGCAGTTTGCATACCCTGGCTTCGCTGGGCGCCGGCACCGTGCTATTGGCGGACGACATCACCATCGGTCTGCCGCCTCACGGCTGACGAAGGCCGTGTGCTCTACACCCGCCGAATGGGTGTAGAGCGCCGCGCGAGGCTGCGCTATGGTCCTCGGCGTTCGATCAACGTCAGGGGAAATCAGCATGTCGCAGTCCGTAAGCGCACGCCATCGCATCATTATCATCGGCACCGGCGGTGGTGGGCTGTGCATGGGCATGCAACTCAAGCGCGCCGGCATCGATGACTTTCTCATGCTGGACAAGGCTGCCGGCCTCGGTGGCACCTGGTGGCATAACACCTATCCCGGCGCCGAGTGTGACGTGCAGTCCCATCTCTATTCCTTCTCCTTCGAAGCCAAGACCGACTGGTCGCGCCCCTTCGCCGGCCAGCAGGAAATCCTCGCTTACTTTCAACAGTGCGCGGACAAATATGCGCTGCGCCAGCACCTGCGTTTCAATACGACGGTCAAAGGTTTGCATTGGGACGATGCGCGCAGCCTGTGGCGGGTCGAGACCGAGAACGGCGAGACCTTCGAAGCGCAGGTCGTGGTCAGTGCGCTCGGCATGTTCAACAATCTGGTGTGGCCTAAGATCCCCGGCATTGCCGATTTCAAGGGCACATATTTTCATTCAGCGCGCTGGAATCACGCCCACGACATCAGCGATGAACGGGTCGGGGTGATCGGCGTGGCTGCAAGCGCGATCCAGTTCGCACCCGAGATAGCGCCCAAAGTCAAACAACTGTCGCTGTTCCAACGCACCGCCAACTGGGTGGTGCCGAAGGCCAACCAGCCTTACAGCACGGAGCAGCTCGCGTTCTATCGCAGTCATCCCGAGGCCGTGCTTGAGAGTCGCGACGAAACCTATCGGGTGTGGAACTCGCTGTGCACTTTCCAGGAAAAGGAAGTCATGGCCGACATCGAACGTGCCGGTCTCGAGCGCCTGTCGGTGGTGAAAGATCCTCGCACGCAGGCCAAGCTCACGCCCCATCATCCTTTCGGTTGCCGCCGTCCCTTGTTCTCCGACGTCTACTATCCGATCTTCAATCGCGACAATGTCGCACTGGTGACGGAAGACATCGCACGCGTCACGGCCAAGGGCATCCTGACCAACGACGGCGTCGAGCACGAGTTCGACACCCTCGTCTATGCCACCGGTTTCGAAACCACCACCTATCTCAACGCACTTGAGGTCAGCGGTCGTCGCGGCGTGCGCCTGCGCGATGCCTGGCACGATGGCGCGCAAGCCTATCTCGGCATCACCACCAGCGGCTTCCCCAATCTGTTCATGCTCTATGGCCCCAACACCAACCAGGGCTGCATCCTGTTCATGATCGAACAGCAGGTGCAATACATCCTCCGTCAGCTCGCTCGCCTCGAGCAGGAAGAGCTGGTCTGGCTGGACGTGCGCCCGGAAGTGATGGCCGACTACAACGACGAACTGCAGAAAGAAGTTGCGCGGGTCGACGTATGGCAGGCCGCCTGCGGCGGGGAGTTCTACTATCGTTCCACTACGGGACGCTTTGTCACCAACTTCCCGGGCACGATGGATGACTTCGTGGCGCGCACCCATGCGCCGGATGCGCAGGCCTATGAGGTGGCGGCACGGGGATAGCCAGGGGTCATGAGCCGAATCATCGCACTCACTTTATCCGCGCTATCGCCGCCGCATACTCATCCAGTATCGCCAAGGCCTCATCGCGCGGGAAATCCGCAAGTGGCAACAACACCCGGTTCGCGCCGGTAGCCAGCATCCGTTCCAGACGCTTGGGGTCGAGGGCGCGTTCGGCGCGCACTTCCGCCAGCACCGTCACATCGAGCTTGGCCGGATCGCGACCACGGGTCTTAAGCGCCGCGCGAATATCCGCGAGCGCACTCGGAATGTCTTCGATCAAACCTTCTATCGGCATCCAGCCATCGCAGTATTCGGCGATGCGCGCCGGCACGTATTTCGAATAGGCGCCCATCAGCACCGGCGGACCACCGGCCTGCAACGGCTTCGGCCAACACCACATCGGTGGTAGGTCGACGAATTGGCCGTGGTACTCGGGCACGTCGTCGTTCCAGATACTGCGGATGGCGAGCATACGTTCGCGCGTGATCTTCCAGCGATCGGCGAAAGCCACGCCGTGGTCTGCCATTTCTTCGGCGTTCCAACCGGCGCCGATACCGAATAACAAGCGCCCACCCGACAAGCGGTCAAGTGAGGCGGCGGCCTTGGCGAGATTGATAGGGTCGTGTTCGGTGAGCAGTGTGACGCCCGTGCCGAGCTTGAGCTTGCGGGTAGTCGCTGCGGCTATCGACAGCGCGACGAATTGGTCGTGACTGTGCCAGTACATCGCCGGCAACTCGCCGCCACCGACAAACGGTGAACGGCGACTGGTCGGGATGTGGGTGTGCTCGGCGTAGAACAGTGATTCAAAGCCGCGCGCTTCAAGTGCCGGCGCGAGATCCTGCGGTTCAATGCTGGTGTCGGTAGCGAAGCAGACGATGCCGAAATCCATGGGTGTATACCTCAGCGTGCCGTAACGATTGCATGAGTATCCTCGCTTCTGTGGGCCCGACTAAAGTCGGACCCACAGAAGGGGGAAGTGAAGGCAGTGGGGCGACGACTACACCCCGCCCCACGTCTCCTCGGTATGCAGCCGCGACAGATAGATCTTCTTGATCTTCCACTCGCTGCCTTCCTTAACGTAGTCCTCGTGGTAATGGCCCCAGCCTTTGAACGTGCCGCGCGGCGAGCGGATGAAATCCCACATCGACCAGATGCCCTTGGCCGTGGTCGGACTGGTCAATTCGATTTCGGGCATATAGCCCTGATGGATGGAACGCGCTTCGACGAACAAACCACTGACCGCCGCCACCAGATTGTCACGACCGCTGCAGGTGATGGGGTCGACGGGCGCGGTCATATCCAGACGCGGCGGGCCGTCATAGGTGGCGACCACGTCGACGGTGAAGCACTTGCGCCACTCGTCCCACACGCGCGTATCCATGTGACGGAAATAGCGCGCCTTGAGTTGTTTGATCTGTTCGATTTCTTCGAGATTGCTGGCCATGATCTCCCCCAGGTCGATGTCGGCACGCCGGCTGACGCGCAGCATCGATTCTAGGGCGAGCAGCGATGACGCGCATGACACGCTCGGGGAATGGCGGGTGTGTCAGCGGGCGGAATTCAAACGCAATGCGATGGCCGCCTGCGCCGAGGGCGCGAGCAGCACGCCGTTGATGGTGCCGCGATAGAGGCGGCCACTCGCTTCGAGCAGATCGAACTCCTCACCATCGACGCGCGCGTCGCAGCAATGGAAATCCTGACCTTCGATCAGCGCGGCGGCGAGTGCCTTGAAGGCTCGAAAAGCCTCACCCTTGGCACGACCCTGGGCCCGGTCCAGCTCACGAAAGGTCATGAATGCAGGGTCGGTAATGAATTGCTTGAGTGCGCTCATGGCTAGGCAACGGGCCAGCGATACAGGCCGCTACTTTAGCAGCGATCATGGCCGCTCTCGAACCGACGCCCCGTGAGCCTCACATCCGTTAAGACCGACTTCATTCCGGTGCGCCAACATGCCACTATCCCGTGCATGATCGCGACTCGCGACGAATGGTGTTCATGGTGTGTTGAGGGGGGAGAATAGGGCGCATGCCTGACGCGCGTATCGAAGCCGTGAAGCAGTGGGCGCGTGCGCGCCACCTTCGTCGTCGTCACATGGTGCTGACCAGCGTGCTGCTGGTGCTGCTGGTGGCATTCATCTATGTCACGCGTCCGAGCGTGCAACGCCAGTTCGCGCTCGCCAAGCTCGGCCCGCAACTCGACAGCCTCGCTATCGACTATGTGCAGATCACGCCGTGGTCAGCCGAGTTGCGTGGCGTCGATGTCGGCGTCGGCGGTGGGCGGTATCACATCGGCGTGCTGACCCTCGGTTTCAATCCGCTCGCGGTCCTGGCCCACACCGTTTCCATTCGTCATCTGCAATTGCAGGACACCGTTATCGACGTTCGCGAGCTGCCACCCGGTGCTCCTTCGACGACGCCGTTTCCTGGTGTGCTGGCGGTCATGAACAATGGCTATGCGCTCAAGCTCGACACCCTCGACGCGCGGCTGTCGGTGTTGCTCAAGGGCGAGCAGCAGCTCGATCTCGGCTTGCACGGCAGCGCCTTTGCGCCGCTGCGGGTCGGCAATCTCAGCCTCGATGCGCACTTCCTACCCGGCGCCGAGAAACCGCCACTGGATCTCAGCGGGCGCGTCGCGGTGACGCAATTGAATCGCGGTCGCGTGCGGCTGCTGGATGCCAAGTTCGACAGCAATCTGCCACTGCCGCCAGCCACCGACGCGCAGCATCTCGAACTCATGCTGGAAGTTGAACCGCCGCCGGAATATCTCGACGAGCGCAAGGCGCCACGCGTGGTGTCGGCGCCCGATGGCAGCCAACGGACCCTGCCCGATCCCGAAGCGCTGTCGCTGCGCCTGCGTTTCGGCAACGAGGCGCCGGCGCGCTTTGAGGTGGCCGGGCGCTATCGCGGCGAGGATGGCGTCTTTCGTGGTCACTATCGACTGGCTGACATTGCCAGCTTGCTTACCACCTTGAGTGCCGGTGCGCCGCTGCCCGACCTGGTCACCGACACCCACGGGCAAGTGGAAATCGACAGCCTGCATCTGCGCGGCAAACTCGCGCTCGAGTCGCGCACACGCGTCAGCGCACTGCAACGTGTGCTCGGCGAGACGGCGGCGTTACCAGCGCATCTCGATCTTGTGCTCACCACCAACGGCAGTTTCGACGCTGAGCAATTCACCCTCGCCGCACTTACCCTCGATGTCATCGACACCAGCACCATCAAGCGGCTCGCGGCGGTGATGGGCGCGCCGCTACGCGTGCCGTTCGCGACACCGCTCAGCGTATTGGAGACGCCGCGCGAAGTGGCGCGCATTGCCGTGGGGCCGCTGCCGCTGGCGTGGTTGCAAGGCCTGGCCCAGGGCCAGGTGCTGAATGGTGAGTTGCTGGGTCCCTACGCTGTGAGCATCGATGCGCAAAAACGTATTCGTCTCGCAGCGCTCGCACCGACCACCTTGAGCGGTGTGCGCGTGGCGACCGTCGACAACGCACCGCCCAGCGATGACGACGCCACTGCCAAACCCAAGCCCGCCGGTGAGACGGTGCTCGTCGAGGATCTCAACTTCAGTGCCAGTCCCTCGGCGAGTTGGTCACAAGGCTTCCTGCGTTATGCGCTGAAAGACGCGCGCATTGTGGTCGGCGACGCCAAGCTCGCTGAGTTCAGTGTCAAGGCCGCCAGCAAGCACAGCGATGATGCAGTGCGCACTTGGCGCTACCGCACTCAAGCCGCGCTGCATTACGACGCGCTGGCTGCCGTGCCGCCGGCCGCTGAACGGATCAAATCCTATCCGCTGCCGGCTGGCACCAGTCTCACCGTCAAAGGCATCCTTACCCAGCACGCCCAGGCACTCTCGTTCGAGCACGCGCGGCTTGGCGTCAGCGGGCCCGAGCGTCCAGACCTCGTGCGGTTTGACGGACTCCAGCCGTTACACTTGACTATCGGCGACGGTATCAAACTCAGCAACTACCAAGGCGACCTCGCGACACTCGCGACGCGCAGCATCGATCTCGCCTGGTTGAATCCGCTGCTGCAAGGGGTGACCTTAAGCGGCCGTCTCGCCAGCGCCGATTTCAAACTCGTGGCGCCAAGCGCCGACAGCATGAGCATGCGTGCCGCCGCGCCGCTCAGTATTGAACGATTCGGCGTGAGCCGTGATGGACAGGTCTTGTTACGCGAACTTGCCATCAAGGTCTCCGCCGATTTCAATTACAGCCCGACCGATAGCCAGGCTGCGCTGAAGAACCTCAGCATACGCAGCGGCGCCGGCAGTCTGGTCAGTGGCGACCTCGAGGTCGCCCTGCATAACGAGGCCGACCAGCCGATCCAGATCGCGACCAAGGGCCGCCTCGCACTCGACATTGCGGGTGTCGCCGCGCAGCCGGTGGTGGCCGCCGCGCTCGCCGCTCCACTGCCGGATCTCGCGCTCACGGCCGCGCTTGATTTCGACCTCGGTCTCAAAGGCGACACTGTAAAGGTCAATCGTAGCCGCGCTGATCTGGCGATCGGCGCGCGCGCCAAAGTTGCCCTTGAAGCGACGCCGGGTCTGGTACTCAAGACCCGGCTTGCGGCCGGTGAGGATCTCGCCCAGTACTTCGTCGGCGCCGCCGCGCTCGACATCAAGGATCTGTCGTCCGAGACCTTGAACCACTTCGTGCCGCTCGGTCCTTTGAGCTTTGCCGAAATCAATTCCAGTCTGCGTATCCGTTCCAACGGCCACATCCTGCGCGCGTCGACCTTGGCACCGCTAGGCATAGCCGCAGTACGCGTCAACGATGGCGGCCACGAACTGTTGCGTGAGTTCTCGCTCACGACCCATGCCGGCGTGCGCCTCGAAGGTCACGAGATTCGCACCAGCTTGAAGAAGTTCGCACTGACGTTCGCCGCGCAGCCCGCCGCGCCTGCCCTGACGGGCCATATCAAGGCCCACATCGATCCCGACAAAGCCGTCGCGTTCACCGCGCTCGGC
>JAYWAC010000122.1:0-2148 GCA_043782755.1 Pseudomonadota bacterium | reverse complement strand
TGCGTTTGAAACCCGACCCCAAGCGCATGCTTGGCATCAAGGGTGCGCGTGGCAATAACCTGAAGGGCGCGAGCGTCGAGATACCGGTAGGACTCATGACCTGCGTGACCGGTGTGTCGGGCTCCGGCAAGTCGACCCTGGTCAACGATACTTTGTACGCGGTGACCGCACGCGATCTGAACGGCGCGACGGTCAGCCCCGCTCCGCACGACGCCATCACCGGCCTTGAACATTTCGACAAAGTGGTCGACATCGATCAAAGCCCCATTGGTCGTACGCCGCGTTCTAACCCCGCCACCTACACTGGCCTCTTTACACCGATACGCGAATTATTTGCCGCTGTACCCGAAGCACGATCGCGTGGTTATGAACCGGGTCGTTTCTCATTCAACGTCAAAGGCGGACGTTGCGAAGCCTGTCAGGGCGACGGCGTGATCAAGGTCGAGATGCACTTCCTGCCCGACGTCTACGTGGCCTGCGACATGTGCAAGGCCAAGCGTTACAACCGCGAGACGCTGGAGATCATGTACAAGGGCCGGACTATCAGCGATGTGCTTGACATGACGGTCGAGGAAGCGCGGGGCTTCTTTGACGCGGTGCCGACCATTGCCACCAAGTTGCAGACGCTGACCGAAGTCGGTCTGACCTATGTGCGTATCGGTCAGAACGCCACCACGCTGTCGGGCGGCGAAGCGCAGCGCGTCAAGCTGTCGCGTGAACTCTCCAAGCGCGACACCGGCAAGACGCTCTACATCCTCGACGAGCCGACTACGGGTCTCCACTTCTACGACATCGAGCAATTGCTGAAGGTGCTGCATCGTCTGCGTGATCACGGCAACACGGTGGTGGTCATCGAACACAATCTCGATGTCATCAAGACTGCCGATTGGGTTATCGATCTCGGACCCGAGGGTGGCACCGGTGGCGGTGAAGTGATCGCGGTCGGCACACCGGAGCAGGTGGCCGCCGAGCCGCGTTCTCATACCGGACGCTTTCTCGCCCAGGTCTTGGCGCGGCCCGCGCCGGCGGCGCGCGCTTCAGCCTGAGTCAGTGCGAGACGAGTCCCGCATTACATAGCGATCTGCATGCCGAGCAGATAGCCGTAGAGCGTCACTATCGGTGCCACAGCGGCCATGCCCAAGGTCTGGCCCAGCCATTCGGCGTGAGCGCTGCTCCAGCGCGTAGCGAAGTCACGGCCGAGCCCGGCCGCGAGCGCGGGCAACAACACACTCATGCCGAGCAAGGCAATGGCCGCCGCCACGCCCGGCCAGGCATTGGCGCTTAGCGCGCCGAGATACCGAGCAAACCCGCCGAATACCACCGCCGCCGCGAGCATGCCTTGCATGCAATCGATGAGACCTGGCCGGCCGCGCAAAGCTGCCGCCAGCGGCGCGAATAAACGACAGAGCAAAACCAGACCGAGCAGCAGGGCGCCGCGTGCACCATCGGCGGACAAGAGTTGCGCGAGCGGCGGCGCGGCGCGAAATCCAAACACGGCAGGGTAGGTCCATAGCACCGCGCCGACGATCGCGGCGCCGCGTATCAACGGTGCGCACAGCCAGGTCCACAAGCGGGCCGAGACGGTTTCGTCGTTCGAGCGCGGCCGCGGGCCACGCGTCACCGACAGCTCCAGACTCACGCCCAGCACCAGCACGAGCATGAGTTGCAGCATGCTGATCGACGGTGAGAGCGGTAATGTGTCCATGTCGATCAGCGACCGCGAAATGAATCAAGTATCATGCCGATCATTCCCGACCTTACAGGTATCAGTTGAATGTCCGTCCTGATCTGCGGCTCACTCGCGTTCGATAACATCATGGTGTTCCAGGACCGGTTCAAGAACCACATCCTGCCCGACAAGATCCACATCCTGAACGTTTCCTTCCTGGTTCCCGAGCTGCGCCGCGAATTCGGCGGCTGCGCCGGCAACATCGCTTACAACTTGAAGCTGCTCGGTGGCGACCCTTTGATCATGGGCACGGTGGGTACCGATTTCGCACCCTATGCCAGTCGGCTGCAAGGGCAGGGCATCGAGACGCGCTGCATCGCTACCATCGACCAGTCGTTGACCGCGCAGGCCTTCATCACCACCGATCTTGATGACAATCAGATCACCGCCTTCCATCCTGGCGCGATGAATTACTCGGC
>JAYWAC010000121.1:0-2150 GCA_043782755.1 Pseudomonadota bacterium | reverse complement strand
CCGAGTTCAAGCAAGGCATGGTCAGCGCGCTGGGTGCGCAACTGGCCGGCACTGAAGATCAGCCTGGCGGTTTCGAGCCGGCACTGATGGCGCGTGCCGTGCTGGAACTCACCCAGAGCTTCGATGCCCGCCATGGCGGCTTTGGCGGGGCGCCCAAGTTCCCCCATCCGCAGGCGCTGGCACTGCTGCTCGCCGATCACGCGCCCTTGGTCGAATTCACGCTGCGCGCGATGGCCGCCGGTGGCCTTGTCGATCACGTCGGCGGCGGCTTCTATCGCTATGCCACCGATGCGCATTGGTCCATCCCCCATTTTGAAAAGATGCTCTACGACAACGCGGCCCTGCTCGCGCTTTATGCGCACGTCGGCGCAACGCGTGGACAGCATGATTTGAGTGCGGTGGCCTGTGCCACAGCGGATTGGCTGGTCGACGAAATGCAGGACGCCACCGGTGGCTTTCATGCCAGCATCGATGCCGACGCGGCGGGTGAGGAAGGCAGTTACTACGTGTGGACGCGTGACGAAGTCCGCGCCGAGCTCGGTGCCGATTACAGCGCGTTCGCCAAGACCTATGGTCTGGAAGAGGCCGCGAATTTCGAAGGGCGCTGGCATCTGCGACGCCAGGCACCGGGCCGCGACCAAAGCTTGCCACCACCCGATGCACAAACGCGTGGCCAATTGCGGCGGCTTTACGCGCTCCGCGCGCAACGTCAGGCGCCAGCGCGCGACGACAAGATACTGACCGCCTGGAATGCGCTGACGATACGCGCGCTCGCCTCCAGCGGGCGACTGCTGACGCGACCAGACAACATCAGCGCCGCCACCCGCGCGCTGGATTTTTTGCTGGCCCGGCATTGGCGTGACGGTCGCCTGCTCGCCACCAGTCGTCATGGCATCGCGAACCTGCCCGCCTATCTCGACGACTACGCCTTCTTGCTGTCGGCCACCTTGGAACTACTGAGTTGTCGCTGGCGCCGCAGCGATCTCGATTTCGCCATCGCGTTTGCCGAAGTACTCCTGAACGAATTCGAAGACAGTGAGCGCGGTGGCTTCTACTTCACGGCGCGCGATCACGAGCGCCTGCTGGTGCGCGTGCGGACCTTCAGTGATGACGCCCTGCCGTCGGGCAATGTGATCGCCGCTGAAGCGCTGCTGACGCTGGCTCATCTGCTCGGCGAGCCCCGTTATCAACGTGCCGCAGAAAGAGCGCTCAGCGCCGCAACCGCAGCCGCGCAACGTTGGCCACAAGGTCATGCCAGTGCGCTGCTCGCGACTTATCGCGCCGCCAGTGCGCCGCCCCATGTGATTCTGCGGAGTGATGACGAAGCGGAAATAGCGGCCTGGCGTGGGCTATTGCGCGATGAGATTGGCCCACTCGCCACTTGTCATGAAATACCGAGTACGGAAACCGCCTTGCCGGGCCTGCTCAACACACGCCTCGCACTAAACTCGGCTGCGGTCACCGCCTATGTCTGTCGAGGCGAAAGCTGCAGCGCGCCGGCCTTGACCCGCGAACAATTCCTGCGCGCGCTAAAGGCTTGAAGGGAAGTCGCCGCCACGCGCGGACTCGGCGTAGCAGCGCAAGTCTTACCAGATAAGCGGCGCGCCGAATTCGGTGGCGTAGCGCGCCGCGAATTCATCACGCGTGAAGGCGTGGTTCTGCGTGCCGGCGTGGGCAATCTTGATGGCGCCGAGCAGCGAGGCAATGCGACCAGTGGTTTCCCACGGCAGCTTGTGGACCAGACCGTAGAGCAGACCGGCGCGATAGGAATCGCCGCAACCGGTAGGGTCAGTGAGGCTGACGGGCTTGGCGGTCGGAATGTCGATACGACCCTCGCGGGTGTAGATATTCGAACCCTCGCCACCCCGCGTGACGATGCAAGCCTGCACACGTTCCGCGATCGCTTCCGGCGACAGACCGGTGCGTTCCTGCATGAGCTGCGACTCATAGTCGTTGACCGTCACCCAGCTCGCGATGTCAATCAAGGCCTTCAAGTCATTACCGTCGAACATCGGCATGCCCTGACCCGGATCGAAAATGAAAGGAATACCGGCCTCGTGCATCTGCCGCGCGTGTGCGAGCATGCCGTCACGGCCATCGGGCGCGATGATGCCGAGTTCAACCGGACCTGCATCGGCCACCTTGTTGCT
>JAYWAC010000120.1:0-5741 GCA_043782755.1 Pseudomonadota bacterium | reverse complement strand
CCAAGGTGCGAACCGGCTTCTCCCCGCCACCACCCGATGATCAGTCGGGGCTCCTCCGCCTCTAGCGTAGAGGAGTCCAGGTATAAGGTGCGAATTCATGCGCACCTACAGGCGACGCCTCACCCCAATCGCAGCGCTGTCTCCGCCAACCGTTTCCCCAACGCCCGCGCCACGCGCTTCTCATGCTCGCTCAAACCATTGCTGTTATCCGCCCCCGCGACATGACTCGCGCCATAGGGCGTACCGCCGCTTTGGGTATCAAGCAGGGCGGCTTCGCTGTAAGGCACACCGACGATCAACATGCCGTGATGCAAAAGCGGCAGCATCATCGACAACAAGGTCGATTCCTGTCCGCCGTGCATACTGCTGGTCGAGGTAAACACACCGGCAGGTTTGCCGATCAGGGTGCCAGACAGCCACAGGTCCGAGGTCTCGTCGAGAAAGGCCTTGAGCGGCGCGGCCATGTTGCCGAAGCGGGTCGGTGAACCTAGCGCGAGGCCCGCGCATTCGCGCAGGTCGTCCTTGCTCGCGTGGGGCGGGCCGCTGGCCGGCACCGTGTCGGGACGATGGGCCAGTGGTGCCACAGTGCGCATGCGCGCCGCGCAGCCCGGCACCGCGATCACGCCGTGGCGAATCTCATCGGCGAGCGCGGCGGTGTGGCCATGACGGCTGTAGTAGAGGACGAGGATTTCGATCATCGCATCATGCCTCGAACAACTGTTCGATATTACTCGGCGGACGACCCAGCACCGCGCGCGCGCCGCGCACGACTATCGGCCGCTCGATCAATACTGGATGACTGCTGAGCGCGGCTATGATGCGCGCTTCATCGTCCACGCCTGCGAGTCCGCATTCAGCCCAGGCCGCTTCTTTGTCCCTGACCAATTGACGGGCGCCTATGCCGAGGGCAGCCAACAACGAACGCAATTCGGCGGGCGAGGGTGGCGTCTTCAAATAGTCGATGATGGTGGGCGTGACGCCGCGCGCGCGCAGCAGCTCCAGGGCTTCACGCGACTTCGAGCAGCGCGGGTTGTGATAGAGGGTGACGTTCAAGACCTGGCTCCTGTGCTCGGGATGGGGCTGCGAGCTGTCGCGCATTGTAGGCGCGCCGACGGGCGGCAGGCGGGGATCGCGTGTCGCTATAATCGTCCCAGGGCGGCCTTAGCAAGCGTAGGCGGGAGCGACAGCGATGCGGGAAGCAGAGATACGTGGTGAACTGCGCGGAGCACGCGCCGTGAGGGACCGTCGCGCGTGAACGAGACGCCGCGCGGGCCGTTAGCGGAGCTGGTCATGCGTACGCGCTGGCTGTATTTGTTTCTCGCCTATCTCTCACGCCGCTTCGAATCAGATCAATGCCTGCGCACCGCCGCCGCACTGGCCTATACCTCCTTGCTGGCGCTGGTACCGCTGTTCACCGTGTTGTTCGTCAGCCTGTCGGCCTTTCCCGCGTTTCAGGATTGGCGCGACGTCATCGAAAGTTTCCTCTTCCGTAACTTCGTGCCGGCGCTCGGTGAGCAGGTGCGCGGCTATCTGACCGAGTTCAGCGACAAGGCGCGGGGCCTGCAGGCGGTCGGCGTGACGGTGCTGCTGCTGACGGTGTTGGCCATGCTGTCGACCATCGAATCCACTTTCAACGTCATCTGGGGCGTGCGCAGGAAGCGGCCCTTCCTGCTACGTTTCCTGGTCTATTGGTCGGTGCTCACCTTAGGGCCGGTGCTGATCGGCACCGGCATGGTGATCACTTCCTATGTGATCTCGCTGCCGCTGGTGGCAGGACACATGCTCGATGTCGGCACCCAGATGCTCACCTTGCTGCCGCTCGCCGCCACGACGCTGGCCTTCGTGCTGTTCTTTAAACTCATTCCCTATCGACCGGTGCCGCTGCGCCACGCGGTGATCGGTGGCGTGGTGGCGAGCGTGCTGTTTGAAATTGCCAAGCACGCCTTCGCCTTGTTCGTCACGCGCTTTCCGTCCCAGGAAGCGATCTACGGCGCGTTTGCGACCGTGCCGATTTTTCTGACCTGGATTTATCTGTCCTGGGTCATCGTGCTGCTCGGTGCGGAGATCACTCAATGCCTGACCACCTTCCGTCTGCCACGGCCGCGTCAGCACGCGGTGTTGGCCGCCGACGATCCCTTGTATTGCACCTATCGCGTGCTGTTGCGCTTGCACGAGGCGCAGGGTCGTGGTGAAAGTCTCTCGGACCGGGACCTGCTGCGCCTCGAAGCGGACTTCGGTTACGCCGCCATCAATGCCGCGCTGGAAACCTTGGACCAGGCCGGTTGGGTCAATCGCGACGATCGTTTCGAATGGATGCTGGCGCGCGATCTCGACCGTCTGAGCTTGCTCGATTTGCTGCGCTTGACGCCGAGTTTTCCGTTGCGCGAGGACGTGCACGCCTTGGTCGGCGATGCCTCCGATAGTCTCTTGCACGGCCGCCTGCTGGCTCTCGCCCATTGGTCTGAAGAACATCTGCGCACGCCGCTCGCCGACTTGTTCGACGGTAAGTCGAGCGCTGTGCCGCAAGAGGGAACTGCACGATGAATCAAACCCTGCGTGCCTGCCGGCGCTTTCGTGTCAGCGGCAAAGTGCAGGGCGTGCATTTCCGCGTCTCAGCGCGTGAATGTGCGCGCGGTTTGGGCCTGGCTGGCTGGGTGTGCAATCTGCCGGACGGACGGGTTGAAGCGGTCGCGGCCGGGACTGCCGCAGCGCTCGCCGAGTTCGCGCAATGGCTGGCGCAGGGACCGCCACGGGCCATGGTTAGCGCGGTGACGAGTGAGGCGTGCGAGGAAGCGGTGGGGAGTGGGTTTGAGCTGCGGTGATGCGGATGAGGCTCTGGATTGAATGTCAGACTGAAGTCTGACCCACAGGGATAGGGAGCGCCTCCAAGCTATCGAGGGAACACTTCCAACCTATCGACGGAGCGTCTCCATCCCATTGTGGGTCAGACTTCAGTCTGACATTAGGTGGCTCGCTCCGAGATCGGTACTCTTGGACAACGTCGAGGAAGTACCCCTCTCACGCAATCCCTGCTCGCGAGCGAGGGCGGTTTAGAGACCTAGCGCTCTGCTTCTATCTTTACCCTCATGATCTCCACCACCTCCGCCAGCGGCAGCGCTTCGGCCTGCTCGGCCGTGCGCGCCTTGTATTCCAAAGTGCCGGCATCGATACCGCGATCGCTGACCACGATGCGATGGGGGATGCCGATCAATTCGAGGTCGGCGAACATCACGCCCGGGCGTTCGTTGCCGTCGTGGAACAGCACATCGATGCCAACGGCTTTCAGATCCGTGTAGAGCTTCTCGGCGGCGGCCTTGACCTTCTCCGACTTGTGCATGCCTATCGGCGCAATCGCGCATTCAAAGGGCGCGATGCCGAGCGGCCACACGATGCCCTTGTCATCGTGGTTCTGTTCGATGGCGGCGGCCACGATACGCGACACGCCGATGCCATAGCAGCCCATCACCATGGTGACATTGGCGCCGGTGTCGTCCAGCACGCGCGCCTTCATGGCTTCTGAGTACTTGGTGCCGAGCTGGAAAATATGACCGACTTCGATGCCGCGCTTGATGGCTAGCGGACCGCTGCCATCGGGACTCGGGTCACCGGCTTGGGCGTTGCGCAGATCCGCGACTTCGGGCTCGGCCGCGTCACGGCCCCAGTTCACGCCGCTCAGATGGAAGCCAAAAACATTGGCGCCGCACACGAAATCGGCGAGTGCCGCCGCTGCCGTGTCGGCCACCACCTTGATGGTGAGTGAGCACGGCCCGAGCGAGCCAGGACCGCATTTCACCACCGCCTCGATCTCGTCGACGCGCGCCATGCGCAAGGGGCTCGCCACGCCGGCAATCTTCTGCGCCTTGACCGCGTTCAACTCGTGATCGCCGCGCAGCACCAGCGCCACAAGGCCACCGTCCTCGCCCGCCACCATCAAAGTCTTCACGATTTGCGACGGCTCGACCTTGAGCAAGGCGCTGACCTCGGCAATGGTATGGGCCTTGGGCGTTGCGATCTTCTCGATGGTTTTGCTTGCCGCTGGACGCGGCGTGCTCGGCGCGGGCGCTGGCACCATCTCGATGTTGGCAGCGTAGTCGCCGGCGGTGCTGAAGGCGATGAGGTCTTCGCCGGAATCGGCCAGCACATGGAACTCATGGGACTTCGAGCCGCCGATATTGCCGGTGTCGGCTAGCACCGCACGGAAAGTGAGTCCCGCGCGCTCGAAAATACGGCTGTAGGCGCGGTACATGACCTGATAAGTCTCTTCCAGCGAGACGTGATCGAGATGGAAGGAATAGGCGTCCTTCATCAGAAATTCGCGCGCGCGCATGATGCCGAAGCGCGGCCGCACCTCGTCGCGGAACTTGGTCTGGATTTGATAGAAGTTGGCCGGCAGCTGCTTATAGCTATGGACCTCGTTGCGGACGAGGTCGGTGATGGCTTCTTCGTGGGTCGGCCCTAGGCAGAAGGCGCGATCGTGACGGTCCTTGATACGCAGCAGTTCAGGGCCGTAATGATCCCAGCGTCCCGATTCCTGCCACAACTCGGCCGGCAGCACACTAGGCATCAACACTTCCTGGGCACCAGCGGCATCCATCTCCTCCCGCACGATGCGCTCGACTTTGCGTAACACGCGCAGACCCAAGGGCAGCCAGGTGTAGATACCGGAGGCCAACTGGCGAATCATGCCGGCACGCACCATCAGCTTGTGGCTCACGATCTCGGCATCGCCCGGCGCGTCGCGCAGGGTCGGAATGAGGATGTTGCTTATGCGCATGGAAATAGCTGCCTGGCTGGTGGGAACGGGAATGACTATAGGGCCGGCATTCTCAAGACTTCGAACTGGCCCTGCAACCGCGCACCACAGTCGCGCGCAATCGATCGTCATGTGATTTTTTCTTGACCCGTCCGACGAAGATCAGTAGCGTGCCCGGCTCGCTCCCCATCGTTGGCTCGCCATCCACGGCGACGCCTGTCAACGAAGAGCCCGTTCGCAACCACGCGAACGCGGCGATGGCGGGGGAGCGAAGCGTGGAAAACAGCCACGTTTACGACTAATACGCGGGCCAGACAGGGTCCGAACAGTGCAAAGGTGATGACGGCTATGACAGAGCGACTGCGTGGTGCGGAGATCTTCGTGCGTGCCTTGGCCGACGAGGGTGTGGAGTTCCTGTTCGGCTATCCCGGCGGTTCGGTGCTGCACATCTACGACGAGATTTTCAAACAGGACAAGTTCAAGCACATCCTGGTCCGTCACGAGCAGGGCGCGACCCATGCCGCCGACGGCTATGCGCGCGCCACCGGCAAGCCCGGCGTGGTGCTGGTGACTTCCGGCCCTGGCGCGACCAATTGCGTAACCGGTATCGCCACCGCCTACATGGATTCGATTCCGCTGGTGGTCTTTACCGGCCAGGTCTCGACGGCCCTCATTGGCAACGACGCCTTTCAGGAAGTCGATTGCATCGGCATCACGCGGCCCTGTGTGAAACACAATTTCCTGGTCGAGCGAGTCGAAGACCTGGCGGCGACCATCAAGAAGGCGTTCTACGTCGCGACTACCGGTAGACCGGGGCCGGTGGTGGTCGACATTCCCAAGGACGTCACCGCCAACGTCACGGAATACAACTACCCGGCGTCCATCGAGATGCGCTCCTATAAGCCGAACTTGAAGGGCCATCCAGGCCAGATCAAGCGTGCCGCACAGCTGCTCGCGACCGCCAACAAGCCCATGATCTACACCGGCG
>JAYWAC010000119.1:0-15422 GCA_043782755.1 Pseudomonadota bacterium | reverse complement strand
CGCCGTCAACGTCGTCTTACCGTGATCTACATGACCTATCGTCCCCACATTTACATGCGGTTTTGTTCGCGAAAACTTTTCCTTGGCCATGGCTCTCTAACCCTCTAGTACTTTGCCGTTTAGATGGTGGCGGTAAGACGCCGACTAACTTCTCTTGATGACAGCTTCAGCAATATTGCCGGGAGCTTCGGCATAACGCGCGAACTCCATCGAATACGTGGCGCGACCCTGGGTCGCTGAGCGCAGATCCGTGGCATAGCCGAACATTTCAGCCAGCGGCACCTCCGCGCGAATCACCGCACCGGCCGGCGATTCATCGGTGCCGAGCAGCACGCCACGGCGACGGCTCAAGTCACCGTTGACGGTGCCCATGTAGTCGTCCGGCGTCACTATTTCGACGCTCATGAGTGGCTCGAGCAGGACTGGCTTCGCTGCGCGCATGCCTTCCTTGAAACCTATCGAGCCGGCAATCTTGAAGGCCATTTCGTTGGAATCGACGTCGTGGTAAGAGCCGTCGTGCAAGGTGACCTTGATGTCCACCACCGGGTAACCGGCCAGCACGCCATTGGCCTGTGCCTCCTGGATACCCTTCTGCACTGCCGGGATGAACTCGCGCGGCACGACGCCACCGACTATCCCGTTCACAAACTCGAAACCCGAACCTCGCGGTGCCGGTTCCAGCTTCAACACCACATGGCCGTACTGACCACGACCGCCACTCTGGCGCACAAACTTGCCTTCCGCGTTCTCGACCGTCGTCTTGATGGTCTCGCGATAGGCAACCTGCGGTTTGCCAACGTTCGCATCGACCTTGAATTCGCGACGCATGCGGTCAACGATAATTTCAAGGTGCAGCTCGCCCATGCCCGAAATAATGATCTGGCCGGACTCTTCATCAGTCGCCACGCGGAATGAGGGATCTTCGGCCGCGAGCTTCTGCAGCGCAACGCCCATCTTTTCCTGATCTGCTTTGGTCTTGGGCTCAACCGCGACCGCGATGACCGGATCCGGGAACTCCATGCGCTCAAGCGTGATCACCTTATCGGTGTCGCACAGGGTGTCACCGGTGGTGACATCCTTGAGGCCAACCGCTGCGGCGATGTCACCGGCGCAGACGGCCTTGATTTCTTCGCGGCTGTTGGCATGCATCTGCAGGATGCGGCCGAAGCGCTCTTTCTTACCCTTGATCGGGTTGTAGACCGTGTCACCCGATTTCACTACGCCCGAATAGACGCGGAAGAAAGACAGCGTGCCGACGAAGGGATCGGTCGCAATCTTGAATGCCAGCGCGGCAAAAGGCGCATCGTCGGAAGCCGGACGGGTGGCTTCGCTGACACCGTCTTCCGCGAGACCCTTGATTGCGCTCACGTCGACCGGCGCCGGCAGATACTCCACCACCGCGTCGAGCAGCGCCTGCACGCCCTTGTTCTTGAAAGCTGAACCGCACAACACCGGCACGATTTCGTTATTCAATGTGCGCTTGCGCAGGCCCGCCTTGATTTCTTCGATGCTGAGCGCCTGCCCGTCGAGATACTTTTCAGTCAGTTCCTCGCAGGACTCGGCAGCCGCTTCGACCAGTTCGTCGCGTAGCTTCTTGCAGATTTCGAACTCTGCCGCGCTGATCTCGCGTTCTTCGAAACGCATGCCGAGAGTCGCTTCGTCCCAGTAGATGGCCTTCATCTTCAACAAGTCGATGACGCCTTCGAAACCATCCTCGGCACCGATTGGAAATTGCACCGGCACCGGGTTGCCACCGAGGCGACTGCGAATCTGGCTGACCACGCGCAGGAAATCGGCGCCTGCACGATCCATCTTGTTGACGAAAGCCAACCGCGGCACGCCATATCTATTGGCCTGACGCCACACGGTCTCGGACTGCGGCTCGACACCACCGACCGCACAGAACACACCGACCGCGCCGTCCAGTACACGCAACGAACGCTCCACCTCGATGGTGAAGTCGACGTGCCCGGGGGTGTCGATGATATTAATGCGATGCTGCGAGAACTGCTTGTCCATGCCCTCCCAGAAGCAGGTGGTCGCAGCGGAGGTGATGGTAATGCCACGCTCCTGTTCCTGCTCCATCCAGTCCATGACCGCTGCACCGTCATGCACTTCACCGATTTTGTGCGACACCCCGGTGTAATACAGGATGCGCTCGGTGGTCGTGGTCTTGCCCGCGTCGATGTGCGCCATGATGCCGATATTTCGGTAGCGTTCGATGGGTGTATTGCGGGCCACGGCTGATTACTCGAAGGTTTCCGAGGCTTACCAGCGGTAGTGCGAGAACGCGCGGTTGGCTTCCGCCATCTTGTGCGTGTCTTCGCGCTTCTTCACGGCGGTGCCGCGATTGTCATAGGCCTCGACCATCTCATTGGCGAGACGCTGGCCCATGGATTTTTCGCTACGCTTGCGCGCGGCATCCACCAGCCAACGCATGGCCAGCGCGACGCGACGATTCGGGCGCACTTCGACCGGTACCTGGTAGGTGGCGCCACCGACACGACGAGACTTCACTTCAACCTTGGGCTCGACGTTCTCAAGCGCCTGCTTGAAGATGTCGATGGCCTGGCCCTTGCCACGATGTTCCACTTCGGACAGCGCGCCGTAGACAATCTTTTCGGCCACAGCCTTTTTGCCGCGCGACATGACCATGTTGATAAACTTGGCCACCGTGCGATCTCCGTATTTCGGATCCGGCAGGATTTCGCGTTTGGAAGCAACGTGACGTCGAGACATCGGTATTCGCCTTAGGACTTAGCGGTTCGTAGAGAGTTAGGCTTTGGGACGCTTCGCGCCATACTTGGAGCGTCCTTGACGGCGTGCGGTGACGCCGGAGGTATCGAGCGTGCCGCGTACCGTGTGGTAGCGAACACCGGGCAGGTCTTTGACACGACCGCCGCGAATCAGAATCACCGAATGCTCCTGAAGATTGTGCCCCTCACCACCAATGTAGGTGGTGACTTCCTGACCGTTAGTCAGACGGACACGCGCCACTTTACGCAGAGCCGAGTTAGGCTTCTTCGGCGTGGTGGTGTAAACGCGCGTGCACACGCCCCGCTTCTGCGGACAGGCCTCAAGGGCCGGAACGTTGCTCTTTTCGGCTTTACGCCGACGCGGTTTGCGCACTAATTGGTTAATTGTCGCCATGGCCTTCAGCGCTCTTCGGTAATTCCGATTGTTAAACAGCAATGCATTCAGCGTCGTCGGTCCACCCTGGCGAATCAAAGTCACCGGGGTCTGCCCCACCGAGGGCGGGTCAAGTTTGGTTAGGAAAACGACGGAGGAAAAAAACGACAGGGAGGTTTTCACCGGCCTGTCGTAGAAGCGGGATTATAGGGATCCCGCTTCTACCATGTCAACGCTTACTCACGCACTTTTTGTCGTCGGCTCTGCTGTCGGTGTGCTTTCGACTTCGCGCAATTCCGCCATCAGCTCGGCATCCAGACCGGCAGCCAGATCAGCGAGGCTAGGCGTCGCGGAAAAGCCACGACGCTTGCGATTCGCATGATAGGCGAAGCCGGTACCCGCCGGGATCAGGCGGCCGACGATAACGTTTTCCTTGAGGCCACGCAGTTCGTCGTGCTTGCCCGTGACCGAAGCCTCGGTGAGTACGCGAGTGGTCTCCTGGAAAGATGCCGCCGAGATGAACGACTCGGTCGCCAGCGAGGCCTTGGTGATCCCGAGCAGCAGTTGCTGGCCACTGGCCGGGCGTTCACCCTTGGCTCTCACCGCGTCGTTCTCGTCCATCAGGCGCTCACGTTCGATCTGCTCGCCCTTCAGGAAGCGGGTATCGCCCGCGTCGACGATTTCGATCTTACGCAACATCTGGCGCACGATGGTCTCGATGTGCTTGTCGTTGATCTTCACGCCCTGCAGACGGTAGACCTCCTGCACTTCATTGACGACGTAGCGGGTCAGCTCATGGACACCCTTCAGACGCAGGATGTCATGGGAATCCGGCGCGCCATCGCAGACCGTTTCGCCGCGTTCCACGTGTTCGCCTTCGAACACCGTGACGTGACGCCACTTCGGGATCAGGCTCTCGTACTGATCACCATCGTTACTGGTGATGATCAAGCGCTGCTTGCCCTTGGTGTCCTTGCCGAAAGAAACCGTGCCGGTGGCTTCGGCCAAGATGGCCGGTTCCTTGGGCTTACGGGCTTCAAACAAGTCCGCGACGCGCGGCAGACCGCCGGTGATGTCACGAGTCTTCAAGGATTCCTGCGGGATGCGGGACAACACATCACCGACCTTCACTTCCTGGCCGTGAGTCACGACCACGATCGCGTTCGGCGGTAGAAAGTAATGCGCCGGAATATCGGTACCCGGAATGCGCAGTTCCTTGCCTTTGGCATCCATCAGCTTCAACACCGGACGCAGATCCTTACCCGCGCTGCCGCGTTGCTTAAGATCCATGACCACGATGCTGGACAGACCAGTGATTTCGTCGACCTGACGAGCAACGGTCACACCTTCGTCGATGTCCTGGAAGACGACCGTACCCGCCACTTCCGTGATGATCGGGTGAGTATGCGGGTCCCAGGTGGCAACGGTCTGGCCGGCCTTCACTTCGGCCGCATCAGATACAGTCAGCACGGCGCCGTAGGGCACCTTGTAACGCTCGCGGTCACGACCAATATCGTCGTTGACCACCAGTTCGCCGGAGCGAGACACCGAGACGAAAGTGCCGTCTTCATGAGCCAGGGTCTTCATGTTCACCAACTTGATGGTGCCCGAAGCCTTGACTTCAATACTGTTGACCGCCGCTGCTCGCGATGCCGCACCGCCGATGTGGAAGGTACGCATGGTGAGCTGGGTACCCGGCTCGCCGATAGACTGCGCGGCGATAACACCGACCGCCTCGCCCACGTTGACGCGATGACCACGGGCGAGATCGCGCCCGTAGCAGGAGGCGCAGATGCCGTAGCGGATTTCGCAGGTGATGGGCGAACGCACCAACACTTCATCGACGCCCTGCTCGTCCAGATACTCGACCCACTTCTCGTCGATCATGGTGCCGGCGCGAGCCACGACCTCGACGTTTTCGCCAGGACGGTAAACGTCCTGCGCGACCGTGCGGCCGAGGATGCGATCGCCGAGTGCCTGAATCACGTCACCCCCTTCAATGATGGGATTCATGACCAGACCCGCAGTCGTGCCGCAATCGACCTCAGTCACTACCAGGTCCTGCGCGACGTCGACCAGACGACGGGTCAGATAACCAGAGTTGGCGGTCTTGAGCGCGGTATCAGCCAACCCCTTACGCGCACCGTGGGTCGAGATGAAGTACTGCAGAACGTTGAGGCCTTCGCGGAAGTTAGCGGTGATGGGCGTCTCGATGATGGAGCCGTCGGGCTTGGCCATGAGACCGCGCATACCCGCGAGCTGACGAATCTGGGCGGCGGAACCGCGCGCGCCGGAGTCGGCCATCATGAAGATGGAGTTGAACGACGCCTGACGCACTGCGTCGCCAGCCGTGCCTTTGACGAACTGCGAACCGAGCTTGTCCATCATGGCCTTGGCGACCTGGTCATTGGTGTGAGACCAGATATCGACGACCTTGTTATAGCGCTCGCCGGTGGTGACAAGACCTGAAGCGTACTGCTCCTCGATTTCCTTCACCTGCTTCTCGGCGGCTTCGATGATGCGCGCCTTGTCTTCTGGCACGACCATGTCGTCAACACCGATGGAAACACCGGCGCGGGTGGCATGCTGGAACCCGGCGTACATCAGACGGTCGGCGAAGATCACGGTCTCTTTCAGACCCGCGACGCGATAGCAGGTGTCAAACAGGCGCGAGATCGAGCGCTTGTTGAGCACTTGGTTGATCAACGTGAATGGCAAGCCGCGCGGCAGCAGGCCGGATAGCAGCGCGCGACCGACGGTGGTGGTCACAAGCTCGGTGCGTTCCTGCACGACATGCTGTTCGTCAAACTCAGCGAGTTCCATGCGCACCTTGCAACGCGCATGCAGCGACACCGCACCGGTCTCAAAAGCGCGATGCACTTCGGAAGTATCAGCGAAGATCATGCCGGTGCCCTTGGCATCGACCGAATCACGGGTGATGTAGTACAGACCCAAGACCACATCCTGGGTTGGCACGATGATCGGATCACCGTTAGCGGGCGACAGGATGTTGTTGGTCGACATCATGAGGCTGCGTGCTTCGAGCTGCGCCTCGATGGACAGCGGTACGTGCACCGCCATCTGATCGCCGTCAAAGTCGGCGTTGAACGCGGTACAAACCAGCGGATGGAGCTGGATCGCCTTACCTTCGATCAGCACCGGCTCAAACGCCTGGATACCGAGACGATGCAAGGTCGGCGCGCGGTTCAGCATCACTGGATGTTCGCGGATCACCTCTTCGAGGATATCCCACACTTCCGGCCCTTCACGCTCGACCAGCTTCTTGGCAGCCTTGATGGTGGTCGCCATGCCGCGACGCTCAAGCTTGCTGAAGATGAAGGGCTTGAACAATTCCAAAGCCATCTTCTTCGGCAGACCGCACTGGTGCAGCTTCAAGGTCGGACCGACCACGATCACGGAACGACCAGAGTAGTCGACGCGCTTGCCGAGCAAGTTCTGACGGAAGCGACCCTGCTTGCCCTTGATCATGTCGGCCAGCGACTTCAGCGGCAGCTTGTTGGTGCCGGTGATGGCGCGACCGCGACGACCATTGTCGAGCAGTGCGTCAACCGCTTCCTGCAGCATGCGCTTCTCGTTACGCACGATGATGTCGGGTGCGTTGAGATCGAGCAGCCGCTTCAAGCGGTTGTTACGGTTGATGACGCGACGATAAAGATCGTTCAGATCCGAAGTCGCGAAGCGGCCACCGTCGAGCGGCACGAGCGGACGCAACTCCGGCGGCAACACCGGCAGCACCTTCATCACCATCCACTCGGGACGGTTACCGGAATGGAGGAAGGCCTCCATCAGCTTCAAGCGCTTGGTGAGCTTCTTGATCTTGGTTTCGGAGTTGGTCTTCGGTAACTCTTCGCGGATGGTCTTGACCTCATGGGCCAGATCCACCGTCTTCAAAAGTTCGTAGACAGCCTCGGCGCCCATGCGCGCGTCGAAGTCGTCACCGTACTGCTCGATGGCGTCGAGATAGGACTCTTCCGAGAGTAGCTGACCGCGCTCGAGATCGGTCATGCCGGGCTCGACCACCACATAGGCCTCGAAATAGAGAATGCGCTCGATCTCGCGCAAAGTCATATCGAGCAACAGGCCCATGCGCGACGGCAGCGACTTCAAATACCAGATATGTGCAACCGGGCTCGCCAGATCAATATGACCCATGCGCTCGCGACGGACCTTGGCCAAGGTCACTTCGACGCCGCACTTCTCGCACACCACGCCACGATGCTTCAGACGCTTGTATTTGCCGCACAGGCATTCGTAATCCTTGATCGGTCCAAAGATCTTGGCGCAGAACAAACCGTCGCGCTCGGGCTTGAAGGTGCGGTAGTTGATGGTCTCCGGCTTCTTCACTTCGCCGTAGGACCACGAGCGAATCTTCTCCGGCGACGCCAAGCCGATGCTGATAGCGTCGAAATCTTCAACCTGTCCCTGGGTCTTCAACAGATCAAGTAGGTCTTTCACAAGCGATACTCCTTAAACAACGCGCCGAATGTCCGGTTGAAGCCTTATTCGTGTTCCAGTTCGATATCGATGCCGAGAGAGCGCATCTCTTTCAATAGAACGTTGAACGATTCCGGCATACCCGCTTCCATCCTGTGGTCGCCGTCCACGATGTTCTTGTACATCTTGGTGCGACCGTTGACGTCGTCGGATTTGACCGTGAGCATTTCCTGCAAGGTGTAGGCAGCACCATAGGCCTCGAGCGCCCACACTTCCATTTCACCGAAACGCTGGCCACCGAATTGCGCCTTGCCGCCCAGTGGTTGCTGGGTTACGAGGCTGTACGGACCAGTCGAACGCGCGTGCATCTTGTCGTCGACCAGATGGTTCAACTTCAGGATATACATATAGCCGACGGTAATCGGACGCTCGAAGGCTTCGCCCGTGCGACCGTCGTAAAGCGTGGTCTGACCCGAGCGCGGCAGCCCGGCCAGTTCCAGCATGTTCTTGATCTCGTCTTCCTTGGCACCGTCAAACACCGGCGTCGCCATCGGCACGCCGTGACGCAGGTTGGCACACAGACCAACCACATCGTCGTCAGTCAGTGTGTCCAGATCTTCCTTCTGGCCGCTGCTGTTGTAGATCTTGCCGAGGAACTCACGAATCTCCGGCATCTCCGCCATGCGATCGACCATTTCGCCGATACGCAAACCGAGGCCACGCGCCGCCCAGCCCAAATGTGTTTCCAGCACTTGGCCGACGTTCATACGCGAAGGCACACCGAGCGGATTCAGTACCACGTCGACCGGCGTGCCGTCTTCCATGTAGGGCATGTCTTCGATCGGAACGATCATCGACACCACACCCTTGTTACCGTGACGGCCGGCCATCTTGTCGCCCGGCTGCATGCGGCGCTTCACGGCGAGATAGACCTTGGCCATCTTGAGCACACCAGGCGCGAGGTCATCGCCGGAGGTCAGCTTGGCCTTCTTTTCGCTGAATTGCTTGTCGAAGTCCTCGCGATAGTTCTCGATCTGCGCGGCGAGCTGCTCAAGCTGCTCGTTGGCGGTGTCGTGCTTGAGACGCAGGTCGAACCACTTGCCACGCTCGACTTCTGTCAGCATCGGCTTGGTGATCTTGACGCCGCCCTTCATCTGGCCCGGGCCCCTGTCGGCGGTCTTGCCCGTCACCAGGCGCTCGACACGCTCAAAGATATCGTCTTCGAGGATCTTGAACTGGTCATCCAGATCCTTCTTCACGCGCGCGATTTCAGCGCTCTCGATTTCACGCGCACGGGCATCCTTCGGAATGCCATCGCGGGTGAAGACTTGCACGTCGATGACCGTGCCACTCATGCCGGACGGCACGCGCAGCGAGGTGTCCTTCACGTCGGAGGCTTTCTCACCGAAGATCGCACGCAGCAATTTCTCTTCCGGGGTCAGCTGGGTTTCGCCCTTGGGCGTGACCTTGCCGACCAGGATGTCGCCCGGGTGCACTTCAGCGCCGATGTAGACGATACCCGACTCATCGAGCTTGGAGAGCGCGCTCTCGCTGACATTCGGGATATCGCTTGAGATTTCCTCTGGCCCCAGCTTGGTGTCGCGCGCGACGCAGGTCAGCTCTTCAATGTGAATACTGGTGAAGCGGTCTTCTTGAACCACACGCTCCGAGATCAGGATCGAGTCCTCGAAGTTGTAGCCGTTCCAGGGCATGAACGCGACCAGCATATTCTGGCCGAGCGCGAGCTCACCGAGATCCGTCGATGGGCCATCGGCCAGCACGTCACCCTTGGCAATGCGATCGCCGAGTTTGACCAACGGGCGCTGATTGATACAGGTGTTCTGATTGGAACGCGTGTACTTGGTCAGGTTATAGATGTCGACGCCCGACTCACCGGCGCTGGTCTCGTCGTCGTTGACGCGCACCACGATGCGCGCGGCATCGACCGCGTAGACTTCGCCGCCACGCAGGGCAACGACCGTCACACCGGAATCCTTAGCCACGGCACGTTCGATACCCGTACCTACCAGCGGCTTATCAGCACGCAGGGTCGGTACAGCCTGACGTTGCATGTTCGAGCCCATCAGAGCGCGGTTGGCGTCGTCATGCTCAAGGAACGGAATCAGCGCTGCGGCGACCGATACGATCTGACGTGGTGAGACGTCCATGTACTGCACGCGCTCAGGCGAAGCTAGCGTGAATTCGTTCAAGTGTCGCGAGGAGACCAAGCTATCGATCAGGCAGCCTTCGGCATTGAGCGTGGCGTTGGCCTGCGCGATGACGTACTGACCTTCTTCGATCGCCGACAGGTATTCAATTTTATCGGTGGCCTTGGTGTTCTCGACTTTGCGGTACGGAGTCTCAAGGAAACCGTACTGATTGGTGCGCGCATACACGGCCAGCGAGTTGATGAGACCGATGTTCGGGCCTTCCGGCGTTTCAATCGGACACACGCGACCGTAGTGAGTCGGATGCACATCGCGCACTTCAAAGCCCGCACGCTCGCGGGTCAGACCACCCGGCCCAAGCGCGGACACGCGACGCTTGTGGGTGACTTCCGACAGCGGGTTGTTCTGGTCCATGAACTGCGACAGCTGGCTGGAACCGAAGAACTCCTTGATCACCGCTGAGACCGGCTTGGCGTTGATCAATTCCTGCGGCATATAGCCTTCTGATTCCGCCAGACTCAGACGTTCCTTGACGGCACGTTCGACACGCACCAGGCCAACGCGGAACTGGTTCTCGGCCATTTCACCGACGCTACGCACACGACGGTTGCCGAGATGGTCGATGTCGTCAACGCTGCCGTTGCCGTTGCGGATGTCGATCAGGACGCGCAGCACATCGGTGATGTCCTTCTCGTTCAACACGCCGCTGCCGATCACCTCCTGACGGCCGACTCGACGGTTGAACTTCATGCGACCGACGGCCGAGAGGTCATAGCGGTCTTCGGTAAAGAACAGATTCTTGAAAAGGTTTTCCGCCGCTTCCTTGGTCGGCGGTTCGCCGGGACGCATCATGCGATAGATTTCGACCTGCGCCTCGAGCGGCGTGGTGGTCGGATCGACGCGCAGCGTCTCGGAAATATAGGCACCATGGTCGAGATCGTTGGCGAAAATAGTCTCAAGTTCGCTGACATCCATCTTGGTCAGCTTAGCGAGCATGTCCTCGGAGATCTCGTCGTTGGCATTGGCGATAACTTCGCCGGTGCTCTTGTCGACGACGGCGCGCGCCAGGGTCTTGCCGACCAGGAAGTTGCGCGGCACGGTGATCTCAGTGATGCCGCGCTGCTGGATTTCACGGGTATGGCGCGCGGTGATGCGGCGGTCCGCTTCGACCAGCACGTTGCCATCGGCATCGACCAGGTCGAACTCCAGGGTCTCGCCACGCAGACGCTCCGGCACCAAATGCACACGCACTTGCTCGCCATCGAGAATGAAAACGTCACGTTCGAAGAAGGTTTCCAACATGCGCTCGGTGGAAATGCCCAGCGCGCGCAATAGCACGGTCGCCGGCAGTTTGCGGCGACGATCGATACGCACGTAGACGTGATCCTTGGGATCGAATTCGAAATCGAGCCACGAGCCGCGATAGGGAATGACGCGGGCCGAGAACAGTAGTTTGCCCGAGGAATGGGTCTTGCCGCGGTCGTGATCGAAGAACACGCCCGGCGAACGGTGCAGCTGCGAGACGATGACGCGCTCGGTACCGTTGATGACGAAAGTACCGTTGGTGGTCATGAGCGGCAGTTCGCCCATGTAGACTTCTTGCTCGCGAACGTCCTTGATGACCTTGTCGGCGCCGGATTCCTTGTCGTAAATAACCAGACGCACGGTCACGCGCAGCGACGCTGCATAGGTCAGGCCGCGAACCTGACATTCTTTGACATCGAAGACGGGATCGCCGAGGCGATAGCTCACATACTCAAGCACGGCATTGCCGGAATAGGACTCTATCGGAAACACCGACTTGAAAGCGGCGTGCAAGCCCTGCTCGCTGCGAGCTTCGACCGAACACTCTTCCTGCAGGAAGCGCTTGTAGGACTCAATCTGGGTTTCGAGCAGATAGGGCACATCAAGAATCGGCGGAGTCTTGCTGAAATCCTTGCGGATGCGCTTCTTCTCGGTATAGGTATAGGCCATCGTGATTACCGTCCTGTTAAACCAGATTGATCGTCAGCACGAGCTGGGACCGTGGGCGACGACGTCGGTGCCGTGACGCATGGGATGGAACGCGGCCACCTGCCCGTGGCGGGCACATGGCCGGTTCCCAATCTTCATCTTGCGGACTGACTGCAAGACGCGGAACTACTTGAGTTCCACCGCCGCGCCAGCTTCTTCGAGCTGCTTCTTGATGCCTTCGGCTTCGGCCTTGTTCGCGGCTTCCTTGACGACGGAAGGCACGCCTTCGACCAAGTCCTTCGCTTCCTTCAAACCGAGGCCAGTGATGGCGCGGACGGTCTTGATGACGTTGACCTTGTTCTCACCGAAGCTGGTCATGACGACGTCGAATTCGTCCTTGACCTCTTCCTTGACACCCGCGTCAGCGGCGACGGCAACGGTCGCAACCGCTGCGGCGGCGGACACGCCCCACTTGTCCTCAAGCAGGGAGACCAGTTCGGTCACCTCGATGATGGTCATACCACTTAAGGTTTCGACCAAGTCTTCTTTTGAAACTGCCATTTTAATGCTCTCCTAAAAACAGATTGTGCAAACCACTCAAGCGGACTGTCGCGACTCGTTGAAAGCCGCAAGCACACGCACAAACTGACCAGCCGGTTCCGCAAGGGTCCGCACCAGTTTCGTTTGCGGGGCCAGGAAGACCGAAAGAAGTTTCGAACGCGCTTCATCGAGCGTCGGCAGGCTGGCCAGCAAATTGAGATCCGATGCGGGCCTCAATTCACCAGCGAAAGCCACGGCCTTCGTCACCAGCTTCGCGTTGTCCTTGGCGAAATCTCGCACCAGTCGCGCACCTGCACCCGGGTCTTCCAGGGAAAACACCAGCAGCAGCGGACCCGTGAGGGAATCCTTCAGACATTCGAAGCTCGTGCCGTCGATCGCGCGACGTGCGAGCGTGTTCTTGACCACACGCAGATAAACACCGGAGCTGCGCGCTTTGGTGCGCAACTGGGTCATCTGGGCAACGGTCAAGCCGATATACTCGGCGGCAACCGCAGCTTGCGCCGTGGCCGCCACTTCTCTGACTTCCGAAACAACCGCCTGTTTTTGCTGTAACGTCAAACTCATTGGTCATTTCTCCCGGTTAGACTTCGTCGATGAAGACGTAAGTCGCACCATTTGCTGTCATCGCCACGTTAATGTGGTGATGACAAGGTTTACGGCGTCCTAACCGGGCATCAATCTGCCCTTGGGGAACACCGTCTGCGCGGGCCGAAACCGATTAACCGCACCTTGCGGCGCGGACCCGCGGTCTTTGACGGCTGCCAGAGCAATCCAGCAACCCAAAGTTCATGTAATCCGTAACGATGACTGCGCTCAAACGGCATCCAGCGATGACTTGTCGACCGCGAGGCCAGGGCCCATGGTGGTCGAGATCGAAATCGCCTGCATGTAGATGCCCTTGGCCGAGCTGGGCTTGGCCCTGCGCAGATCGCTCAGGATCGCTTCGAGGTTCGCCTTGAGCGCTTCGGGAGCGAACGAGGCTTTTCCGATCGAGCAGTGGATAATGCCGGCTTTGTCGGTGCGGAACTGCACCTGACCTGCCTTGGCATTACGCACTGCGGTAGTGACGTCGGTGGTAACCGTACCGACTTTGGGGTTCGGCATCAGGCCGCGCGGACCAAGAATCTGGCCGAGCTGACCGACGACACGCATGGATGCGGGTGTCGCGATGGCGATGTCGAAATTGATATTGCCAGCCTTGACCTCGGCGGCGAGGTCGTCAAGACCGATGACGTCGGCGCCGGCGGCACGGCCCGCTTCGGCGTCAGCGCCATCAGCGAACAGGGCAACGCGCACCGATTTGCCGGTGCCGTGCGGAAGCACGGTCGAACCGCGCACAACTTGATCGGATTTACGCGGGTCGACGCCGAGATTGACCGCCACTTCGACGGTTTCGTCGAACTTGGCCGAAGCAATGGTCTTGACCAGCGCAAGGACCTCGTCCACCGGGCGCGGTTGACGCGGGTTGCCAATTTTTTCGCGCAGAGCGCGCAGACGCTTACCTGGATTCACCATGTCTTAACCCTCCACGTCCAGACCCATGCTGCGCGCCGTGCCGGCGATGCAGCGTACCGCAGCTTCGACACTCGCTGCGGTCATATCGGCAGCCTTGGTCTTGGCGATTTCTTCGAGCTGCGCGCGCGTCACCTTGCCAATCTTGGCCGAATTCGGCGTGCCGCTGCCCTTGGTGACGCCAGCCGCCTTCATCAACAACACCGGTGCCGGCGTAGTCTTGGTTACGAAGGTGAAGCTCTTGTCGCTGAACGCCGTGATCACGACCGGCGTCGGCAAGCCAGGCTCAAGATTCGCGGTGCGGGCGTTAAACGCCTTGCAGAATTCCATGATGTTCAAGCCGCGCTGGCCGAGCGCCGGACCGACCGGCGGGCTGGGGTTGGCCTGACCAGCCTTGACCTGTAGCTTGATATAAGCGTCTATCTTCTTTGCCACTTTTAAAGTCTCCTCGGGTGCAAACGCCTCGCGGCTCCCCGTGCTTTTGGCGGGCGATGGCCCGCACAGTTACGTCGCCGCGACGGACTGACCGTCGGGCTTGATATCAATCCTTGCTGACCTGACCGAACTCAAGTTCGACCGGTGTCGAGCGGCCAAAAATCGACACGGCGACACGCAGTCGGCTCTTTTCGTAGTTCACTTCCTCGACCGCACCGTTGAAGTCGGTGAATGGACCGTCGACGACGCGCACCACCTCGCCAACTTCGAACAGAACCTTGGGACGCGGCTTCTCCACACCTTCCTGAATCCGATCAAGAATGGCTTGCGCCTCCTTGGGCGAAATCGGTGCGGGACGGTCGCTGCTACCGCCGATGAAACCCATGACCTTCGGGCAATCCTTCACCAAGTGCCAGGAGTCGTTATCCATCTCCATTTCCACCAGCACATAGCCGGGGAAAAACTTGCGATCGCTTTTACGTTTCTGGCCATCCTTCATTTCCACGACTTCTTCCGTCGGAACGAGGATCTGACCGAATTTATCTTCCATGCTACCGCGCTTGACGCGCTCTTCGAGCGAGCGCTTCACCTGGTTTTCAAACCCGGAGTAGGCGTGCACGACGTACCAGTTCATTGCCACTATGATTACGCCCCATGTCCAATGACAGATTGCATCGCCCAGCCCAGGAAGATGTCGAGCACCCACAACAGGAACGCGAACACCACGACCACGATCATCACGACGATGGTGGTCTGCACGGTTTCTTGACGCGTCGGCCAAACGACCTTGCGCACTTCGATCTGAGCATCGCGTACGAAGCCGACGACCATACGGCCCTTGTCGGTCTGCGATGCCAATATGACGGCGAACACGACGTCGAGGATGATGCCACCGACGCGCATGAGCCTCGGTGCTTCGGCGTAGTACTGGAAGGCCACTACCCCCGCCAACAGCATCGCAAGCGCGATACCTAGCTTGACGGTGTCCAGCGAATTGCTTTCAGCGACGACTTTCGTATTCATAAGTCGACGGACCGTAGACCGCCGATCACCTTGCGCGCATCACGACGGACGCCTACGCCTGATGCTGCCGCGCCGCTCGCACCTGCTGTCTTCATTTATCCCGCCCTGTTCGCACGCAATGCATCGTCTAGAATGGCAGGCCAGGAGGGAATCGAACCCCCAACCTGCGGTTTTGGAGACCGCCGC
>JAYWAC010000118.1:0-38964 GCA_043782755.1 Pseudomonadota bacterium | reverse complement strand
CCGACCTACCAGACGACTGTACCGTCATGCTCACAATTCGCGCACCGATCAATAATCCTCAAAAATTTCGGGCGGCGCTATCGAGAGAGATAAAGCGGTGGGCGACTGACTTCCCATTCGCTGATTTGGCGCGCGAGATATGCGACAACCAAGTCGACATCAAGATCATTACTGGACATCCCGGATCAAAGAAAATCATCGGAATAGTGCCGCATCGGAATTCAAGCGCAGACATTTTGGCGAATGCAAAGGATATTTTATTCGAACGGGTGAGCGTCAAATCGAGTAAATGCCAGAGACTAACTGGACCGGTCTGGCTGGCGCTGCTTAATGACTATTTTCTTGCTGATGCGGAAACCTACAATCAAGCCTGGCGACACACTCCTGTATCACACCGGTTCGAAAAAATATTAGTCATAGGTGGTAATGGCGATGTCGCGGAAATAGAACTGCAAAACTGACAATCAGACAAACCGCGCCTAGGCTGATCCCCGAACTCCGGCAACCCTCGCCGGCTGGCGCGGCCCTTACCGAGGGAGCATGCGAGGGTGCGTGGATGAAAACGCCAGCGAAGAAGTGGGCGCGATTCGTCGGTCGTCCGACATTCTCGCTTACCGCGAGAGGGAAAGCGGCCGTCCTCGATGCGTCGCAGATCACAGAGCGCCAACTTGATATGAACGTAGGCCTAGAGGGCGCATTGCACCTAGCTGTGGAACTGATCCTAAGCGCATACCTCGCGGCTGAAACACAAGTAGCGTTTTCTGGAGAGCGGCCAAGACCCGCGGCAATCAAAGCACGAGCTCACGGCATTGAAAAAAAAGCTGGGGAATTGCGCATTCATATCGAGCAATTGGATGACGCATTTTCTTCAGAGGCGAATGCGATCCTTTCCCGCGTGAACGGCGGGCTACTCGGAAAATTTGATGAATTGAAGGCCAGTCTTATCGACCAGCTTATTGACCTAGAAGCGATTATGTTCGCAGTCGCGGGGCGGAACTCGGCGGAAAGCAGAGGGCGACCGGCGACGAATGAACCCATAAGCACAGCGAAAGCACGCTTGCGTGAGCTGTTACGGCATTACAACCCCGACGCCGATAGCGCGGCACAAGACCAATTCATAGCATCATGCATAAGGCAAGTACCCCCGAAAAATTAAAGAATAAAATCGGCTTTTTTGGGGGGGTTGCTGCGGTTGCCCCCAATCCTTTCTAGATTCGCTCCATATTGTTCCAGCCAAAGCAATTGGAGTACTCTACGTGCCAGCACTACCGACCAATCTGCCGACTCACCTACCTATCTACCGAACCTGTTCACCGCGCTCTAGCGCGGTTAGCGCGTCCCAATTGCGGACGCCCGCTTTAACTCCGCGCGTTGAATGCGCGGGCTGAACAAGGGTATCGACATGACCATTTTTCTGCGTCGTCCCGCGGTGGAAAGCCGCGTAGCCTTATCTCGTTCTCAAATCTACGCTCTGATGGCGCGCGGCCAATTTCCGAAGCCTGTGCGACTTGGCCCCGCGAGCGTTGCATGGGTTGAAGACGAAATTACGCTCTGGCAAGAGCAGCGCATTTCGGAAAGTCGGAATACCAAGGCTGCGTGATGAAAAGCGCGCACGCCCCGAAGGGCGGCGCGGGAGTGGCAAGACGTGAGAAAGGCTGGCAGGCCGCCTCAGATCATGCCGCTCACCAGCGCGCCGATCAACTGTGCGGCACCAGCTGTTGCCCGATATGCGGCCGTCAGCACGCGGCGGGCGACGCTGAGGCCTGCCACGCCCGGGTGCTCTCCGACGTAGCTACAGCAGACGCGAGCGTGTTCGACGCCGACAACAGCAACGCCAGGATCCGATTCGTCGATTACTGCGAAGCCACAGCCGCCGGCCGGCCCACAGCCAACGTGGTGCTCGTCATTGTGGCTGCCGCGCATTCGGACGAGATCATCACCAAGGTAACAGAGCTGGCATACGCCTATGGGCGTCTGCAGTCGGACGCCGCATTGCCCCAGTGCTCCGAATCCTGGCTGGCTTCGCGAGATCGGGGCTCTTTGGAAGTTCTGGGCGACTTCACGATGGAGAAGGCGCAGCCGGCCCGGCGAAAGGTGGGCGACGATCGCGTGCCGAGGGCCATCCATTGAACGTCGGCAACATCGCGGATCTGAAAGGGAAGCCATTCAACGCATACGACGTCGAATCGAAGCCGGTACCGTTGCCGGTAATAGCTGATCAAATACCCGATGAGTTGAAGGCCCGGCCGCAGTGGGTCGCATGGCGCTACGAGCTCAAGAAGGGCCACTGGACAAAGCCGCCGCAGAACCCGCGAAACGGTGGATATGCTTCCACGACAGACCCGATGACTTGGTGCTGCTTTGATGATGCGCTTCGCGCGTATTTATCCGGCGGATTCGACGGAATAGGGATTGTCGTCCGCGATGACATAGTGGGCATCGACCTGGACCACATCATCGATTCCGATGGAGCAATCGAGCCGTGGGCGCAGGAAGTAGTTTCGCAGTTCGATGGCTGCTACGTGGAGCACAGCCCCAGCGGCACCGGCCTTCGCATATTCACGCTCGGTGAAGCGCAGCGAAGTGGCAAAGGCGGTCCTGGCAATAGGCTCGAGATCTACGACAAGGACTCCCCGAGGTTCCTTACTGTTACCGGGCAGCAGGCAAGCGGTGCCGTCCGGCCCGCACCTGTCGCGCTGCATTGGCTGCATGACAAGTTCATGCAGAAAGCTGAGTCACCAAAGTCCACTCAGATCCCACAGCGGCCTGCGCCAAGCTCTTTGCTCGCTGACCAGGCGCTACTCTCCCGCGCCCGCCAAGCGAGAAACGGCGCCAATTTCAGCGCTCTGTTCGATTCCCCGCCGGCCGAAGGCGACGATCACAGCAGCAGGGACCTCGCGCTATGTAACCTGCTCGCATTCTGGGCAGCGCGCGACGCCGCACAGATAGATCGATTATTTCGCCAGTCTGCACTCATGCGTTCGAAGTGGGACGGGCGGCGCGGAGTCCAGACGTACGGCGAACGCACCATCAGGGAGGCGATCAGTAAATGTACGGAGACCTACAGTGGTCTGCCGACTCCGGCGGGGAGCCAAAGCGGATTCGCTGCAGATAAAGAGGGCGACGGCACACCACCTCGTTTCAAGCTCCTCGACGATCACCAGAACCCAGACAATCCAGGACGATCCAATGCTGAACTCGAACTGCAGGCGACGCCTGATCCTCTTTCGTGGGCAACGGAGTTCATTTTGAGCGAATCAGAAATTTCAGAATTGCGCTCCCCTGAGTGGATCATCCCTGACATCGTGATTCGTGGGCACTTGCTGATCATCGTGTCGGAACCGAACGGAGGCAAAACGACACTCTTCACTCACCTTGCGGGCGAGATAGTGGCGGCTGGGTACCGCACCTACTACGTCAACGCTGACATCGCTGGGAGCAATGCCGCCGAGTTCGTCGAGCTAGCGCGCGCAGGCGGCTGGACGGCCATGCTTCCAGATATGCGCCCGGGCCTGTCGATGCAAGATGTGGTCAGCAAATTGCAGAAAATGAATGACACCGGCGCTGACCTATCAGACGTCGTTTTCATCTTCGATACGTTCAAGAAAATGACGGACGTAATCGCCAAAAGGCAGGTTCGCGAGATTTTAAAGCTGCTGCGCTCCCTGACTGCCAAGGGCATGACCATCATCCTGCTGGCTCATACCAATAAGTATCGGGACGCTGAGGGCAAACCGGTGTTCGAGGGCACCGGCGACGTGCGCGCCGACGCCGATGAGTTAATTTACCTTCTCCCGCAGAAACACCCGGACGGCACCATGACGGTGTCGACGCAGCCCGACAAGGTGCGCGGTGATTTTTCGCCGCTCACATTCGAGATTTCCCGAGACCGAAACGTAAAAAGATCTGCGGCATTTGTCGACACAGGCGCTTTACGTGCGGCTGATGAGCGCTTCCAGATGGACGAACCGGACATTCGGGTCATTCTGGATGCAATCGAGGCGGGGCTGTGCAAACAGACCGAGATCATCGAGCACTGCAAGGCGCATCGCATCGGCAAGCGAACGGTACTGCGGTTGCTTCGGGAATACTCGGCCGGCGCGCGCCGACAGTGGCAAGCACAGCGGGGCATGAGCCGGAACACAATGCTTTACCACATGCTGGAAACGGTGGCGTCGGTCGCCCCCGCAGTGCGGACCGAGAGTCCAATCTGTACATCTGCCAGCTACGGCCGAGCGAGTCGCGGGGAGTGACCCCGACGGCCGGACAGTCCAGTGATCTGGCGCCGCACGAGCGCGCGCCGCGCCAGGATTCTCTGAAAATTGGTGCGCCCCGGGGAAATGTGATTATTGGGAAAACTGAATTGGCACCCAGCGCTAAGCGGGCCCGATTCAACTCGCGCGTGAGGCGGAAACCCGCGCCAGGACTGAGTTTTCCCAGTTTTCCCAGTTTTCTCAATAATCTGTGTTTTACCAGTATTCACTTTTCCCGAGGGAGGGTGGTTAAGCCTTTGCGCCTGACGCAATCCATGCCCGGTTCCACCACGGACGCCGATAGGAACCTCTGATAAGGAGCCCATCACTATGACCGTCCGCATTGTCACCACCTGCCCACAGCCGGACTTCGAAGCTGCGCCCATTACCGACGCGTGCGAGGTCGAGCTCCAACACCACGATCTGTGGGGGCGCCTATTGAGCGTCACGTCATGCGGCAAGCCTGGTGCGGAAAGCTACTTCGGCGTGATGTGCCCTCGGCATTTTGATCTTGAAATCGAGTTGCGCCGCCGACGCGCGAGTGTCGTTCGGGCTCAGCGACTGAGAAATGGCAAGACTGCGATCCGGCTACTGCCGATGCCGATGCCCATCATCAACCCGCCCCCGCCCCGCGCTCGCGGTGAGTAACCCCCTCCGTCCCGCTCCGACGAACCCGGCCGCTACCTACGCCAGCGCGGAGGCCGGCGCGCAGTGGCGCCAGATCGTGTCGCAGATCGACCCCAGGACATGGCTGCCGGTCGGAACGATGCAATGCAATGAACCTGGCGCAGACGGAGGCTTTGGCGTGCTGTGTCCCCGTCACTTCGCCGTGGCGCTGGAATTACAACGTCGGCGCGCGAACTTCGTCCGAGCCAAGCGAGAGCGGTACGGCCACCCGCTGCATCTCACTCCAGGTGGACAACACGCGCCCGCCAGTACGCATCCGCGCGCCGGGCAGTCAGTTGCCGCCGCGCGCACCTGAAATTTGCAGGGAGTGATCAGGTGAAATTCCAGAAAGGACGAAGCGGCAATCCAGCCGGCAAGCCCTGCGGCGCGCGCGACAAGCGCACCGAGCTGCGCCGGCTGCTTGAGCCGAGCCAGCGCAAGCTGGTGAAGAAGGCGATCGCCCTCGCCCTAGCCGGCGACACAACTGCCCTCAAGCTCTGCCTCGACCGGCTCCAAGCGCCGCTGCGCCCCCGCGACGACGTAGTAAGCGTCAAATTTAAAGGCGCCTCGCTCACGGAGCGAGCTGACAGCATCTTCGCGGCGATCGCCGCAGGCCACTTATCCCCCGAGCAGGGGTCGCGTCTCCTCGATGCGCTGGCGGCCTGCGCGCGCATCCGCGAGGTCGATGAACTTGAGAAGCGCCTGGCGGCGCTCGAAGAACTTTCAAAGGGACAGCAAGCATGACCATTTCGAAACGCATTGGAAACCTCGAGGCGCAGGTGCGCGCCGCGCGTGAGTTCAAAGAAATCATGGGCGGCGGCGACAACAGCCTTGCGGAAATACTGGTATTGCATGCCGCAATCGCAGCCCGCATGCCCGATCTGCAAGCCCTCACCTATGACGAAATCGTCGCGCGGATATGGGAAACCGGACTGTCCATCCATGAGTACTGCGCGACGTGGCTGAGGTACAACAGTCGTGAGTTTCGCGATTGGATATTTACCGACGGCGACGGCAACTTCCTCGCCTTTCTCGCGCAGTCTTGGGGCTGTCCGGAAGACGAAGTATTTCCGCGCCTGGCATCTGGCGCGATCCCCACAAAGGAGGGATGAGACATGGCTGACGAAGAATTTAGCGTAGGCATCAAGGCCGCCTTCGGGGACTTCTTGTCGAATCTGAACACGCTGACCGGCAATGTTCAGCACCAGGCCAAGGAGATGTCGGAGAGCTTTGGGAAAGTGGGCGAAGCCGTGGAAGGCGTGCGCGGCATGCTGCTCGGCTTCACTGCCATCCTGGCTGGCGGCGCCGTGTTCTCTGAATCTATTTCAGCGGCTACCGGCTTCACCACTGCTGTCAATGACCTGCGCCAGAAACTCGGCGGCACAACGGAGGCTGCATCAGCGACGAAGGTCGCGCTCGACGATGTCGGGATCTCGACGCAGACCTACGAGAGCGCTGTGATGCGCTTGTCGCGGCAGATCAAGACGCACTCCGCCGATCTCGAAAAGATGGGCCTGTCCTTGCGCGACAATCAAGGGCACCTCAAGCCCATGAATGAGCTGATGACGGAAGCCGAAGTGGTACTCGGTAAGTACACCGAGGGCACCGCCCGAAACATCGCCATGCAGAGCCTCTTCGGTCGCGGCACTGGCTTCAGCTATGACGCCCTGGTGCGCTTCAACGACGCGCAAAAGGAGGCCAAAGAGCGCACGGCTGAACTCGGCCTCACGGTCGGGCAGGATTCCGTCAACGCGATGTACGCCTATCAGAAGAGCGTCAACGAAGCGAAGACCGGCATCGAAGCCTTTGAGATCCACATCGGGCAGCGGATGATGCCCATCCTCAAAGATATGGCGGACTGGTTTAACGTCGCCGCGCCGGACGCGCTTAAGACCTTCGATGGGTGGCTGGAAGGCACCGCAGAAAACCTCGTCTATCTCGGCGCGGGTTTCAAAGACCTTTCGGCCATCGGCTCGACGTCGTTATCGCTACTCGAAGAAGGCGGCGCCGGCCTCGGCCGCGTCATGTACGACGTGGCGCATGGCGATTGGGCAAACCTGAAAAACGACTTCATCGACACCGGCGCGAAAGCGCGTGAAATGTGGGCCAAGACGGCTGATGAAGTCGATGCCAACGTGGTGAAGATGAACGCCGCCATTCAAAAGCTGAAGGATGGCTTCAAAGATCTTAACCTCAAAAGCCATTCTATCGGCGGCGGCGGTAGTAGTGGCGGGAACGACAATCCGCCGGTGAGCGGCGGACACGGCCCGTCCGCGTTCGAGCTTTTCAAGGCCGAGCTTGATCGCAAGAAGGAGGCACACGACCAATACTTCAAGGACGACCTGGCCAGCGACCTCGCCTACTGGCAGTCAAAGCTGAACCTCGCCGGCAACGCGCAGAAAGACAACCTTCAAATCGAATCGCAGATCTTCGCGACTAAAAAGGCGATGGCACAGCAGGCTCTCGCCGACGATCTGGCCGGCATCAAAATTCAGATGGAGGCCGCGAAAGGGCAATACGACACCCGTATCGCGCTTGCCGTTGAGGCCTCGCAGAAGATAGCCGCCGCCTACGGCTATGAGTCGAGTCAGTACAAGATGGCGGTCCGCGAAGTCGTGGCGCAGGCTGAGGCGCAGGCCGCGCATCAAGAGAAGCTGCGCGAGGAAGAAATCAGCCGCACCCAGCAGCACAACTCGGTCATGCTCAGCATGCAGGAAGAACATGCGCGCTCGCTGAACGCCATGCAGATCACCGATGACCAGGATTATTTGACCCAGCAGCGCCAGTTCGCCAATCAACAGTTCCAGATTGACCTCGACGCGCTGAACGCGAAGCTGGCGAACCTCAACAAATTGGAAGACGCCTACCGCAAGACGCTCGACGACATCGCGGCGCTCACCGACAAGCACAACGCCGATATGGCGAAGTACGACGACCAGGCCGTCGAGCAGCACATCAAGAAGATCGAGGGCCTCCTCGCGCCGATTAACAGTGCAGTCGCACAGTCGGTGCAGGGCATGATCCAGGGCACGACGACCGCGCAGAAGGCGCTGGCCAATATTGGGCAGAGCATTCTGGCGGACTTCATCAAGATCGAAGTTTCTAAGTTGACGCATTTCGTCGCTGTGCAACTCGGCATGACAGCAGCGGCCACCGCCAGCGAGACGGCGCGGGCCGCCATCAAAACGGCGGCAGCCACTGCTGGTGCCGCCGCTGAGAACGCTGCGGGACTTGCCAGCATTGGACGCGATGCCTCGAAAGCCGCTGCTGGCGCCTATGCCGCCGTCGCGGGCATCCCCATCGTTGGCCCCGTGCTGGCCCCCATCGCGGCCGGTGTCGCCTTCGCTGCGGTCACCGCCTATGAGTCCGGATTCGGCTCCGCGAAAGACGGCTGGGACATTCCGAGCGGCATCAACCCGATGGCGCAGCTGCACGCGCGCGAGATGGTGCTGCCCGCCGAGCAGGCTGATGTCATCCGCAGCATGGCGGGCGGTGGCGGAGCGGGTGCCGTGCACTACCACGACCACAGCGGCACGGCGACGCCGGAGCAGCTGCGCCGCAACGCTAAGGTGATCGTGGAAATCCTCAATAACGAAGTGCGCGGCTTCCGGTTCCGGCCAGCGTGATGAGCAACGTAACGCGGCTTCCGGATTCGATGGTGCGACAGTGGCGGGCATATGGGCAGGCCATCGATGAATTCCTTGCAGCAACGGGATGCTCCGCTGATGAAATCGAACATGTGCGCACGACACTTAAGCCGATATATCTAACCTACGCCAAGCCGAAGTCCTTCGAGCTTCCGACAGGTGATCCCGACGCTGTGGTCCAGGCGCTTAGCGATTGGGTTCAATCGCAGGTCAACGGGCTGCTTGTCGAAGTAATGAAACGAGAGGTCGCGCTTTACAGATTGCGCGGCCCCGCATCTTAACGACCGAGGGAGTACTCATGGCAACGCTGATTACCGTATTCACCGATCTCGACAAGACCGTCGCGAAAATCGGAGCGCGCGGCGACCGCATTCGTTCATCGATCGAGACCGAGATGAGGCGACTGCTTATCAAGATGGAAGGCAACGTCAAGGCTTATAAGCTATCGGGACAGGTCTTACATCGAATCTCGGGGGAACTGAGCAAGAGTGTTCACGCCGATCGGGTGCTCGAGCGATCGGCAGATGAGTCATCGGGCCGGGTAGTAGCCGGCAAGAGCGCCCCGTATGCCCGCATGCACGAATACGGCTTCCAGGGCACGGAGAGCGTGCGCGCGCACAGCCGCACCATCACGCAGGTCTTCGGCCACCCCATCAGTCCGCTACAGGTCGAGGTCGGCGCGCACACCCGCACGGTGAACATGCCAGTGCGCTCCTTCCTGCGCTCGACGCTGCATGAGATGGAAGGCGAGATATTTAGAGGGCTCCGCGCGGCGGCACGCGATGCGATCAAATGACAGAAGAAGAGTGGGAACGCTGGTATTGTTCGGGTAGCGCTGGATCCAAGTGAACGGACGGCGCACGAGCCATCGTCGATGCTAATCAGGATCAGCGGTCGCGCGGGCAGACCTAAACCTTAGCGACAGCCTCGCACCGGCATCCCATAGGATGGGTGCATTCCGCGTAAGGCAGCTCTGGAACTTCATCAAGCAATAGTGAACGCTTCGGCAAGCTACGGCATGAAGAGCACGAACCTTCGCGATCTCTCGAAATAGATACGCGTTTGATTCCTGCGGCGCGAAATGCAGCCAACTCTTGCAGATGACTGGAATGAAAAACGATCATTCGCGCCGCTGTTGAATTGTCAAACCTAGAAACACCCCGGAAATCGCTTGGCAGCCATGCGTTCGCGTTCGCCGATCCCCAAAGATTCATCATCGCCGCCGCCAAGCGGAGCTGCAGCCACTCAGCCTCAGATAATTCACCGAGGATCTTTGGGCGGGATTCAAAAAGGATGCGTAAGAATTCCACATCACCGACATTTGGCTTGGCCCAGTCAATTCCGATCCCGCGCGGGAAAACGCGATTGGATTCGAAGTGCGCGACCGACGCAGCTGCGGCGTGAAAATTTCTGGTGCGTAAGTGCGCAAACGAATCGCGTACCGCTGCCTGTCGCTCTGCTTCCTCGTCGGCGAGAATTGTCTCGGCAACGAGCCGCGCTTCGGGAGAACATTCGAGCACGTCGAAATGAGCAGTTAGGCGGGCCATCCCACTGGGGTCTGCTTCGATGAGACGTTCGGCTAGCTGTTCCTTGGAGCCGGAAACGCGCAATCCGCGTTCTTTCAGCAACGATTTTAGATCGGTGATTTTGAATTGTGAGCTGAGAATCGTGACTACCGCAGCAGGAATGAGTATTCCGTGTTCGCGGAATCGAGCTATCGCCGCTATCGGCGGCTCTTTGAGGGGATGATCCCAATGATGGCCGACCATGTTGCTGACGTCTTGGGAGCACAAAAATCGACTCAGGAAGAATAGATGGGGTCTACTAGACCGCCAGTCATTCGGAGCCAGTGTTGATTCCCGTTTCTGCGACTTCCGAAGAATCGCCTTGGCGATAAAGTCGATTAGACTCATGATCCCCCCTGCACCATACGCTTGGGCTTGTCATTCGTCGGGCTGTTCACCGTGGTCGATACCGGGGAGTGGTGAAAGCCTTCCACGAGCTCGGCTGATAACGCGTCGCTCGCTGCCGTGCTGCTCATCATCACGCGATCCAGCCACGTGTACTAGCGCGTCGGAGGAGTTTCGCGACCAGTACGCGCACGCGCGTGGGGCTTCTGTGGTTGCCAGATACCGGCCAGGTTCCCACGCCCAACGCGCGCATGGCGGATTCCGCCAGAGCTACTTCGCGCTATGTGCCGCCGGCACGCCGCAATCGAGAATCGACAATTCGAAGCAGGTGCGATGCGAGCATGACCATCTCTTGGGCCTCGAGGTGGTCGGTGATTGTCACGGTTCGGTGGGAATGGGGATTCTTGTAGGAGCCAATCGCCCCGGCAAACAATGCGGCCAGGGCTTCTCTTTCTGCCGTTGGCTGAGTTGTGTCAGTAAGCGGCCCGTTGTCGGGATTTAAGGCGCTGCGCATCAACACCACCCCGACGTCGGTGTCACGAAATCCACCGGCGGCCCTCACAGCCTCCTCGACAGCACGGAACGCAATGAAGACGGCATCGGACAGGTCGCCACGCGCGAGAGCAATCCAGACCCGATCAGCGATTGCCGGATGCAAAAGCGCCTTGGGGAAAAGCGAAGCCGACCGGAAGTTGTCGAATTGTTCTCGATCGAGAAGGCCGCGCGCGCGACGACCCAGGACTCTCCACCCACTATTCCCATTGGTGCCGACCGCAGGAAGAAGTATCGCATTCACCTCGAGCCACATAAGCGCCTCCGTCAGTGCAAGCCGCACCTCTTCTTCCTGGCGCTCATATGGCCTCACCTGGGAAAATGGCGGCCCATCTGTGGAAACGATCCGATCGCGGTGAACCATGCGGCTCTGCAGGTTGGACTCAGCAACCTGAAGGAGCGGATACGCCAATTCTTCCGGGGCGAGATTGAGCAGGACGTCGGCATCAGGAATCAAATCGAAGATCAGCATTGTTGGTGCCTAGTTTGCCCCGCGTAGATGGTCAGGCGATTCCAGCTCCGGCACCTTGCCTGAGCGGCTATGGCGCGAGCATATCGCGGCCCCATCTGGCGATACAGTTATTAACAATCGCTCACCCTGTCAGCACCTAGACTTGGAACGGGACTAGTTCATGGCAGGGGGAGAGATGAAATTCAGCGGCATCGCGGCAATGGTCGGTGTGGTGGTGCTCGGCATGGGCGTCGCAGAGGCGCGGAGCTTCGTTGGCGTTTCGACGCTGAGCGGGCCGGCGAATACTGGGTACGCGGTGCTCTCGCGAATGTGCGATGCGAAGTTTCCCGCCAGCCCGATGTGCACGAGCGCGGAATATATCAGCTCGATACATCCATCAAAGACGGTGCGAGCTCACGCCCCAGCGTGGATACAGGCCACACCAATTGCCGGCATCAATGGAACCCCAGCAGATATATCCGGAGTCCCTATAGGCCAGGCCTTTAACTGCGCCGGCTGGAGCGGGAACGCCTTTCAAACGACGGGGCTTACGGTCTCGGGAGCAGGGATATTCGGCGGGGCTACGTGTTCTGAAACCCACCAGGTCGCCTGCTGTAAATAGGTAGCGCGCGGCCGCTAAACGTCGTGCCTCGACCCCGTTCCAGAAGCAGACAGCCGTGGCGCCACGGCATTGGGCTAATAGTGGATCGGCTCCTGTTTCGCAATGTCGCGTTGTCGGTATACTGAGCCGCCCGAAACATGGCGCTATGAGCGCGCGTGTGGCGTGACCGATGCGAATCACGAGGGCATTTAGCGCACGGTATATGGGAGCTACTGGTGGCCCAGCATAGACAACTTTCTAGAGCGCCCTTGAGGGAAGCGCTGGTCGACATCCAGTTCGAACAGAGTTTCCCAATCGAAGCGATTGACGAATTTTTGTCCGGCATTGAACCTTTGTTCCCAAAGAAATCTGATATTTGGGAAGCAATGATAGGACTAAATGGAATCGAGGGGGCTTCCGTTCAATCCTCACCTGTGGCCGTTGGCCGCAGAGTCGACTCGACTGACGGTCTATATGTGCTTCAATGCAAACTCAATGGCTTTACCCTGAGTCGTCTTACGCCTTATGGCAAGTGGGGGGACTTGCGTGACCAAGCCATGCAATTGTGGCGCTCTTTCTCAGAGCGAGTTGGTGCGCTACATGTAACGCGAATTGCCGTTCGCTATATCAATCAGATAAAGCTTCCCCTTCCATTTGGAGATTTTGCCGAATATCTGACGTGCCCGCCTCGCCTGCCGAATGAGGTGCCTCAAGCATTGAGTGAGTTTATAACCCGCGTTGTCATACCCGACCCGGAGCACAATTGCATATCAATTGTGACTCAGGCGCTTGAGGGTTCGCCAATGGAATCGCTCGCGGGAATGGAAGTATCAATTCTTCTCGACATTGATGTTTTTCAGATCACCCGAATTGATCCCGACGAAAGAGAAAAGATCTGGGTCGTACTAGACGAACTCAGGGAGCAGAAGAATAGAATGTTCTTCGCGCATTTAACCGAAAAGACAGTGGAGTTATTTGCATGAGCACATTGGCCTATGTGCATGGTCCTGGCTTTCTAAGTGGGCGGGGATCCTGGCCGGCTGGGGACACAGGCCTAAGAAGCGCGCGCAAAGCGGTCGAGGAAGTCGCAAAATTGAAATTGGCGCCCGCTGCGTGGGCGTCATTTGTATTCAATGATCTTTTTCAATTAGCGCGCGAGTGCGGTGTCGTACCAGCGAACGATGGGCTTTTCTCTCTAGCCCAACGTTTTCTGCTCGCACTTCCCAATTCATTGCCAGTCCCGGAGCTGTCAATGGGTGACGATGGCGAGATCAATTTCGATTGGGGTGGACAGCAGCGCAAGATGGTGACGGCGACCTTACGACGCGATGGCCGTCTTTCATACGCCGCGTATTTTTCTCCCTTGGACAAGGATTATGGGACTAAGACATTTGTCGACGAGGTTCCGAAAGTGGTTATCGACTTGGTACTCAAAGCATGGCGGTGAAGTCCAGTTCATAGATCCGGCAGGGGAGATCGCTCGATTCATTTTCGACAAGAGGGCGCTGACCGCAGCCGGCTTACCTAGGCCAAAGGTTTTCGAGCCCCAATTTAATCGGGAACTCGATCGACTAGAAACGTCTATATGCGGATTGAATTGCGTATCCGAAGAGCGTCTTTGGTCATTGGGTCGTTCCATTCGGGCGAAAGATGGCTTGTCTGCAATCGCGGCAGTGACGCTGCCCACGGCAGCAGTCGAAAAAACCGGGCTGCAATGTGAACCAGCGCCGGAGCCGGACTTCGAAGAACACGGCGTCGTGATCGGATGGGACCCGGAAAACAAGGACCGCCGATTATCTATGCAGCAATCATTGGCGGCCGCCGCCGATCTAAGTCGGGTTCGTCGTCCCCCCTCACCCTGAAACCACCAAACTTAAATCGGGCAGCAAGTGCGGAGCCAACTGGCAAATCGTCCGTACCCCATCAGTGATAGGCTTGTCACCAGCGGTGCGCCGCCGGTTGGGTACAATCAGTCCCCGCTGAGTTAAGCCGGCGCCGACTTGACCCGCGCACCAACATGAACATGCCCGACTACCTACTCACCTTTCGCCGCAGGCCCCTTGCTTGGCCCCAAGGGCACCCCGAAGCGGCGCTATTGTCTTTTGTGGTCAATGCTTTGCGCGAGCTCTCGCGCTTCTGTATCGGCAAGTGACTGGCTACCGATGGCGGACACCCCGCGCCTGCTCGTCGTCACTTTGAGCAACATCGGTGATGTGGTTTTGACCACGCCGGTGTTCGAGGCCTTGGCGACACATTTTCCCGACAGTCCCATCGATATCTTTGCTGACGCACGCTCGGCGGAGCTGCTAGCTGCAGCGCCCTATGCCGGCGAGATCTTTCTCTATAACAAACGCTCTGGCTGGTCAGAGCGATTCGCGTTTCTGCGCGCTCTGCGCCGTCATCGCTATCGGCTTGTGGTCGATCTGCGCAGCCATTTCCTGGGAAATTTACTGCGTGCCGATCAGCGTCTGTACAAACCTCGGCATCGCAACGCCAACCTGCATGCGGCACAGGAACACTATGCCGCTCTCGCACCACTCAAGATCACCACTACGCCACCTCCCTGTCGGCTCTATCTCAATGACGACGATCGAGCAGCGGCCGCCAAACTTCTCTTATCCTTACCCGGCAAGCACTGGCTGGCCATCGCGCCCGGCGCCAATTGGCCCGGCAAGAAATGGCCACGAGGTTCCTATCGCTCGCTGCTTGCGCTCGCCGCGCGCCGCTTCGATGCGGCAATCATCCTCGGCTCGCCCGAGGATGAAAAAGACGCACAAGCCATCGCCGATGTCGCGCTACCAACGCTCGTCACCAGCGGTCGTACGACCCTTCGTACGGCTGCTGCTCTGATCGCGCGCGCTGCTGCCTTCGTCGGCAATGATTCGGGCCTCGGCCACATTGCGGCCGCGATGGGCGTTGCTACGATCACACCCTTTGGTCCGGGTGATCCGACGCGCTATCGACCCTGGGGAGCGCGCACTAGCATCGTGCAGGCACCGGAAAATGATCTGATCTTGCTTGCGCCTGAGCGCGTATGGTCGGCGCTCGAACAATTGCTTGTGGACACCAGCGGACCGTCCTAAATGCGTATCGCCCAGATCATGCTGGCTCAAAGTTTCGGCGGTGCCGAGCGCTCCTTTGTCGATCTCAGTCTTGCCCTCGCCGCGCGCGGTCACCCGCTGCTCGCTATCGGCGCCGCGCGTGGCGCGGCGCTGCCTCTGCTTGCCGCGCAGCCCAATATTCATTGCGTGTCAGTGTGCTGCCACGGCAACTGGGATGTGCTTGCGCAACGGGCTGTGCGTCGACACCTGCAAATGTTCGCGCCACAGGTTGTGCAGGCGCACCTTGCGCGCGCCGCGCATCGATCGGGTCGCCGCCCAGCCCTGGATCATCGTGATATTGGAGGCGATGGCCTGCGGCGTACCGATAGTCACCACGCCGACCGCCGGGCCGTTGGAAATTATCGATGACACCACGGCCTGCTTCGCTGCGAGTGACAATGCCGAGGCGTTGCTGCCAGCACTGGCGCGAACGCTCGCCGATTACGATGCCGCCTGCGCTCGTGCCCAAGCCGCGCTCGATCGTTTCCGCACGAACTACACGCCCGACGTCGTGGTGGCCCGTTACCTTGAGCTATACGCCGAGCTGATCGCCGACCAAGCCCGCCGCCGCCAGGCGTGACCACACCACGTCGACGCTGAGCGACTTCAAACAGTCAGCTATACGTTGGCCCGCAAAATGCGGGTCGTGATCCATACAAGCAATGACGTGCGCGGCCTGCCCAAGCGCATGGTTGCGTCGCCAATCGCTGGGTCCGAACAGGCCGAATACGGGCATGTCGGCGGCCGCCAGCACATGCATGGGGCCCGAATCGTTGGTCACGGCGAAATGGGCGTGACGACCGAGTTCAGCGAGTTCGGGTAACGCAAACACGCCGGTCGCGTCGATGCCGCCCACGCGCGCCAGCTCGCCGTTGCGCGTGCTATCGGGCTCAGCCCCCAGCCAGACCACCTTATGGCCAATCGCCAGCAGCCTGGCGGCGAGCGCCGCGAAATGTGGCCAGCGCTTCTCCGGCCGAGTGGGACTCGCGCCCGCATGCAACAACACCACGCGCTGATCGCCGAGGCCCTGCGCCTGGCACCACGTTGCAACCTTCAAGCGCGCTGCTTCCCCACAGGGCAGCAGGGGTCGTTCAGCAATGTCGGTGATGCCTACGCTCGCTAATACCGCCCGCATCCGTTCGAAGATATGACACTGCCCGCGCCAGGCGTCGCTCGGGTGATGGGAGTAGGGAAAGCGATTATGGTTGCCGACCCGTTCGCGACTACCGGACAATGCGCACCACAGCGCGGTGCGATCATTGGCTTGTAGATCGTAGATGCGATCAAAGCGCGAATCTCGCAGCCAGCGCAGTACAGCGAGATTGTTGCGCCAACCGGCGCGCGCGAAACTCGTTACGCGATAGCGCGGCCACTCGGCAAACAAGGGCACGAAAGCTGGCGTGGTCAATAGCTCGAGTTCGTCCCCAGCATGATGTCGCGCGATGGCGTCGAGCAAAGGCGTCGCCATCACCACATCACCGAGCGCACCGAGCTTAATGACCAGAATCCTGCTCACAACGCTGACACCTGCTTCACCGCGCTTCCCATGATGCTTACTTTCCAACAGATCTTCGGCTTTCACTTCCACGCTTGGCGGCGCGGGCTAGGTAACTTCGCGCTCTTAAGTCAGCGCCACTGCGTGGGCCAGATTGCGAGCATGCATCAGTCCGGCACGCACTGGCTGAAGTTCATGCTCGCCAACGCGCTATCTTATCAATACGACACGCCGCCACCGGCCTACAACCATGCCAACGACATCATCGGCGGACCGCGCGACCCAGTCGTCTACCCCCAGCTGCCGCGTTTAATCAGCAGCCACAGCATGCCCCATCCGCTGCTGACCTATGCCGGCATGCAGCGTCATTTTGGCTTGCCGCGATATGTGGTGCTGGTGCGCGATCTGCGCGCCTCCTTAGCCTCGAATTATGTGAAATGGCAACAGCGCTACGGCGTCGACTTCCCGACTTATCTGCGTGGCGATGCCACCGGTCGCGGTTACAATAGTGATATCTGGTGGACGCTGCGCTTTATGAACAGCTGGGGTGATGCCGTCGCGCGCGTGCCCGAGCGTATCACGGTGTTGCGCTACGAAGACCTGCAAGCCACCGTCGAGGTGGAACTGAGCCGTATCGCTGCCCACTTTCAGTTGGATTTGAGCAGCGCGGCCATCGCTCACGGCGTCGCCCAATCGGACAAGCGCAGCATGGCCGCACGCAACGATCCGAAGCGTCCGCCCGGCGCGGTGCGCGTCAGTGGCGATGAACTCATGCCGCGCTATAGCGCTGATGATCAAGCCTTCGTCGCCGAAGCCTGCCGACGCTGTCTGCGGCACCACTTCGGCTACGACTATGCCCGTCCCTGAGACGCGACCTCTTCATAGACCGCGAGCGTCGCGCGCTGCAAGGCTTCGACGGTATAGGGATGGTCACGCGGCACCGCTTGCGGTGCTGCCAAGAGATCGGCGATACGATCCGCTGCCGCTTCGATATTACCCTTCGGCACCAGGCCTTGCGGAAAACAGTTGCGCAGAATCTCGGCCGTGCCGCCGTAGTCATAGCCCACCACCGGCGTGCCGACACTCAGCGCTTCGATCGTGGTGCGCCCGAAAGCTTCCGGTTCGGTGGTGAGCGAACAGGCGATGCTGGAGATAGCTAACAGCTCACGCAGATCGCGGCGTTGACCGAGAAAGCTGATATCGCCCTCAAGCCCGAGGGCGCTAACACGGGCATGCAGTTCATCCTCAAAGGCGCGGTTGCGCGGATGGGCCGCGCCGGCGATGAGTCCGTGGACGGCGAGGCCGCGCTTGCGCAACAAGGCCATCACGTCAATGAAATCGCGCTGACCTTTCCAGCGCGTGAGTCTGGCCGGCAGGATCAGTAGCGCGCGCTCGGCGAGCGCGCCGTATTTCACGTTCCATGCGGCCTGCCATGCCACATCGGGTTTGAAGTCATAGGCGTAATCACGGCGGTCGACGCCGCGCGGGATCACGACGATGCGCGACGGTTCGATCTTGGGATAGTTGCCGGTGATATAGCTGCGGATGAATTGCGAAATCGCGATGACCCGCGCGCCACTGACCATGATGCGCGAATAGGAATTGACGCTGTAGGGACCGTGCACGGTGGTAACCCAGGCCGGTCGCGTCGAGGCGCTGAGTCCTTGCCATGCGAGATAGCCTATCCACGCGGGCAGCCGCGAGCGTGCATGCATCACGTCGACACGCTCACGTCGCAAGTAGTCCCGTAGCGCGCCGATGTGACGCAGTGTGCCGAGTCGCTTCTCGCCGATGGCGAGACTGACATGCTCCGCGCCACAGGCTTCCAATTCCGGCACCAGTTGGCCGCCAGCGCTGACCACGATGGCGCGATGGCCAGCGCGGGTGAGGGCCTGGGCGATTTGGATAGTGCCACGCTCGACGCCGCCGACATCGAGTTGTGGCAGCAGCTGCATGACCGTCAGGCGGCGACTCATGCGCGTGCTCCAAGCGTCGGCCAGCGTGCCAGAATCACATCGACGATGCGCTCCGCTTCGCGCAAGACGATCGTCGGTGCTCGGAGGTCAGACTCCGCAGTATTCAACGACATTAACAGTCCGCGCGAACGCAATTGACCGGCGATGGCCGTAATGCGATCTGCCCGTCGCGCGGGCACATCCAATACCCCAACTCGTGCGCCCGTACTCAGAGCTTCGTAGATCATCGACACACTGTCGGCACTGACCCATATTTGTTCCGCGCGCGCCAATAGCGCTGGTAGCCAGTCCGGCGCCGTGTCGCGATGGGATAGAAATTCGACCGCGCCCAAGGTCGCCAGTCGCGCACCAAGACCCGCCGGCGAACGACGCGAATCTGTCGCCACCCAATGCATGCCCGGTCGCGCTGCAAGCAGATGATCGATCTGCGCGAACATCGCCTGCTCCTCCCAAGCGTGATGCGCCGAGGGCCCACCCAACAGCAATACGCCGAGACCCGCTTCACGGGTTGCCGCCGCGCGCATTGGATTTAGAGGACCTTCACTCACCACCACGCCAGCGCACGGCGCCACATCATCATGGCGAGGAATGATGCAGAGATCGAAGCAACGACGTGGTAGCGACGGACGCATGATGCAGATGCTCCGTCCACCCCGCGCACGACGCGCGGCCAGCACGGGCAGGCCACAGGCGCGACCGGCGCCGACAATCAGATCGGGATCAGGCAGCGCTCGCAGTGCGGGCAGCGAACCGGCAACGAAATCGAGCAGACGTTGGAGCGACGAAGCAGGGATGGCAAGCACATGGTGCTCGACGGGCCGCCGCTCAGCGAGCGCTTGAATGAGTCCTTCACACTGGCGCTCGTGACCGCGTTTGCCGTCGGTCCACTGCCACACCACCAGCGCGCGGGTCATGGTTTGGCGCGCGTGCGCGGCGTGCTTCAGTTGACCAGGGTCAGCCACTCCGGCGGACACTTGCGCCGACCTTCGACGAGATCGAGGTAGATGCTCTGCAGCTTCTGCGTGATCGGGCCAAGCGAGCCTTTGCCGATCTGACGATTATCGAGCTCGCGTATCGGCGTCACTTCGGCGGCGGTGCCGGTGAAGAAGCATTCGTCGGCGATGTAGACCTCATCGCGGGTGATGCGCTTCTCTTCGACTTCGATACCTTCTTCGCGCGCGATCTGCATGACGGTGTCGCGCGTGATGCCTTCCAGCACCGAAGTGATGGAGGGCGTATAGAGCTTGCCGCGACGCACGATGAAGATGTTCTCACCGCTGCCTTCGGCGACCATGCCGTCGGCGTCGAGCAACAGCGCCTCGTCATAACCATCACGCGCGGCTTCCTGCAGGGCGAGGATGGAATTGATGTAGTTGCCGCAGGCCTTGGCGTGGGACATCACGCTGTTGACCAGATGGCGTGTATAGGACGAAGTCTTGATGCGGATACCCTTGGTCAGCGCATCCGCGCCGAGATAGGCACCCCAGAACCACGCGGCGACGGCCACATGGGTAGAGAGATTCTGCGCATGCAGGCCCATGCCTTCCGAGCCGTAGAACGCCAGTGGGCGGATGTAGGCGGTCTCGAGCTGGTTGTCGCGTACGGCGGCAATGCAGGCCTCACGGATCTGTTGGTGAGTGAAGGGCATCTTCATTTCAAGGATGTGGCAGGTGTCGAACAAGCGTTGCACATGATCATCGAGGCGGAAGATGGCGGTGCCGCGCGCGGTCTTGTAGGCGCGGATGCCTTCGAACGCGCCCACGCCATAATGCAGCGAGTGGGTCAGGACGTGGACGTTGGCGTCGCGCCACGGGACCATCGCCCCATCCATCCAGATCACTCCATCGCGATCGGCGTAACTCATGTGTTCTCTCCTGCGTGCGCTTAAAGACCAAAGACGGTGTTCCAGATCTGCCGGACTTCCTGGCGCTGCGCTTGAAAGCGCTTTGCATCGACCAGCCCATCTATTTGCTGCAGGGCGCAGCGATGCAGCTCGGCACGATAGGCAAAATAGGCATCGTGCAAGCTGCGGCACAACGGGGCCGGCAGCAAATCCAGGTCAGCGATAGTCTCGAGGAGTCGCAGGTTGTCGGTCCAGGCGAGCAGCGGCGAATGCTCGCCGGCCCACCGAAGGACGGCGTATTGCACCATAAATTCAATGTCAGTAACACCTCCGATGCCGTGCTTGAGATCGAAGCTGCGCGCATTGCTGCGGTCCAATTCCTTCAACATGCGTGCGCGCATTTCGATGACGTCGCGCTGTAAGGCTGCGGGTTGACGCGCTTGTACCAGCACCTCCCTACGGATCTCACCGAAGCGCGCGGCCAGGACCGCATCGCCGGCTATCGGTCGTGCCCGCACCAGCGCCTGGTGTTCCCACACCCAGGCTTCGTTCAGTTGGTAATGGGCAAAGGCTTCGCAGTTGGTGACCAGCTGACCGGCCGCGCCGCTTGGCCGCAGACGTGTATCGATTTCATAGGTCGCCCCGGCGGGCGTGACCGTGCTCAGGATGTGGATGAAGCGCTGCACCAGACGACTGAAGAACACGTTGTTCTCCACCGCATGTTCGCCAGCGGTGCGCTGTTCTTCGCCGCTGCTGTCATGCAGGAAGACAAGATCGAGATCCGATCCATAGCCAAGTTCCCAGCCGCCGAGCTTGCCGTAAGCAATGACGGTGACGCGGGCCTGGCGGCGCGTGTCGCCCTGTCCATAGCTCGGCGCGCCATAGCGTGCGACGAGATCCCGCCAAGCGAGCTTCAGCGCGGCGTCGACGCAGGCTTCGGCAATGTAGGTGAGCTGGTTACTGACTTCGGCGATGGGGAACTGGCCGGTGATGTCGCTCGCCGCGACGCGCAACACCTGGCTGCCCTTGAAGCTGCGCAGGGTTTCCATCGCCACTTCGAGGTCGTCGGCCGAGACCAGCTGTTCGGCGAGCAGTGCGTGCAGGCGCGCCTGATCGGGTGGCGCGTAGAGCGTGCGCGGGTCCAGCAATTCGTCGAGCAGCAGCGGGTGACGGGTAATCTGTTGCGCTATCGCGCCGCTGGCGGCGAACAATTCGATGAGTCGCGCGAGCGCGTCGGGATGGTCGGCCAGGAAGGCCAGATAGACGCTGCGTCCGGCTACGGCGCGCAGCAGTCCTGTGATTCTTTGCACGGTCTCGTCATTGACGGCGCGCGCGCAGATCATCTGTAGCAAGGTCGGCATGATGCGATCGAGGCGCGCGCGGCTGTGCTGACTCAAACGTGACTGGAAGCGCTCGGATTTGAGATCCAGCACGACGGCGGCGAGCACGGCGTTATCGTTGCGTCCGTGCGCTGCCAGACGAGATGCAAGATTGTCCGCCACCGCCTCTTGCCACAGCGTGTCCCAGGGACTGGCGGCGGCCGGTGTGTCTTCGTCCGGTGCGCCGGCCGGTTTCAATAGCGCCGCGAACAGCGCCCGTGTTGCCTGGCGATGGATGCTGAGTGCGTCATGAAATGTCGGCCAGTCGGCAAAGCCCGCGGCAAAGGCGATACGCGCCCGTTCCTTGTCGTCATGCGGCAGGCTGTGGGTCTGTTCATCGCGCACCTGTTGCAGACGATGCTCGACCACGCGCAGGAAGCGATAACTCGCGCTCAAGCTCGCGACTTCTTCGGCATCCAGCAGACCGAGTTCAGCGCAGGCGGCAAGCGTCGGCATGAGCGCGCGATTGCGCAGTCGTGCGTCACGTCCGCCGCGGGTGAGCTGAAACAACTGACCGGTGAATTCGATCTCGCGAATGCCGCCGCGACCGCGTTTGATGTTATCGCTCAAGGCTTCGCTGCGCGCTTCGCTGTCGATGAGCGCTTTCATTTCACGTAAGGCGTCGAGTGCGCCGAAGTCGAGATAGCGACGGAATACAAACGGCCGGATCAAGGCTTCAAGGGCGATACGACAGCGCTCGTCGCCACACAGTGTACGCGCCTTGATCAAGGCATAGCGCTCCCAATCGCGGCCGTGCACGGCGTAGTAGTGTTCGATGGCCGCGAGGCTGCTGGTCAGTGGTCCGCTATCGCCAAAGGGTCTTAAGCGCATGTCGACGCGGAACACATAGCCGTCGGCGGTCTTTTCGTTTAACAGACCGATCAACTCGCGTCCGACGCGATCGAAATAGTCCTGATGATCGATGGCCTTGCGACCGCCGTGCGTTTCGCCATCGTGTTCATAGATGAACAGCAGATCGATGTCGGAGGAGAAGTTGAGTTCGCCGCCACCGAGTTTGCCCATGGCGAGCACCAGCAGACTCAAGGGTGCGCCGTCCTCGCCGCAGGCGCGGCCGACGCGCGGTTCGAAATAGCGATGTAGCCAGGTCACGACATGGCCGACTACCGCGTCGGCGAAGGCGCTGAGTTCGGTCATGATGATGTCGACACGGATGCCGAGTTCGAGATCGCGCCAGGCGATGCGGACTATTTCCGCGCGCCGCAGGCGGCGCAGCGCCGACTTGGCGCTGACAACGTCCTTACAGGGCGCAAGCGCGGTTTCGAGCAAGGCATCGTAGGCAACGCGATCGCGCGCCTCGCGCAGATTCGGCGCGGTAATCATCGCGAGGAATTCGGCGGGCCAGCGGATCGCGTATTCGGCGACAAACAAGCTCTTGGCGAAAGTGGCGGCTATCTGTGCGGCAAGTGGTGAATCGGCCGACGCGGCGAAGTGGCCGGTGGCGGCCTCAGCGAAGCGATCAAGCAGACGCGCGGTGTCGTCGCGCAAGATCGCGGGCAGGGCTGTCGCTGAGTTCATGCCATCCTTCCGCCCGTCACGCTGATATTGGGCCGCAGGCGCACCCGCAGTTGATCAAAAGCGCCGCGCCGGTGAAACTCGCCCGGCCCAGGGCCCATAAGCCCGACACATTGTCCATCAAACAGTCGTAGCCCGTCATGAGCACCACGCCGCGTCTCGAAAGCAAATTGCCGGATGTCGGCACCACCATCTTCACCATCATGTCGCAGATGGCCCATGACCATAAGGCCATCAATCTCTCGCAGGGCTATCCCGATTACGACGGCCCGCTGGCACTCACGGAACGCCTTGCTTACTACACCACTCACGGCTACAACCAATACGCGCCGTTGGCCGGTGTGCCGGCGCTAAGAGCGCAGGTGGCGGCCAAGGTCGAGCGCTTCTACGAGCATCGCATCGACGCCGATACCCAGGTCACCGTCACACCCGGCGCAACGGAAGCTATCTTCTGCGCAGTACACGCAGTGGTGCGGCCGGGTGATGAAGTCATCATGTTTGACCCGGTTTATGACTGCTACGACCCGGCTGTGCGACTCGCTGGCGGTGTGCCGGTGCATGTAGTTCTGGCGGCGCCCGCCTATCGTATCGATTGGAACGCCGTGCGGTGCGCCATCACACCCCGCACGCGCATGATCATGATCAACTCACCGCACAATCCGTCCGGCAGCGTGGTCGATGAAGATGATTTGAATACCCTGCTCGAAATCGCCGAGCAATATGATCTCATCGTGATTTCCGACGAAGTCTATGAACACCTGGTATTCGACGGTCAGCCGCACTGGAGTGTGTTGCGCAAGCCGCAGCTCGCCGCGCGCAGCTATGCGATTTTTTCCTTCGGCAAGACTTTTCACGTGACGGGCTGGAAGACCGGCTATTGTGTGGCACCGCCGGCCTTGATGGTGGAATTCAAGCGCGTGCATCAGTTCGTGGCTTTCGTTACCGCGACCCCGCTGCAACATGCGCTGGCCGATTTCATGGCCCACCATCCCGAACATCTCGAGCAGTTGCCGACCTTTTATCAACGCAAGCGGGATTTGTTTAATGCCGCCATGGCCACCTCACGCTTCCGCTTGACGCCGAGTGCGGGTACGTTTTTTCAGTTGGCGGAATACAGCGCGGTGTCGACCCTCGATGACAGGCAGATGGTGGCATGGTTGACCAAGGAGATAGGCGTCGCAGCGATCCCGATGTCGGTGTTCTACCAGTCGCCACCGGCACAGCGGTATGTGCGCTTCTGCTTCTGCAAGGAAGACGAGACCTTGCGCGCGGCCGCCGCCAAGCTTTGCGTGCTGTAGAGCGGGCGCTCTGCTCAGGGCTCCCGTTCAATGCGGTAATCACCTTCCAACACCTGTTGCGCCCGGGCGCTGGGCGGACCCGGCGGGCGCATGTTAGGGCCGCGCTGCACGCGCATCATGAGGCCCGTGCCCAAGCGCCGTGCCAGGGCACGCCGCACTGGCGGCAGCAGGAACAAAAACCCGGCGATGTCGGTGACGAAACCCGGTGTCACCATCAACACACCTGCCAGCAGCAGTACCAGACCTTCGAGGATGGCCTCGGTCGGCAGCTCGCCACGGGTCATGGCAGCCTGCACATTGGCGAGGGTCGCAAGCCCCTGCAGGCGCAGCAGCGCACTGCCGAGCGCGGCGACGGCGAGTAACAGAGCGATGGTCCACAGCGCGCCGATCTCGTGACCGACTTGAATCAGGACGTAAATCTCGACCATGGGCAGGCCGATGAAGAGCAGCAGCAAAATGAAGAGCAGCGGCATGGATCAAATAGCTGAGGGTCGTGCGGACGATTACAATAGCATCATATCCTTCGCCGTCTGTGCGCGATGACCGCAAGCCCGACCGCCCTCGTCGTTCTGTGTACTGTCCCCGACCGGGCGACTGCGAATCGACTCGCAGAAGCGGCGGTCACGCAGCGCCTTGCGGCCTGTGTGACTATCGTGCCGGGAGCGGAATCGATATATCTGTGGGAAGGTGCGCTCGAACGTGCCCAGGAATTTCAGCTGGTGGCCAAGACCACCACCGCCGCCTACGCCGCCCTGGAGCAGCTATGGTTGAGCGAGCACCCCTATGAACTCCCGGAGCTGATAGCAGTCCCTATCGCATGCGGGTTGGAAGCTTATTTGCAATGGATAAATCGCGCCGTTTCACCCTGCTGACTTTGCTGCTGGCGCTGTTCGCCGGTACCGCGCCGGCGGGCGTGCTCGATCAGATCGATGCACTGGCTAGACCTGAGAAGCTCGCCGGTCAGCGTGATTTCCTGCCCCCGGATCAGGCCTTCGTGCTGAGCGAGAGTACCGCCGCCGACGGCGCTCTAGTGCTGAGCTGGGAGATCCAGCCCGGCTATTACCTCTATCACGATAAGATGAAGATCGGCGCCGCCACGCCGGGCCTGACCCTCGGTGAGGCGAAACTGCCCGAGGGCGAGATCAAGCAGGACCCGGAGTTCGGCGAGGTCAAAATCTTCAAGCATGAAGCGCAGATCAGCGTGCCGGTGACGGCGCGTCCCGCCGGCACGGATATCGTCGAAGCCGAAGTCCGCTACCAGGGTTGTGCCGAGGACGGTATCTGCTATCCGCCGATCCACAAGCGCGTGGCCTTCAACAGTGGCGCGAACGCAGCGGCGCCACCCACCGGCAATTCTGGCCCATCCGCATCGACTACCATCGGCAGCGCCAACGGTGCGGCAGCTGGCAATGATCAGGGCGCCGCTGATCGCATCACCAACGAACTGGCTCATCGCTCGCTGGCCCTGACGCTGGTGAGCTTCCTGGGCCTCGGCCTACTGCTCGCTTTTACGCCCTGCGTCTTGCCGATGGTGCCGATTCTGTCCGGCATCATCGTCGGTCAGCAGCAGCCGGTCGGCGCCACGCGCGGTTTCACGTTGTCTTCGATCTATGTGGTGGCCATGGCGATGACCTATGCCCTGGCCGGCGTCGCCGCTGGGTTGCTCGGTCACAATCTGCAGGCCGCCTTTCAAAAGCCGGCTGTCCTGATCACTTTCAGCTTGCTGTTCGTCGCCCTCTCGATATCGATGTTTGGCTTCTATGAACTGCAATTGCCTAACGCGTTACAGACCCGCCTCGATCGCATCAGCCGCGCGCAGCGCGGCGGCAGTTATCTCGGCGTGGGCGTGATGGGCGCCCTGTCGGCGCTGATCGTCGGACCGTGCGTGGCGCCGCCGCTGGCGGGGGCGCTGGCCTATATCAGCCAGACCGGCTCGGCGGTAGTCGGTGGCAGCGCCTTGTTCGCGCTCGGCATTGGCATGGGCCTGCCCTTGATTGCGCTTGGCACTTCGGCCGGTGGATTGTTGCCGCGGGTCGGGGCCTGGATGGAGAACATCAAGCGTGTGTTCGGTGTGGTGTTCCTGGGTATCGCCATCCTGTTCATGTCGCGCATCCTGCCCGGCCCGGTCACGCTGGCGCTGTGGGCGCTGCTTTTGATCGGCTCGGCGGTCTACCTCGGCGCGCTGGATCGGCCCGCTGACCGCGCTAGCGGTTGGAAGCGCTTCAATCAGGGCGTGGGCCTCGCGAGTCTGGTTTATGGCGTGATCCTGGTGATCGGCGCGGCGGCGGGTGGTGACGATCCCTGGCAGCCTCTCGCGCCCTTGGTCGGCGCGCGCGCCACCGTCCGGTCCTACACCCCGACCGCCTTTGTGAAAGTCGCGTCATTGGCGGCCGTCCAGCAGGAAATCGCCAGTGCGCGCAGCGCCGGTCAGTCGGTGATGCTCGATTTCTATGCCGACTGGTGCATCGAGTGCAAACACCTGGAGAAGCAGACCTTCGCCCACGCCGAGGTCGCGCCGCGCCTGTCTGGTTTGAAATTGCTGCGTGCCGACGTCACCGCCGGTTCGCCGGCGGACAAGGCCTTGCTCGAGCACTATGGCCTGTTCGGCCCGCCCGCTGTGCTGTTCTTTGCCGATGGCGAAGAGATGCGCAATAACCGCGTGACCGGCTTCGTCGAAGCCACCGAATTCAACGGTCATCTCGACCGGCTCGGCACCTCACGACCATGAAACCTGCGCATCTTGGTTTCGTGGCTCTCGCTCTGTTGGCCGCGACGGCCGGCTATGTCATGCATCAATACAGTTCGCGGGCGCGCCTTGCGCAAGCGCAAGCGTTGGCGTCGCCGCCGGTAAGCGCTGCGCCGGCCGCCACCCCGAGTGCGGTGTTCAACTGGTCGTTCGCCGATGTGGACGGTAAGTCCCAGCCGCTGTCCCGCTGGAAAGGCGGCCTGGTGGTGTTGAATTTCTGGGCGACCTGGTGCCCGCCCTGTTTGAAAGAGATACCAGCGTTTGTTGATCTGCAGAACCGCCTGGGGTCGCATGGTGTGCAATTTGTCGGCATCGCCCTTGATCAGGTCGAAGCCGTGAAGCCGTTTCTCACCGCACACGCCATCAACTACCCGGTGCTCCTCGGCGATCAGGATGTCGCGCGCTTCATGACGACCCTCGGCAATGAGATCGGTGCGCTGCCCTTCACGGTGGTGGTCGGACGCGATGGCCGGGTGCTGATGTTGCATCAGGGCGAATGGCTCGCGGACGATGCCAGCAAGGCCCTTGAAGGCTACCTCGCTCAACCCTGAGCGGCCGTCTCGCGACGACAGATCTGGCGGCTAAAATCCGCAAACGCGTTCGCAACTTCTGGCAATGTATGCTAGCTTCGCGCCTCCCGGATTGGCGGGGTGTCAGGTTGCCACGGCGTGTCGAAACTGTTGGTCATCAATGGTCCGAATCTGAATCTGCTGGGACTGCGTGAGCCCGGCGTGTACGGCTCCATAACCCTGGCCTCTCTGGAACAACAGTGCAGTGAGGCCGCCCGCTGCCTCGGCCACGAACTGGCCAGCTTCCAGCACAACAGCGAAGGCGCGCTGGTCGATCGCATCCATGCCGCCCGCGGCGAAGGGGTGGTCTTCATCGTCATCAACCCCGGCGCCTACACCCATACCAGCGTCGCCCTGCGCGACGCCCTGCTTGGCGTCGCCATCCCGTTCATCGAGGTGCACATCTCCAACGTGCATGCGCGAGAGGCGTTTCGCCAGCATTCCTATCTATCGGACATCGCCGTCGGCGTCATTACGGGGCTCGGCATCCAGGGCTATGAACTCGCCCTGCGCGCCGCCGACCACTACCTGGCGCGGCCGTAGCGGCTGCTGCCATCAGATTAAATACGACAGAGCCGGGCCAGCGGTCCGGCGCAGGGGACCAGGGTGGATATCAGAAAGGTTAAGAAACTCATCGAGCTGCTTGAGGAATCGGGCGTCGCTGAAATCGAAATCAAGGAAGGCGAGGAATCGGTGCGCATCAGCCGCGGGCAGGTGATGGCCTACCAGCCGATGCCGATGGCCATGCAGGTGCCGATGATGGCGCCACCTCAGGCTGCGGCTGCCACCGTCCCGCCGGCGAGCGTGGTCGCCCCCGAGCCGGCCGGCACCATGATCAAGTCGCCCATGGTTGGCACCTTCTATCTGGCGGCCTCGCCGGACAGCGCACCGTTCGTGAAAGTCGGTTCGACGGTCAAGGTCGGCGACACGCTCTGCATCATTGAAGCCATGAAGATCATGAATCCGATCGAGGCCGAGGTGGCCGGTGTGGTGAGCGCGATCCTGGCTGACAACGGTCATCCCGTCGAATACGAACAACCGCTGTTCGTTATCGCTTAAGTTGCCCATGTTCGACAAAGTCGTCATCGCCAATCGCGGCGAAATTGCGCTGCGCGTGTTGCGCGCCTGCAAGGATCTCGGCATTAAGACCGTCGCCGTGCATTCCTCCGCTGACCGCGATTTGAAACACGTGCGTCTCGCCGATGAATCGGTGTGCATCGGCCCGGCCGCCGCTGCCGACAGCTATCTCAATATTCCGGCCGTGATCGCCGCCGCCGAAGTGGTCGACGCGGTCGCTATTCATCCTGGCTACGGTTTCCTGTCGGAGAACGCCGACTTTGCCGAGCGCGTCGAGAAGAGCGGCTTCGTCTTCATCGGCCCGCGCGCCGAGACCATGCGCTTGATGGGTGACAAACTGTCCGCCATTCGCGCCATGCAGGAAGCCGGCGTGCCCTGCGTGCCGGGCTCGGGTCGGCCCTTGACCGACGACGTGCAGGACAACATTGCCCTCGCACGTGCCATCGGCTACCCGGTCATCATCAAGGCTTCCGGTGGTGGTGGCGGGCGCGGTATGCGGGTGGTGCATACCGAGGCCTCGCTGCGTAACGCCATCGCTCTCACCAAGCGCGAAGCGCAAAGCGCGTTTCAGAACGACAGCGTCTACCTCGAGAAATTTCTCGAGCATCCGCGTCATATCGAATTCCAGGTGCTGGCCGACAACCACGGCAACGTCATTCATCTCGGCGAACGCGACTGCTCGATGCAGCGTCGTCACCAGAAGGTCATCGAGGAAGCACCGGCGTCGGGCATCGACGCCGAGACGCGCGCGCGCATGGGTGGTTTGTGTGTCGATGCCTGCCGCAAGATTGGTTACCGCAGCGCGGGCACGTTTGAATTCCTGTACGAGAACGGCGAGTTCTATTTCATCGAAATGAATACGCGCATCCAGGTCGAACATCCGGTCACGGAAATGATTACCGGTGTCGATCTGGTGAAATGGCAGTTGATGATCGCGGCGGGCGAGAAACTCACCATCCGTCAGGAAGACGTCAAGCCCATCGGGCATGCCATCGAATGTCGCGTCAACGCCGAAGATGCTTACACCTTTCGACCTTCACCCGGGCGCATCTCGGTCTACCATCCGCCCGGTGGCCCCGGTGTGCGTGTCGACTCGCATATCTATGCCGGCTACACCGTGCCGCCCTATTACGATTCCTTGATCGGTAAGCTCATCTGTCATGCCGAGACGCGCGGCGCGGCCTTGAAGCGCATGGAAAATGCACTGGTCGAGATGGTCATCGAAGGCATCGAGACTAACGTGCCTCTGCATCGCGATCTGGTGGCCGATGCGGCCTTCATCAGCGGCGGCACTGATATCCACTACCTTGAACGCAAGCTGGGGTTGATCTGAACACCGCGCGGCGCACTAGCGGGGCGCATCCATGAGTGAATGGATGGAACTGCGCTTTCGTGCGCCGGCGGCGGACTACGCCAAGCTCGAAGCCGTGCTCGAGGAACTGTGCGCGAGCGCGATTACGACCAGTGAGGGCGATAGCGAGATCTTCGGTGAGCCTGGCCTGCCCAGCGATCGCGAGTGGCAGGCTTTCACCGTCACGGCGTTGTTTGCAGCCGATGCTGATCGCGATGCCATCATCGCGCGCCTTGCGCCCTTGCTGAAACCCGATGCCGGTGCGATTTTCACCGAGCTTGCCGAACAGCGCTGGGCCGATTCCTGGAAAGATCACTGGCAGCCGCAACGCTTCGCCAATGATCTGTGGGTGTGCCCGACCTGGTGCGAACCGCCGGCCGAGGCGCGCCATGTGCTGCGTCTCGATCCGGGTCGTGCCTTTGGCACCGGCACCCATGAAACTACCGCACTGTGCCTCGACTGGCTGGCCGAAGAGACCGGCTTGGTCGGTGCGCGTGTTATCGATTACGGTTGCGGCTCGGGCATCCTCGCACTGGCGGCCGCCTGTTTCGGCGCGAGCTATATCGATGCGGTCGATATCGATGACGACGCGCTGCTGGTCGCGCGTGAGAATATCGAATTGAACGGCTATGCCGAACGCATTCGCGTCGGGCGCCCCGATACCTTGCTCGAACACGCCGCCGACGCCTTGATTGCCAACATCCTTGAAGCGCCTTTGCTGGCCCTCTCACCGCGCTTCGCGCGCCTGGTGCCCCACGGTGGACGCATCGCACTGTCCGGACTGCTTACCACCCAAGTGCCCCATGTGCTGGCGGCCTACGAGGCCAGCTTCGCCATGGAAGCGCCGCGCGTGCGCGGCGACTGGGCGCTGTTGTGCGGCACGCGCCTCTGAGGCCGCGACCCGAGTTACTGCCGCCGTGCTGACCCGTTGCCCGCAATGTTTCGCCTGGTTTCGCGTACGCGCCGAGCAGCTGTCGGTCGCCAATGGGCTGGTGACCTGTGGACGCTGTGAGCATGTGTTCAATGCCCTTTCTTCGCTGATCGAGGAAGGCGCGGCGGCGCAGTTGCCACGGCCGCCCAAAGTTGAAGACGCTGCGATGATCGCCGCCGCGCCAGCGGTTGGCGAAGCGCCGATGCGCGCCGCGCCGCTGAGCTTCGTCGCCGTGACGGCCACGCCGACCATCACGCCGGTGCGGGCGAGTGGCGCGTTGTCCGTGATCACCACGGCGACGACGCGACCCATCACCTTGGCTGAAGCACCCATAGCGCCGAGTACCAACCAAGAGATCGCCGTCGTCGTCAGCGGCGATGTGTCGGATGCTTTCGAGCCGCCCCTGTTCGCGCAGGAAACCGCGCTGAGCGATGACCTGCCGATAGTCGATGCCCATGCCGCCGAGATCGATCCGCCGCCAGCGGAAGAGTCGGCCGACGGTCTCGATATCGGGCCGATCTCGACGCAGCTCGATGACCTCGATATTTCTGATTTCGATTTCGCCGCCGTCGATAGCGAGTTGGGTGAGCCGCAAGCATCCGACAAAGATGATGAAGTGCTGCATGTCACCGCCGCCGTCGACGAAGACCAAGACGAGCGCGCGCAAACCGATCCCAAGTACCGCGCCAGCATCCGCCAAGCCGCCCCGCTCCTGACCACGCTACCGTTGATCATCGCGCGTGATGATGATGACGAGATCGTCGCCATCGACGAGGAGGGAGACGAGGACGACCACACCGGCCCGCGCCCCGAGCCTTCAGTGCCGGCGGTGTTGCTTGATGATCTCGCCGCGTTGGACGCTGCGCCGCCGCCATCGATGTGGCGTGGCGTGGCCTGGACTTTGTTCGGTCTGGTGCTGGCGGCGCTGCTGGCCTTGCAGCTAGCTTTCATCGAACGCCAAGCCTTGCTCGCCCAGGTGCCCGATGCCGCCCCTTTGATCGACGGCCTGTGTGCGCGTCTGCCTTGTCTTGAACGGCGCGAGGCCGCGACTAGCGTGCGGCTCTTGGCGCGCGATGTACGCGAGCACCCGAGCTATCGCGACGCCTTGCTGGTCAATGCCACGATAGTCAATGACGCCAAGACCCCCAGCCCCTATCCGGTCATCGACTTACGCTTGCGAGACGCGGCCGGCAATGTGTTGTCGGCGCGCCAGTTCCAGCCCAGCGAGTATCTCGATCAAAGCATTGCCATCGCGGCCGGCATGCCCGCCGCGCGGCCGGTCTATATCGTGCTTGAACTGGCCGGCAACGCCAGCAATGCGGTGAGCTTCGAGTTCACGTTTCTGTAGCGGCGCCGCCACGCTTCCGCGACCCCGTGGTGCCGGTCTTCGGGCCATCATGGTGCGACGCGATAAGCGCCCGTCAACTCTTTCTCGACGTCTCCAATCTGGCTATCATCGCTGCTCGCGACGAAGCGTGCGCAGCAAGACGTGCCGCGTTGCGAAACTCATTGCGAGGGGGTTGCCCATGTCACACGCAGAACTCTGCGTGCCGGCTTTGCTGTCGCTGCCGCCCGCTTAGAACGCCAACCGCAGGTGTGAGCGCAGTCGTCGAACGCAGTGTGAATATTGGTCCCTACCAATTCGTTGAGCCCGTGATTCTGGCACCGATGGCCGGCGTCAGTGATCGACCATTCCGTTTGTTGTGTCGTCGCTTCGGCGCTGATTACGCGGTCACCGAAATGGTCACCAGCGACGAACGCCTGTGGCATACCGACAAGACCCGCTCACGCCTCGCCCTCGCTGGCGAAGCGACACCGCGCGTCATTCAGATCGCAGGCAGCGCGCCAGGCATGATGGCCGACGCCGCGCGTCGCGCCGCACAACTCGGTGCTGACATCGTCGACATCAACATGGGTTGTCCCGCCAAGAAAGTTTGCAATCGCGCCGCCGGTTCGGCTTTGCTGCGTGATGAAACCCTAGTCGCTAATATTCTCGCCGCAGTGTGTGCTGCCGTATCGATTCCGGTGACCTTGAAAATACGCACCGGCTGGAGTCCCGCCGAGCGCAATGGCGTGACCATCGCGCGCATCGCCGAAGACGCGGGCATTCAAGCCCTCACCGTGCACGGCCGCACCCGCGCCTGTGCCTATCGCGAGCCAGTGGAATACGCGACCATCGCTGCCATCAAGCGCACAGTGCGCATTCCTGTCATCGCCAACGGCGACATTACAAATCCCGCCTCTGCAGCCGAAGTACTGCAACTGACCGGCGCCGACGGCCTCATGATCGGTCGCGCCGCCCATGGCAATCCATGGCTGTTCGCCGCCATCAAGGCGGCCCGCGCCGGTCGCGACTGGCTGGCGCCGTCTTTTGACGAACGCGTGGCGGTGATGCAGGAGCACGTGCAGGCCTTGCATGCCCACTACGGAGACCAGGCCGGCTTACGCATCGCGCGCAAGCACGTCGGCTGGTATCTCGCCGCCGCCGGCCGCGCGCCGACACTACGCATGGATTTCAACCGCATCGAGAGCGCCGCGGCACAACTTGCCTGGCTCACCACGCTCGCTGCAGACAAGGCATGGGAGCAGGCCGCATGAATGTCGCACGCACATCCGTACACCTCGTCGAGCAACCGCTCGCGCAGCAAGTGCGCCTGTCCCTGCAACGCTATTTTGAAGATCTGAACGGCCAGCCTGCGGCCGAACTCTACGAACTCGTGATCGCTCAGGTGGAAAAGCCCTTGCTCGAGATCGTGATGCGCGAAACGCGCGGCAACATCACCAAGGCAGCGCAGGTGCTGGGCATCAATCGCGCGACCTTGCGCACCAAGCTCAACAAGTATGGACTCGGCAAATAATCATGACTGCACGCCGTTGGGCGCTGGTAAGCGTTTCGGACAAACAAGGCTTGGAACAACTCGCGCGCGGACTCGTGCGCCATGGTTACGGCATTCTTTCCACCGGCGGTTCGGCAGCAAGCTTACGTAAAGCCGGTCTCGAAGTCGTCGACGTCTCGGCTCATACCGGCCAGGCCGAGATGATGGACGGGCGCGTGAAGACCCTGCATCCGCGCATTCATGGCGGTATCCTCGCGCGGCCCGGTGTCGATGACGCGGCGCTCAGCGCGAACGGCATCGACAACATCGATTTCGTCATCGTCAATCTCTATCCGTTTCGCGCAACCATCGCCAGGCCGGACTGCACGGTGTCGGAAGCGATCGAGAACATCGACATCGGCGGCCCGAGTCTGTTGCGCGCGGCGGCCAAGAATCATGTGCGCGTGAGCGTGGTGTGCGACCCGGCCGACTACGCGAAACTGATCGAAGAGCTCGACCAGGATGGGCACATCGGCGACGCCACCCGTTATCGTCTCGCCGCCAAGGCCTTTGCTCACACGGCGTCCTATGACAGCGCGATCGCCGCCTATCTCGGTGCACGGGAAGCACCGACTTTCCCGGCGGATATGCACATTCACGGGCGTCTCTCGCAGACCCTGCGCTATGGCGAGAACCCGCATCAGGCGGCGGCCTTCTATGTCGACGACATCACGCCACCCGGTACGCTGGCGACGATGCAGCAGTTGCAGGGCAAGGAACTGTCCTACAACAACATCGCCGACACCGATGCCGCACTCGATTGCGTGCGCTCCTACCGCGCACCGGCCTGCTGCATCGTCAAGCACGCCAACCCCTGCGGCGTGGCCGAAGCGGCCGACATCGAGACCGCCTACGAACTCGCCTATCAGACCGATCCGACGTCGGCTTTTGGCGGCATCATTGCGTTCAATCGTCCACTCAGTGCGGCGGTGGCGAAGTTGATAGTCGACCGGCAGTTCGTCGAAGTGATCGTCGCGCCGAGCGTGGAGGTCGAGGCGCGCGCGGTGCTGCAACCGAAATCGAATATTCGCGTGTTGGAAGTCGGTGCATTTCCGCGCGATCCTCATCGCCAGCTCGAGTACAAGCGCGTGATGGGCGGCCTGCTGGTACAGGATCGCGACATCGCCGCGCAGTTACTCACGCTCGATCAACTGAAGACCGTCAGCCAACGCGCGCCGACCGCGCAGGAGTTGCAGGATCTGCTGTTCGCCTGGCGCGTGGTCGCCTGCGTCAAATCCAATGCGATTGTCTACGCTCGCGATCGCCGCACGATTGGTATTGGCGCTGGCCAGATGAGTCGTGTCTACAGCGCGCGCATCGCCGCCATCAAGGCGGCCGACGAAGGACTGGAGGTGGTTGGTTCGGTGATGGCTTCGGACGCTTTTTTCCCATTCCGCGACGGTATCGATGCGGCGGCCGCAGTCGGCATACGCGCCGTGATCCAGCCTGGCGGTTCGATGCGCGACAACGAGGTCATCGCCGCCGCTGATGAACATGGCATGGCCATGGTCTTCACGGGCGAACGGCATTTTCGCCATTGAGCGCGCGCGAGTTCGTAGCATGAAGGTTCTGATCATCGGTGGGGGTGGTCGTGAGCACGCGCTCGCCTGGAAGTGCGCGCAATCGCCGCGCGTCACCGCAGTGTTGGTCGCGCCGGGTAATGCCGGCACGGCCTTGGAAGCGGGTGTGCGCAATGTCGAGGTGGCGGCCGAGGATGTCGCGGGCCTGCTCGCGCTCGCGCAACGCGAGCAGGTCGGCCTCACCATTGTCGGTCCCGAAGCGCCGCTCGCGGCGGGTGTAGTCGATGCATTTGAAGATGCCGGGTTGAAATGCTTCGGTCCGCGCCAGGCCGGTGCGATCCTCGAAGTGTCCAAGGCCTACACCAAGGATTTTCTCAAGCGCCATCGCATTCCGACAGCAGCCTACGAAGTTTTCACTCAGCTCGACCCCGCGCTGGCTTATATCGACGCCCAGGCGATCCCGGTGGTGGTGAAGGCCGATGGCCTCGCCGCCGGCAAGGGCGTGGTGGTGGCGCGTTCGCATGAGGAAGCGCGCGATGCGGCGCGCGCCATGCTTGAAGGCAATGCCTTTGGCGATGCCGGCGCGCGCATCGTGGTCGAGGAATTCCTCGCCGGTGAAGAAGCGAGCTTCATCATCATGACGGATGGCGTGACCGCCGTGCCCTTGGCGTCTTCGCAGGATCACAAAGCCCGCGACGATGGCGATCTGGGTCCGAACACTGGCGGCATGGGTGCCTACTCGCCAGCGCCCGTGGTCGATGACGCCATGACCCAATGCATCATGGACACCATCATCGCGCCGACCTTGGCCGGCATGCGCACCGACGGTCGTCCCTACCAGGGCTTTCTCTACGCGGGCGTGATGATCGATGCCGCCGGGTTACCGCGCGTGCTCGAATTCAACTGCCGCATGGGCGACCCGGAGACGCAGCCGATCATGATGCGCTTGAAGACCGACATCGTGGCCGCCTGTCTCGATCTGCTTGAAGGACGGGGCGCCGAGGTTGCGCTTGAATTCGATCTGCGCGCGACAGTCGGCGTGGTGTTGGCGGCGGGTGGTTATCCCAATGACTATGCCAAGGGCGCGGTGATCAGTGGCCTCGACGCCAATGACGCGCAAACTAAGGTGTTCCATGCCGGCACCCAGACCGCCGGTCAAGACTGCGTCACTAACGGTGGTCGTGTGTTGTGCGTGGTCGGCCTCGGTGCGCACGTCAGCGAAGCGCAAGTCGCGGCCTATCAGCGTGTCGATCGCATCCATTGGGATGGCATGTTCTGCCGACGCGATATCGGCTATCGCGCGGTGGCGCGGGAGCGCGGTAATTAAGCGGACGGCGTCGCCAGCGATGCGATGCGTTCGAGACCTGCGATGACAGCGCTTGCTTCCGGTGGCCGCACCGCACGCGCGACTTCCACGCCATCGCGCATGAACACCAAGGTCGGCCACAGTTTCACGCCGAAAGAACGCCCGAGTCGTCGCCCGCTGCTGTCGGCAATCTTGATATGACGTAGTCCAATATGCGCAGCCATCGCCTCGGCGATCAAAGGCTGAGCACGCAGACAATGACCGCAGAACGGACTGCCGAATTCGAGCAGCGTCGCCCCAGCCAGCGCATCGATCTCCGCGCGCGTCGGTTCAACGACGGCATAGTCTCCGTTCATGACGATGCTCAGCGCCGCAGCGGCGCGAAGAATTTCAGCGCCGTGTCGATCACGAAGCCCGGTTGTTCCTCGGGGATGAAGTGTCCGCATTCCGGTACGGCGCCGCCTTCGACTTGTGCCGCCACCGGCTCCCAGAAACGCCGCACGTCACCCAAGAAACTCTCACCGCCGTAAGCTGTCACGGGAATCGTGAGTTTGTCGGTGGCCTTGGCGAGATTGACAGTGTCCTCGCGCAAGCCGGCCGCATACCACTGAAAGCCCGCGCGGATGCACCCGGGTATGGAATTGACGCGCACGTATTCGGCAATGTCTGCTTCGCTGAACACCGCCGGGCTGTAATTGAAATCAAGGGTGGTGAGAAAACGGCGCAGATAGCCGTCGATATTCTGACTGACCAGCATGGTCGCCCAATCGGGATTGCCGCCGTGAAAGAACACGTGGTTGATCTTGAGCGCCAGTTCCAAAGGAAAGGCATCGCCGGCTTTGATGAGACCGGGAATCATGTCGAGGATCAGCATGCGCTCGACCAGTGCGCGATTGTCGTAAGCGAAGTAGAAAGCGACCGAGCCGCCCCAATCGTGGCCGATCACACCGACCTTGTCGTAGCCGAGCTGCGTCACCAGCTCGCGCACGTCGGCCGCCAATGTGCGTTTGTCGTAACCACTCATGGGCTTTTCTGAATCACCAAGACCACGCAGATCGGGCGCGATGAGGGTGTAGTGTTCGGCGAGCGCCGGCATCACCTTGCGCCATTCATACCAGCTCTGCGGCCAACCGTGCAGCAGCACCAGCGGATAGCCGTGGCCGGCCGTCACATAGTGCATGCGAAAGCCATGGATGGCGCGTTGATGGTGGGTCCAGATTTCTTGCAAGCACGGTTCCTCAATGGGCGGACGGTGGCGGCTCGGGCACCAGCAGCTCGGCTTTCTTGTCCTTGATGAACATCACCAGGAACTTCGCGCGTTCCGTCTTGCTGGCATTGCGCGAGACCACATGGCGATCGCTCGGCTTCTCGTAGAAAGTGTCACCCTGCTTCAAGACCTTCAACTCACCGCCGGCGACCTGCATCTCAAGCGCACCTTCGAGCACATAGACGAAGGTGTCGGCGGGATGGGTGTGCGGTGGCGTGCTGGCGCCCGGTGCATATTCAACTGTAACCATGCTGGCGACGGCCGAACTACGCGCCGGCAAAGGCTGCTCAAGCAAGGGTTTGATGATGGTGTCGGCGCTGGCTTTGTCCTCGGCCTGGACAGCGCCGCCAAGGCCGCCCAGTGCGAGACCCACGAGTGCCGCAGCGCAGGTTCGAGATGACTTCATCACAACTCTCCTCGCGGCGGTAGACCGCTCAATGAAAACGTCGACCCATCCCATCATAGAGGAGGACGCTACAGTTTTTCCTTGGCGAACTCCTGCGGCCAGTAGTCACAAGCCGCGAGGCCTTCCAGCGCGAGGCCATAGGGCAACTGCTCCAGCATTGCGCGCTTGACCTGCATGAGCATGGCTTCGCGGGTAAGACGGGTAGTGAGC
>JAYWAC010000117.1:0-5790 GCA_043782755.1 Pseudomonadota bacterium | reverse complement strand
TGACGACGGGCGAGCGGTTGACCTTTCGCCGGGTACCGCCGCCGACCGTGGCAGCACTTGAGAAGTTGGTTCACGTTCTTACGTCGGCCACGCCGGGCCGGCGTCACTTGTTGACGTAGTCGATGGTTAGGCGCAAAGACGCGGTGACAAATTCACTCGGAGTGAATTTGGAGGCACGTAGTGCGCCCGCAGGGGGCGCGCCACGGATGGTGCGCATCAAAGCGCGTGAGATTGACCCGTGGCGTCGGCACCAATGCGGCCAGGCGGGAGATAAAATTCAACGGCTCGAACATCACGTCCGTCGTGCCATCCCGATTCGGCGTCTGCGCTTTAAAATCGAACAAGCCACGCAACTAAATCGGTGGTTGTTCGCCTTGCTCTGTTGATTTTGGTCGCTTCGTATCCGGTATGAATGCCGACCGCGACAGCCCATTGCGTACTCTTATCAATGTAAGAAATGGGAGCGCCGCCTGCGCGTCGGCTGACGGTGCAAACGCGTCGACCGGCCAGCCATCGTCAGTCGCCGCGCTGCGCTCATGCCATACCTCGACGCCCATGCGCGCAAGCATAGCGAGTCGTCGTGGATCGAGGGCGGACAAGACTGCGGCCGCCTCACACGCGTTCACGCGTCTGGAGGTGTTCGCGGTGCACCGGCAACACGATGGGATTGCGCGTCTACAGATCCTCGTCGTAGATCTCGGACGTCTGATCGACCTGCCTCGTGCAACACTGAAACACCGCGTTCAATTCGAAAATCCTCCAGCGCTCTTGGGCCATGGGTGTTCTCCGCTTGCGCGCCTGGGCGGGGCACTGTCAGGCAGGGCGCTAGGATAGCGGCATTAGGGGATCGACGCGACGCTGGCAAGGAGGTATTGATCATCCTAAGAAGCGAACATCACCGAGGAGCAGTTATGAACTACTGGGACATCGAACAACAGGGTGGCGTGATCATCGCGGCCTACAAGAATCCACCGACCAATTACCTCGTCGCCGATGCCACCGTCGAGCTCGCCGCGCTGATCGAAACCTGGCGCGCGCCCGAGGTGCGTGCAGTGGTGCTGACCGGCGCCGTGCGTGATCGTTACATCACCCATTACAGTGTCGAAGAGCTGGTGGCCTGGGACGGCGCGCCGGACAAACTGCGCGCCATGGCCTACGGCATGATCAACGGCTACCACACCTTGCTGCGCTCGCTCGCCTATCTCGATACGCCAGTGGTGGTGGCGATGACCGGCGACACCATGGGCGCGGGGCTGGAACTGTCTTTGAACTGCGATATACGCATTGCCCAGCGCGGCGATTTCCGCATCGGTTTTCCGGAAGTGGCGCTCGGCATTCTGACCGGCACCGGCTCGCAACTGCTGGCGCGCATCATCGGCCACGGTCGCGCCATGGATTTCCTTTTGCGCAGCCGCACGGTCGATCCGCAGGGCGCGCTCGATCTCGGCATCGTCACCGAACTGGCCGACGACGCCCGCGCTCGTGCGATTGAAATCGCCGCAGGGCTCGCGCGCCTGTCGCCGGTCTCGGTAATCGGCGCCAAACGCGCCATCAACCGCGGCGCCAATTTACCCATAGCGGAAGGTCTGCGCATCGAGGCCGAGGAATGGTTGAAGACCATCGTCACGCCCGAAGCGATGGCGCTGATGAAGGACTATGTCAGCCAGCCTTTCGAGCAGCGCCGCGCATGGATACGCGAACACGGCGTGCCGCCAGCGGCGGGGGCAGCTATCGGGGCCTGAAAGAGTCGAGGTCGTGCAGCAGCGAGGACCGGCCGCAGGCCATCGCAGGTTGCCAGACCGTTTGTCCCCCGCGCAACATTGTGAGCTAGTGCCCGAGCGGCCGCGCGGCCGCTCCCACCCGGAGCGCAATCCGCAATGTTCCAGGTGGGGAAGATTGGGTGTCAGAGCGTGCCTTTTGCTTTTCATCGATGCGTCGATGTGCAGCGGCATCGGCTGGTCTGGGGCACGGTGAGCACTGAGCGCAAAGGATCACAATAGATTTGCCTGTACTTCCAAGTCCGAAGGTTCAGGCAGGCAAAAGACAAGCTCTGACACCCAGCCGAGAAGGCGCAGGCGCGCTTAAGTTTCGCTCTGCCGCAGCACGTTCGCGTCGCGCAGTTGATCAATCTCGCCGTCACTCATGCCCAGCCATTCCCGCAACACTTCGGCATTGTGCTGACCCATGGTCGGCGCGGTGAGGGAGAGGTCGTCAGGGAATGCCGAGAACTTGAGTGGCATGCCGGGGATCTGAAACGTGCCGGCCAGCGGGTCGGTGATGGTGCGTACGGTGCGACGTGCGAGCAGATGGGGATGACATAAAGTCTCTTCGATAGACAATACCGGCGAGGCCGGCACCTGATGCTGGTGCATATGGGCGACGGCGCTGTCGCGATCGGGAAACGTCGCCAACCAGTCTTCGAGGATCTTCACCACTTCGTCGCGATGGGCGAGACGGCCGGCGTCATTGCCAAAAGTTTCATGCTCGACCAGATCGAGTCGGTCCATGGCGGTACAGAGATCTTGCCAGTGATGCAGGAAAGCCATGATCACCACCCAGCCACCATTTGCCTTGAACACGCCCGCCGGGCAGATGTAATTCAGGTGTGGGCCATTGCGCGTCGGCTTCAGTGCGCCATCGCTTGCGCTGCATTGATGCACAGTCACTTCATGGCAGTGGTAATAGACATCGAGCAGGCCGATATCGAGATGCTGACCAATGCCGGTGCGATCGCGATAGCGCAGCGCGGCGAGCACCGCCAGCGCGCCATGCACACCGGTGCTGACGTCACCGATGCCGACCGGTGGAATATAGGGCGTGCCGTCGGCTTCGCCAATCAAGGACGTGACGCCGGAATACCCCTGGGCAATGAAGTCATAGCCTGGCAGATGGGCGAGCGGTCCGCTCTGGCCTAGCGCCGAGACTGAGCACAGGATGATGTCCTCGCGCATTTCCTTCAGGCGTTCGTAGCCTAAGCCCATGGCGGCAAAGGTGCCGGGCTTGAAGTTCTCCACGACGACGTCGACTTTCGGGATCAGGGCCGCGATCAGGGCCATGCCGCGCGGGTCGCGCATATCGACGCACAGACTCTTCTTGCCGAGGTTCTGCTGCACGTAATAGAGGCTGCGCTCATTGCGGATTTTGGACATGCGCCGCGTCAGGTCGCCGTTCGGCGCCGATTCCACTTTGATTACCTGCGCACCCATCTCGGCGAACATGCGCGTCACCGTCGGCCCGGCCAGCGCGCGTGTGAAGTCCAGTACTTTGAGATCTCCGAGCACGTGCTCCAGCGGTCCGGCCATAAGTCCCCCTGTTGGCGCCGACGCGAAATTGATCCACTTTCAAGTGGCGCGCCGACATTACTGTGAGCCAGTCCGTTCAGCTCAAGAGCCGCGTCGCCCTTGATAATCGCGCCATATTATCTGGCTCACCGCAGCGCCGGCATGGTGGCTCAATCTGAGGCCGGCGCCAACAAGCATCACGACCGGCACGCTTGGATAGGCCTCGCACATGCGTTCCAGTCCGGCGGCCTGTGCCTCACCGATCGAGTTGGCGTAGACCGTTTCGACCCCGGCGTCGAGCTGCAGCAGCAGCAGACCGACGCCTTCGCGAAACAGCGGGTGGTCGTCGATGATCAGTATCTTCATTGCGGGCAGTTCGGCGGCGCTAGAGAAAGAACAGAGAACACGTTAGGCAGTCGCAGATCGCTGGTCGCCTATATCTAAGGCTAGATTTAAGTATAGGTTGCTCTGCGCGCCGGCACCTGTGACCCAGCGCCGCGTTCAGCGCACAGTGGGCGGCACAACTTTGCTATCCGCTACAAATGGAATTTTTCGCTTCGTCGCTACGGTTGCGCGGAAGACGAAGTAGTAGCTACCAGTCAGTGCAATATTGGTCGTCACGCCGCAGCTGAGTGGGATTCATCTCCCGAGACGCTGACGCCACCTTCTTGCGAAGGCCAAGCGTCGGGTCGTCTTTAGCTATGTCATCAAACCAATCGCCGTAAATGGTCATGCTGTGGAACCACATGACACCAAGGCCCGGATCGAGCGGCCTGACCCGTCCGATAATTGATATGCGCGACGCCGTTATTGTCGCCAGTGGAATTAGAACCGTCGGCCCCCCCATCTGCTGGCTTCGGTGATTTCCTGCTCAGACATCATGAGTCGCATCTCTTCCGGCACCAGATGTGATGAACATAGTGGGATCTCATTCGCATTTCTCGACATGCGGTGAGGTTCGTGTGTGACGCTAGTCACTCCGCGTCTGAAGACAATTGGGCAATCTGACGCTAAGCGCGGTGAAACCTGCGTAGCAGGCTAGATCGCACCATCCAAGAGGAGACGTATTGCATGAAAATGATGATTAATTCCCACGAAGTTGAGGACGGCGGGAAGGGGAACGACAATCTGACCGGGGGCCCGAGCAATGACCAGATGACTGGCGGTGCTGGCAACGATCACATGAGCGGCGGTGCCGGCAATGACCATGAACACGGTGGTGTCGGCAACGATGTCCTGCTAGGCATGGCAGGAGACGACAATCTTGACGGTGGCTCTGGGAATGACAGCCTCGATGGCGGTGACGGCAACGACACGTTGAGCGGTGGAGTAGGCAATGACACCCTGAAGGGTGGTGCGGGTAATGACAAGCTATACGGCGGAACGGGTGATGATCATCTCGTCGGCGGTTCGGGCAACGATCTGCTGAACGGCGGTGCCGGCCACGACAATCTGCAGGGTGGCGCTGGTAATGACACTTATGTCATCGGAAGCGCCGATGAAATCAACAAGGCAGCGAGCGACTCGGGCGAAGATCGAGTCATTAGTTCTGTGACCTACGCGCTGGGAAGCAATCAGGAAGATCTCACGCTGAGCGGTACCGCCAGTCTCAACGGCAGTGGAAACAGTGGTGCCAATCATCTCACTGGCAATAGCGGCAACAATCATCTGAGCGGCGGTGCAGGCAACGATGAACTCAATGGCGGGGCCGGCCATGATCTGCTGAACGGCGGCGCGGGTAACGATACCCTAAACGGCGGCGCTGGTGCCGACGAGTTGCATGGTGGTGCCGGCAATGACCACCTGATCTATGACGCGGCCGATACCAAAATCGACGGTGGTAGTGGTGACGACACACTCATTTTCAACGGTGCCGGCTTACATATCGACCTGTCGAGCATTGCCGGCAGTGTGGCGACTGGAATCGAAAACATAGACATCACAGGCACCGGTAACAACAGCATTAACTTCACGCTGCAGGACGTCCTGAATATGTCCAATACTGGTGACGAACTCATCATTGCAGGCAATGCCGGCGACGCGGTGACCTCGACTGGGCAAGGCTGGGTGCAGAACAACGGCGCCACAGAAGTCCACGATGGGCATACCTATGACGTCTATACGTCAGGCCTAGGCACCGTACTGCTCGACCACGAGATGACGCAGACGATGACCTGAGGTTCCCGCCGAGGCGCGTCTAACGACGGCTCCATTGCAGATTTACGCCTCCGCCAGCGAAACAGCATCGCTGGTCTGCCTATGGGAAGCCCGGTCGGCGAAAATTGCAGTCAATCATGATCTTTTGCGGGAAAGAGGCCGAGGAACGGCAGTACGGGGTTCCATTGATCTATATGGCCGATCGTAAATGTCGCTCAGGTCGATGAACTCGGGCGACATTCTGTGATAGGTGGGTTTACTAAGACTGTAAGCGTCCGGCCGTCACCGCCTTGATGGCACGACGGACGTGGTGTTCGAACCGCTGTTCAAAATCGCCTGGAGCGATTTTGAA
>JAYWAC010000116.1:0-5799 GCA_043782755.1 Pseudomonadota bacterium | reverse complement strand
TATCGATCATGAATTACCGCAAGCGACTGACGTGGTTCACTGCCATGTACGGTCAACTGGCCACCATTTTTCCGTTCGTGGTGGCGGCGCCGCGCTTTTTCAGCGGCAAGATTCAGCTCGGTGATTTGATGCAGACCGCCTCGGCCTTTGGCCGCGTGCAGGAATCGCTGTCGTGGTTCATCGATTCCTATACTCAGCTCGCTACCTGGAAAGCGACGGTCGATCGTCTGACCAGCTTCCATGAAGCGATCCAGGATGCCGCCGCTGCGGCCGCCGACCCGCACGCCATCGGTATCGAAGCCGCTAGCGATACGACGATATCGGCACGCAATCTGGAAGTCGGCTTGCCCGACGGGCGAGTGTTGCTCGGGCATGTCGAATGCAGCCTGCACCGTGGCCAGCACGTATTGCTGAGCGGGCCCTCGGGTTCTGGCAAGAGCACGCTGTTTCGCGCCTTGGCCGGCATCTGGCCTTTCGGTCACGGGCGGGTGCAAGTGCCGGCCGGCGCCACCACCTTGTTCCTGCCACAACGCCCCTATCTCCCTCTCGGTAGCTTGCGTGATGTGGTCGCCTATCCGCGCGGCGCGAATACCGTGAGCGATGCGGATTTGAGCGCCGCGCTTAAGGCTTGCGGCCTCGAACATCTGAGCGCCGACCTCGACGAAGAACAGCGCTGGTCACAATGCCTGTCGCCCGGCGAGCAACAACGCCTGGCCTTCGCCCGTGCGCTGATCAACAAACCGGATTGGCTGTTCCTGGACGAAGCGACTTCGGCCCTCGACGAAGACCTCGAACGCAAGGTCTATACCTTGGTGCGTGAGCAATTGCCCAACACCACCATGGTCAGCATCGCCCACCGTCCAAGTGTGGCGGGTTTTCATCAGCGGCGGTTACGGATTGAGCCGGGCGCAGGTGGCGAGGGACGCTTGGTAGAAGTATCGGCGTAAGCTCGCTCTGCATTTCTGTCGGTGCGAATTCATTCGCACCTACAACTGCCACAAGCTCGCCCTATTGTTCTTCAGCACTTGCACGTCGTCCAGATAGACGTCCACGCTCGCGGTATAACGCAAGTTGATACGTGCAAAAGCTGCGCTGAGGCCATGTGCCTGCCGCCGCCAGCGCGCTGAGCAAGGCTTCATCACTCGATGGCGAGAAAATCCATCTTGCCCACCGGCACGCCGTTATGGCGCAGCAGGTTGTAGGTGGTGGTGGTGTGGAAATAGAAATTGGGCAAGGCCCACTTCACAAGATAGTCCTGGCCAGTGAACTGATAGCCGCGACTCGGCGTCTTGATCTCGATGATGCGGGTCGCGGCGCCTTCGTATTGCTGCGGCGTGAAGCTGGCGAGAAAAGCCAGCGCCTTGGCGATGCGCGCCTGTAGCTCGTCGAGGGTGGTCTCGGTGTCGTCCCACTTCGGCACTTCGACACCGGCGAGGCGCGCGGCGGCGCCCTTGGCCATGTCGGTCGCGATCATCACTTGGCGCGCGAGCGGGAGCATGTCGGGAAACAGCCGCGCATTGCACAACACGTTGACGTCATAGCCGGCGGTCGCGGCATGGATGCGCGCCTTGTCGAGCAGCGCCGACAGCGCGCGCAGCCCATGGTCAAGCACAAGCACCGATTGTGCATGGATGGAGTTGGTCATGATCTGATTCCCGCCTTGGTCGAATTGAAGAAGCCTATTCTAGCGGTCGCCATCGCTTTCGTACTGCCGCATGACACTCGGCTATCATCGGCCACGACGATCACCCCTTATACCCGCACCCATGGAGTCAGCCGCATGAGTGATGCGCACGTTCGCCCTATCAATCTGGCTCTGCAGGGCGGCGGCTCCCATGGCGCGTTCACTTGGGGCGTGCTCGATCGGCTGCTTGAAGACGGCCGGGTCAGTTTCGACGGCATCTCGGCGACCAGTGCCGGCGCCATGAACGCGGTGGTCTATGCCTATGGCCAGATGCGTGGCGGCACCGATGGCGCGCGCCAGGCGCTACACGACTTCTGGAAACGGGTCAGCGACAGCGCCGCGCCCTATAGCCCCCTGAGCATGACGCCGTTGGAAAGATTGATGGGCGTCAAGGTCGAGCAGAGCAGCGCCTTCATGGCCTTTGAAAGTCTGACCCGCACTTTCTCGCCCTATCAATTGAACCCGCTCAATATCAACCCATTGCGCAATGTGCTGGCGGCCTGCGTCGACTTCGCACAGTTGCAGCGTTGCGATTGCAGCAAGCTGTTCCTGAGTGCGACCAATATCCGCACCGGCAACGTGCGCGTGTTCGAGAATCACGAACTCAGCATCGAGGCGGTGCTGGCCTCGGCCTGTCTGCCCTCGTTGTTCCAGGCCATCGAAATCGACGGGTCTTTCTACTGGGATGGTGGCTACATGGGCAACCCTTCGTTGTTCCCGCTGTTCTACAACACCGACAGTCGCGACGTGGTGGTGGTGCACATCAATCCGATCTTCAGCCCCGACATTCCGCGCAGTGCCCCCGAAATCGCCGATCGCGTCAACGAGATCACGTTCAATTCAGCCTTGCTGAAAGAATTCCGCGCGGTGGCCTTCGTCACGAGGCTGATCGAGGATGGTTGGATCAAGGACGAGTATCGCGCCAAGCTGCGCCACATGCTGATGCACTCGATACGCGCCGACGATGCCTTGCTCCCGCTGGGCGCGGCCAGCAAGTTCAATTGCGACTGGCGCTTCCTCACCGACCTGCGCGACCGCGGTCGCGCCACCGCTGAGCAATGGCTGGGCGAGAACTTCATCCACCTCGGCAAACGTGCGACGGTGGATCTGGTGGCGGAGTATTTGAATCCGCGTGACGAATGATGGCTTGAACGTACATGTTGGGTGAAGGTGCGACCATTCGCACCTTCAATGCCGCAGGCGCAGCGGCCCACTGACATGCGGATTGCCGCGCTCATAGAACCGCCACGGCTGTTCAACTGCGCGCGTGATGCCGATGCGCACGCTGCAAGCGATCTCCCCCACACTCATCGGACCATGGGCCAACCATAGCTGTCCCGGCTTGCACAGATCCAAGCCATCGAGACTGCGGTCAATGGCCAATGCTTGGGCGAGCCGTCCCGGGCCACGAGCGATATCGGTCAAGCGTGATACGCCACGCAGTCGCTGCATGATCTCAACACCTTGCACGGGTTCGACGGCGCGCAACAAGACACCCGCCCCTTCGCCTTCACCCGCGCTGGACACATTCAGCATGAACCACGTGCCGTAGATGAAATAGACATAGCAATGACCGCGCTCGCGGAACAGCGAGGCATTGCGCGCCGTCGGGCCACTGACGGCGTGACAGGCCGGGTCACCGACAGGATAGGCTTCGGTCTCGACGATACGACCGGCCATCACGCCGTCGGCATGCTGATGCACGACGAGCTTGCCTATCAGGTAGCGCGCGAACTCGACGGTGTCGCGAGGCAGCTCGCTGCGGCGCAGGCAGCGCCAGGGGAAACGCGGGCTACTCACCGGCAATCATTCGCCGCGACCGCAGTGCCGTGCGCGCGGCAAAGCCTTAGTAGGCGCCAATCAGGTTGATGAAGACGCCTTGATGACGATAGGACAAGTCGGTCAAGTCATCGGAGAAGTCAGTGAAGTTGTAACCCGCGCCGAACTTGATGTTCTTGTTGACTTGACGGTAGACCCCGAGCAACACACCGGCGCGCTGATCGTGGGCCTCGGCGATGTCGAGCACGCGTCCCTCCACCACGGCGTCCCATTTATTGGTGACGTGGAAATCCACACGACCGATGCCGAGCAAGGTCTGACTGTCGAACCACGGACCACCGACACGACTGTTACGAATTTCGCCGAGCTTCCAGGCCAGCTTGCCGCCGAGGGCGAACCAGCGGTTCAACTCGTAGGTGGTGTCGATCGACAGAATGTTGCTGCGTTGAGCGTAGTCAGCCGTATCGCCACCGCGCGTCAGCTGACCCGGTGACGGCAAGTCATAGAAGAAGTGATAACGGAACAACATGTTCAGCCGATCGTTGGCGACCGGGCGATAGGCCATGCCCGCCACGGCTTCAGCAAACTCGCCATCGGCGAAGTTGCCACCCGCGCCGTTCGAGAACGAAACATTGAAACGCGCCAGCGCTCGCCAGTCGAGATTGAGCTGGTAAGACAGATTATTGCGCGCCAGCCAGGTCATACGCTCGCCTGCCGTGCCCGACTCATCGCGGATTTCAACATCGGCCGCGTATTGCAGACGCAGATCGTGATAGCCCAAGGAGCCACCACCGGCACGACGCGTCAGATCACCCGACAGCGGGTCGTGCACATCGCCGAATTCACCACGCAGACCATAAGTCCAGTTGTCACCGTGGTTCATGTCCAGACCAAAGGCACGCACCATGCCGGTCGGGCCATCGCCATGGCTGTAACGCTGTTCACCATAGACGCTGCCGTGATCGGCGAAGCGATAACGCGTACCGCTGGTCAGATCGCCTTGGCGACCGCCGTAGCCAATGTCGGTGCGATCCGGGTCCAAGGCATAGTTCAGATAGTGGGTGGTGCGATCGTTGCGTTGGTATTCACCACCGATCACCGCGCCCAGACCACTGCTGCCGGTCGACAGCTCGCTGTTGAGTTTGAACCTGTCGGTAAGGCGCAGATCACCGCCGAGACCGACGCGATCATTGCGTCGACGGTCGCCGGATCGATCGACCGTACCCTGCACGAAACCGTAGGACGACCAGTCATGGCTGGCGTCCTTGTCGGGCTTGAAGCCAAGCTTGAGCGCGAGATCGGAACGCACACCGGCACGGTTCAGATAGGCACTCGCGCTTTGTGTCCGCACTTTGTTGTCGTCGCTGCGCAAGCCCACACCCAGCGACCAGTGTTTGCTCACCTGGTTCTCGAGCTCGGCGTCGATAGCGCGCAGACGCTGACTGTCGGCCTCGGCGGCGCTGGCATGCAGGTTGAGATGGGAAATCGACGTCAGGCGCAGTTTCAGATCCGCACCCTTGCGTGACGCATCGGGCCCGGTGGTCAACTGGCCAGGGCTGCTGAAACCGTGATCGCGATCCTGCCAATAGAGACGCGCGTCACCGCGATCCTTAAGGCCCACATCGTCGAGATCGAGCGCCGCTTCGACATGATGGGCATCGGCACCCCCACGGCTGCCACTGCGTCCGACGAAGTTGAAGCCGCCGTCGATGGACTGCGTGGAACCGCTGCCCGGCCCGTCCGAATGCGCCTTCTCGACGCGCACATAACTGCTCTCGGTCCAGCGCATGGTGACGTCACCGCCAAGCAAGGTCTGCGACGCACCCGGGCTGTCCTGGCGATAGTTGGTCAGGCCAAGACGGAGGTGATCATTGACCCAGTAGGAGCCACGACCACCCAGCGCGAGGTCGTCGACGCGACCGAGGCCCGGTTGATATTCGTAAGTGATGACGAGATAAGCGGGCTGACCGGCCAGGCCACCGTTATGCACGGTGCGGTGATCGGAGACCGTCGACATCAGGGGCCGCGTCAACAGAATGCGACCTTGCAGATAATTGACGTCGTAATCCTGGTTCGGCACCAGCGTGCGGGTTTCGAGCACCAGGCCGGTATCGTGATCACGCACTTCGACCGCAACCCATTCCGAACCTTCCTGCACGTCCTGACGACGCAGGTAATAGAGCGAGCCGCCGGTGCCGCGGAATTCGTCGCGACCCGGCACCGTGCCGGGCTGGGCGGCGAAACCCATCAATTGACCCCGCTTCTCGCCGAAGCGCGTAGTGTCGGCGCTGTTCAGATTGACGCGCGCACCATACAAGCCACGGTTCTGACGAATC
>JAYWAC010000115.1:0-5801 GCA_043782755.1 Pseudomonadota bacterium | reverse complement strand
GGATGGTGATGTAAGAGGCTGGTGGGTGGTGCGGGGGGCGCTTAGCGCTTTCCTGTTACAAGGCATCGCGCAGGCGGTGGAGAATGCCGTTCGGCGCGATGATGGCGGCCTCGACAATATCGTCTGCTCGTTGTTGGCTGTCTGCTACGGCGTAAATGCGAAGTTCATCGGCATTGCCCGACGGGCGAAGATGGGCTACATCGCAGTTGTTGAAATACATGCGGATGCCGTCCGTGTAATCGACACGGTCTAACTCGCCAAAGCCTGCGTCTGGCCCAAAGTAGTGCGCAACATGCTGGATGAGAGCTGGCGAGAGGAACTCGCCATTGCTTGATGCGAAAGATGCGACGATACGTTGGCTTACTGTTAGCGGGCAATTGCGTAGTAGGCCGGCGCGGCTATAGCGTCGCGGCAGCGTGGCAAACAACGCCTCCATGGCCTGACCAGTCGCAGCCATTTGCGCCAAGACCATCATGATGGGAAGGAAGGCGTCGCGAGTAGGCAAGGCGGGCAGGGGCTGGTGAGTTAAGCAGAAGCTGGACCCGGTCAGAAACCCGCCATTGGCCTCCCATCCGCAAATGCGTCTAGCGCCCTGTTGGCATGCTGCGTTCATGCCGGCAATGACAAACGGCGAGCCTATGCGCGTCTTGGGGAACAACAGCGGGGCGAGTGCGCTTCTATCGATGGCGTCGTTGCAGCTGATGGGAACGACCACGGCGTCGGGATGAAGCTGCGCGGCGACCAGCATGCCCACCACATCGCCGCCAAAGAACTTGGCTATACAACGTCCGTTTGCGCCGTAGCTCAGGCCAATTAACAGCGGGCGGTCTGAATCGCCATCGGTGGAAACCATTGCGTGGAAGCGGTTGTCGTCACCGCCTGCCTGTTCGGCCAGTACGCGGATCTGTTCCAAGGTAGTGTCGTCGATGGCTTCTGTGTCGATAGGGACAAAGGTGTCGCTACGACCGACCGGCAGCGCTTCGGCGCCAATCGCGCGCAATCCTTCGACTAGCAAGTCTCGCCCAACGGCGGAGTGTTGATAGACCAGCACGCGTATGCCGGTAAGCGCGCTGGCGCCGAGAAAGCAGACATAGCGTTCCAGATATTCACGCCGGGCCGAGTCGTCTATCGGGCCACAGGGGCGGCTGCCGGCTTTAAAGCATCCACGTTCATCAAACATGGATTGCTCTGCTGGTTGGCTATAGACACGGGTGCGCCACTGCTCGACATAGCGGGCGATGGGGGTCTCGTCGGACTTCAGCAGTTCGCCGATTGCGCTATTGGTCTTGTAGCCATTGCGGTGAAAGGGGATGTGGCTGCCGGTGACCATCATGCCGCCCTTGCCGCGCGCTAGCGCATAGGCGCTCAGCGCTGGGGTGGGAATGGGGCCGAGATTGATCGGCGTCATTCCGGCATCGCGTATCGCTTGTTCTATGGCCTGCGCGAGTTCGCCTCGGCCGCCCTGTTCTGCAACGAAGCATGTGGAGCTTGGGCGCAGATCGTGAGCGTAGTAGAAATCCTCGCCTCGTCGAATTCCGCCTTCTGTTACCGATAGGCTCTGCAAGTAATCAAGTTCGGCGCGAGCGTTGATGTAAATCTCGAGTTGAGTGAGATCCACCACGTCACCTCGACGGCCGCTGGTGCCAAAACTCAGGGGACGAGGGGTATAGGTGAGTGAACTGGCCAGAGTTGGTGAGTTAGTGGAGTTGGATGCGGTCATTCTGCGTGGCGTCGGCTGAGTGCAGTCTGGATTATAAGGGGCGAATACTGCGGTTCTCTGTGCGAATTTATTCGCACATTTGAAGATCGAATTCTCGAAAAGGGTCGGAATCAGTGTGAGAATAAATTCGCACCTTCAGGAGAAAGCTACATTTACCTATGGTCTCCTCGTTGTCTCAGGATTCAATGCACCTGCGAATGCTTGCAGTTCTGGAGCGAATGTCTGACTGAAGTCAGGCTCACAATTGAGCAGGTGTAGGATTCGTGACCGGTCAGATTCCGCCAAAACCGCGAACTCTTCGAGAAATTTTAACCATCGCTGTGTAAAATGCCGCTTCGCACAATGCGCAAACCCGGACCTGCCATGAAAACATTCAACCGCTTTCTCGTCGTTGCTCTGATTGCCGTGCTGGCCGCCTGCGGGGGCGCGGCGGACCGCAAGACGGTCTACATGAACAAGGGCCATGAGCTGTTCAAGGCGGAGAATTACGAGAAAGCGCGCATCGAATTCCAGAATGCGCTGCAAATTGACCCGAAGGACATCGAAGCTCGCTTCGCCCTGGCCGAGACCATGGAGAAGCTTGAGAACTGGCAGGGTGCGGCCGGCCACTACCTGGCCATCTTGGGGGAGAAGCCCGACCATCGCGGCGCGCTGTTGAACATGGGGCGTCTGTTCCTACTCAGTAATAATGACGAAAAAGCCAAGGAAAATGCCGAGAAAATGTTGGCGGCCAAGGCTGACGACGTCGACGGCTTGACGCTGCTGGCGGCGGTCAAGGCCAAGGCCAAGGACATGGCGGGGGCTCGCGAACTGGCCGACCGTGCGGTCAAGGCGGCGCCGAATAACCCCGAAGCAGCCTCCTTGATGGCCTCTCTGCAGCTGGCCGAAGGCAAGACCGAGGACAGCATCAAGACCCTGAAGGACGCCGCAGCGGCCAATCCCGACGAGGTCGCGCTCAAGATCAACCTGGCACGGGTCTACGCTCAGAGCGGCCGCACGGACGACGCGGTCGCGGCGTTTGGCGAGGTCATCAAGCAGAAGCCGAAGGTGTTGGCCTATCGCACCGGTTATGCGCGCTTCCTGGTGGCGCTGAAGCGCCCCGACGACGCCGAGGCTGCCATGCAGGCTGCCATCAAGGATTTCCCTGCCGAGATCTCGGCCAAGCTTTCCTACATCGAGTTTCTCTCCAGCGTGCGGAACGTCGATAAGGCTATCGAGGCCCTGAAGGGCATGATTGCCGAAGACACCAAGGAAAACCGTCTGCAGTTCGCGCTCGGCAAGATTTACGAGGCGACCAACAAGATGGACGACGCCGCCAAGATCTACGAGACCGTGATCGGCAACCTCAAGGAAGGCCCTGAACTGTTGCAGGCCAAGAGCCGCCTGGCGGTGGTCAAGGCGCGTCAGAACGATCTGGCCGGCGCGCGCACCCTGGTCGACGAAGTACTGACGGACAACCCACGCGACGGCGACGCCTTGAGCCTGCGCGGCACCTTGCATCTGAATGACGGCGACGCGGCGGGCGCGATTGCCGATCTGCGTACCGTGATTCACGACACCCCGACCAATGTGGGCGCCGTGCGCCTGCTGGCCCGTGCCCATCTCACCAACAAGGAGAATGAGCTCGCACTGGACGTGCTCAAGCAGGGCATACAGGCCAATCCCAATGCCGGTGTGCTCGGTCTGGATCTGGCGAATCTGGAGGCTTCGTCAGGCAAGCTCGACGACGCCCAGGGCGTGCTCGATGAAGTGCTGAAGAAGAATCCCAAGGAAATCGGTGCGCTTGAGGCCAAATACAAGATCTTCGTGTATCGCAAGGATTGGGTGGGCGCGCTGGCCGTGACCGAACAGATCAAGACCCTCGCCCCGGAGTCGGTGAAGGGCTATCACTTCGCGGGTCTGGTGCAGCAGGCCAAGGGTGATCTGCAAGCGAGCATCGGCGAATTTCAATCGGCGCTCGATCATGCACCGGACGCCATTGAGCCGCTCTCGCAGTTGGTCAAGAGTTATCTCGCGCTCAAGCAGCGCGACGAGGCGGTGGCCAAGCTGAAAGACGTGGTGAAGAAACAGCCCAAGCATTTTGTCGCCTACAACCTGCTGGGCGAAATCAGCCTGTCGGAAAAGAAGTTCGACGACGCCGCGACGCAATTCAAGACCGCTATCGAGTTGAACCCGAAATGGCCGATTCCTTATCGCAACCTGGCCTCGACTTATATCTCGACCAAGCATGGTGATGATGCGGTTGCGATCCTGAAGGATGGCATCGAAAAGACCGGCGGGCAGCCGCTGCTGGTGACGGGCCTGGCTTCCTATCTGGAAGAGACTGGTCAGCTGGACTCGGCGATTGAGCAATACGAGCAGGCCTTGAAGGCACAGCCGGACTCGCAGCTCGCCGCCAATAACCTCGCCATGCTGCTGGTCGAATACCGCAAGGACGATGCGAGTTTGAAACGCGCCCGCACGCTGGTCGAGCCCTTGCGTAACACCAATCAGCCGGCTTTCATCGACACCGTTGGTTGGGTTGAATACAAGCTCGGCGAGTACGAGCAGGCGATCAACTTCCTTGAGAAGGCTGTCGAGGCTGCACCCGATGCCGGCCTCATGCACTACCACCTCGGCATGGCGTATCTCGCCAAGGGCAACAAGGTCGGTGCGCGTGAACACCTCGCCAAGGCCGCCGATGGCAACCAGCCCTTCAAGGGGCTCGACGAAGCGAAGAAGGCTTTGGCGGAGTTGAACGACAAGGGCTGAACTGAGTTTTAGATCCCTTTCCCGAGGTCTTTCCCCTTTGGCGGGGAGAGGGTATGAGACGACCCTTCGTAGGTGGTGCGAATGAGTTGGGTGTAGGTCTGAATCTTCTCACCTGATAAAAGCGGGGGGGTGGATTCTCTGCGGGCTTTCTATCTGCTCATTACTAGGCCTCTACCACGCCGCCTCTCTATTCCTTTGTGGGTCAGACTGAAGTCTGACCCACAAGGGCAAGATCGGGGAGCGAGGCTGCACGAAGATGCCAATGCATTGGGTGTAGCTCTGAATCGGCTCATCTCTACAGGCCGCGATGGCGCTTGTTCCGCGCTATTGCCGTCGGCGCGGTACTACGCTCTGTGCCACGATATAGGGCGACCCACGCCACAGTCGAGTGAGTATCTCGAGATAGAACCAAGCGCTTGATTGGAAATATCAGTTGCAGACCTACACCCAATTTATTCGCACATTCATTCCAGAGCCTGCGGAATGTATCAAGCACGGTGGGACACCGCTTGGAAAGAGTTTAGTGTCGAAATCTTCGGGACGAGGATTTCGTCGTGCGCCGGCTTCGGCCAATTGATCCCCGCGGCTATCGGTAATGCCGGCGGGACCGGATGGCACTGCCTGAAGCGTGCCGGATTCAAAAGGAATGCACTGTCGAGAACGCCCTGGCGTGGTGAGTTGCCCCGGCACAATCTGTTCGTGGTCACAGGTTGCCGCAATCAGCTCGTGTGCAAGGGCTGCCGACTCGCGCGGCGCAAGCATCCAGCCGACCACGTAGCGAATGAACACGTCGAGGATGACCTAGAGATGAAAGCAGGCCCATTTGGCCGGGCCTTTGAGTTTGGTGATATCCCACGACCACAGCTCACGCGGTCGCTGGGTCAGTAACTCAGGCTTGGTGTAGACCGGATGCGTCAGCTGATTGCGTCGACTGCGGTCTCTTCAACGCCGCGCAACAAGCGGTAGAACGTCGACACCGAGGCCAGATAGCGGCCCGCATCGAGCAGCAGCGCGAACACGGTGCGCGGGCTCTGGTCGACGTAGGCCGGCTCATGTAGCACGGGACAGGATGTGGCTTTGCTCGGCATCGCTCAACGCCCACGGCGAGGGTGTCCGTGGCCGGCAAACCACGGGGAGCGACACGGGCAGCTGCGCGCGATAGAACGTCGCGCGCGCCGCACCCAATCTCGCCGAGATGACAAGCGTCGACTGAGAAGGCGATTTTTGCATGGGAGTTTTGCACGGGACGGAGGCGAGTGCGGGTCAACGCTTAGTCGTCACCCTGCTGTTTATCGCGGCATTAGTGATTGGCTTGCGCGGCATGGCCTCG
>JAYWAC010000114.1:0-5815 GCA_043782755.1 Pseudomonadota bacterium | reverse complement strand
TCAGTCTGATACTCCTTCCAGCGCGCCGTGAAAACTCGCCGCGAACGCCTTGAAGAATTTTTCCGCCAAGCGACGCGTCGTCGTGCCCAGCAAGTGTGAGCCTAGTTTCGAAATACGCCCGCTCGCCGACAGCCGCGCCGCGTAACGCAGCATCGTGCCGTCGGCGACCGGCAACAAGCGCACGTCCGCCACGCCCTCACCCAAGCCCGCCAGCCCACCCTGGCCGCTAGCGATCAGGGTATAGGAATCCGGCGCACGAACATTGGCCAGCACCAGCCGGGTCATGAAGCTCGCCTTGAGCAGTCCGTAGCTGATACGAATCTCGCACTCGAAACGCTCCGCATCAACTCGCGTCATGCGCTGACAACCGGGAATGCAACGCGCCAGTACGTGCGGATCATTCAATCGCAGCCACACCAGCGCCGGCGCGGCCGGCAGTACGAATTCGCCTTCGACATCCATGGCGTTCTCAGTGCACGCGCAACACCACCGCCATCGCGGTATCGCCGGCGGCGCAACCATGGAACAACCCGTAGCCACCGCCCATCAACACCAGTTCCTCGATCAACTCGATGATCGCGCGCATGCCGGTCGGTGCTTGCGGATGGCCCCAGATCAAGGAACAGCCATAGTTGTTCATGGCCTCGAGATCAGTGCCAGTTTCGCGCGCGAAAATGATGTCGTTGACGGCGAAGGGGTTATGCGACTTGATGGCGGCAAGATCTTTGATACCAAGACCTGCACTCGCCAAGGCACGCTGCGCAGCGGCTATCGGTGCGACCGGCATATAGGCCAGCTCGGCGCGCGCTTGCCCACTGCTGTGGATCTCAATGCGTATCGCCGGATCGCGCGACAAGGCCTTGGCACGGGCCGGCGTGGTCACCACCATGCCGGCATTACCATCGGCGGGATGGGTCTGCGCGCCGTAGGTGACGGTACCGTGTTTGACGACGGGTGCGAGACGCGCAAGACCTTCGGCGGTGGTCGCACGCACACCTTCATCACCGGCGAGTGTCGCGACCACGCGCTTACCACGCTCGTCAGGCACCGCCAGCGGCGTGACCATGTAGCGACTTTGAAATGTCCGACCCTCGGCATCGGGCACGCTGGCCGCTAAATATTGCTCGTAACGACGCAACACCAGCGCGTGCTGCTCTGCAGTCGACACCTGCCAGCGCCGCGCGCAGTTCTCGGCGGTGGCGAGCATGTTGCAGCCGGCCAGGGGATCTCTTTCGAAATTGCCCAGAACCCAATCCTCGCTCTCACCGGTGCCGCCGGCAGCTAGTGGATCGGGGTAATAGAGATGCGGGCCGTTCGACACGCGATCAGCGGTGATGGTCAGCGCGCATTCAGCCGCGCCGCTCGCAACTTCCTGACCGGCCTGGACCAGCACCCGCGCACTGGTGGCGCAGGCCTGCATGATAGTTGGGCCACCGATGGCGGTGGCGCCCATCTCACCGCTCAGCCACGGCAGGCCATAGAAGCACTGACGCTGCGGCACCGTCATGCCGAGTACGCCGTAGTCGAATTCACTCAAGGCAATGGCGCGCGCGGCGAGCGCTTCGCGCGCGACCACGGCGGCAAAACGCAAACTGTGCAGATGCGCAAGACTGCCCTGCCAGCGCGCGAAGGGGGTACACCAGTAGGCGCCGTAGGGAATGGCGATGACAGACATCAATGCGGGACTCACGCGTGGTCGACGCGCGTGACTATAACAGCGTAGCGGCCGCCCTCACCTCACCAGTCGAGCACCCTTCGCAGCGCGGGGGGCAGCGGCGGACTCAAGGGCGATGGCCCTTCCAGCAAGGCACGCAGTGCGGCGGTGATCGGTGTCGCGCGCAGGCTATGGTCGTCCTTGATGTGGGCATAGACGCGCGTCGCGCTGCCTTCATACACCGGCGCACCATCGCGGGCCGCGACACATTGCGTGCCCCACTGCAACGAACTGCGACCGATGTTTTCGACACACACTCTGCATAACACCGCTTCGCCATAGCCTATGGGACCGGTGAAGCGGAACGTCACTTCGCCCATCACGAAAGTCGTGCGGTCACGCGCGATCATGTCTTCGATGGGGTGGGCTAGCGCGCGCCACAGGGCGTGCTCGGTGTCGTTGAACCAGGCCAGCATGTGCGGGTAATAGACCAGACCGAAAGGATCGCATTCACCCCAGGTCACGATGTGTTCGCGCCAGTAAGTCAACACCACGGACTCGGTGGGATTAAGCCGGTTCGGGCCTCATTCAAGGCCTAAGGAAAAGACATTCTCAAGGTCATGGCGGGAATAGGTCTTAAACGCGATCATGGTCTCGGTACGTTCAATACCATCGACCGCGACCATGCGTTCGGTGACCATGTCGGCGATGTCTTCATTCTGTTTGACGCGCACCAGCGCCACCACGTCATAGCTGCCACCCACCGAATACACCTCGGAGATTTCGGGGAAAGCCGCCAATGCTTCCGCGACGTCCTTGGTGCGTCCGTGGCGGGTCTGGATGAGTACGATCGCCGTCACCATGATGCCCTGCTCCGCTCGCTAAAGAGTGTGGTCATCGTACTGGAAATCGACTGCGGCGCCGACGTCGTGCCAGGCGCTTGCGCCTCGATCTGAACCACAAGCGCTCGATGCGGCACTTACTGGCAAGTTCGAAGTCATGCCTTCGCGGTACGAAACTTCGGACAGCGCCGCCCGCTTGCGCTACCTTGCGAGGCTGGCGGCGCGTGCACGCGTCGTTTCAGGGAGCGATAGCAGGAGTCGGCAGATGTTCCTAGCTTCCAATAACTGCCGAAAAATTCGGAAAAGCAGGGGAAATCATGCATCTTAAAAAATACGACTACGACTATAGCCGCCGTCATTTCATGGAAAAGACCGCCAAGGGTTTCGGCAGCGCCGGCATCCTGAGCGCACTGTGGCCCCTGATGGCCCACTCCGGTGATAGCTTCAAGGCCTATCCGGAAGAGTTGACCAGCATCGAGGCCTACACCAAGGGCAAGGTCAAGATTGGCGACACCATCAACAAGGACAACGTCGAACTGGTCCAGGATCTCATCGATCCGATGCTGTTCCAGGAAGTCAGTCAGGACGGCCGTACCTTCTTCATTCTGCCAACGCAGACCGAGACCGTAGCGCAGTTCCCGCCCTACTACCTCGATGCGACCCTCAAGAACTGGGGCCAGGCGGCATTCGGCAAGGACGGCAACGTTTACACCAAGGATGGCAAGCCGTGGATCGGCGGCCATCCCTTCCCGGAAGCCAAAACCGGCGAAGAATGCATCGCCAACGTCACGCTGTCCTGGGGTCGTCATGACCAGGATATCTTCACCGTGCCAATCTCGGCGCTCGATCCGGAAGGCGACGTGCAATACAAGTACGACCTGATCTGGGCCCAGCAACAGACCCAGGGTCTGGTCAATCCGGCCTCGGCCGGCGGCGGGACGACCCTGGTGGGTCACGAAGACAAGATCCGCTACCAGTCAGTGTGGTTCAGCTCGCCGAACGACATTAAGGGTACCGCGTTCATGAACGAGTGGTACTACGACCAGGCCAAGTTCCCGGAACTATACGGTTACCTGCCGGCCTTCAAGCGCGTGCGTCGCTTCCCGACCAACCAGCGTTTCGAGCCGCTCGTCGCCGGTATCAACCTGTTCCTGTCCGATGCATGGGCCGCTGGCGACCCGATGCTGACCTGGGGCAACTGGAAGATCATCCACCGCGGCCCCTTCCTCGGCGCGATGCATTACCAGTGGCGCGCCGATCAGCCGAACTACGAGCATCCCACCGTCGGTGGACCGAAGGGCACTTCCTACTACAACGTCGGCAAGTCGCTCATTCCGGAAATCATCGTGCTCGAAGGCGAGCCTACCGGTTTCCCGCGTGCGCCGCTGTCCAAGCGTCGCATCTATCTCGATGCGCGTAACATCGAGTACCCGCAGGCAATCTCCTATGATCGTCGCGGTGAGATCTGGAAGTCATTCGAGCCGGGCTTCGCGCACTACGACACCAGTAAGGACAAGGGCAAGCCGGGCGTGCCGGATTACGGCGACCACATCCGCAAGGCTGCTGACGGCCGCACGGAGTGGAGCTGGAACTGGGTGGTGAGCAACGACATCCAGTCGAAGCGTATTACCCGTTTCTGCCAGTCTGAGACCTGTCAGGGCGGTTGGAAGTCGGGCTACGATCAGATGGACCCCAACAAGTTCATCGCCGACTACATCACGCAAGCGGCTATGCGTCGTCTGGGCACTTAAGTCCAGATCGGCGCGACTGCGACGCGCCAAGCGCGGGGTGGGCAACCACCCCGCGCTTTTTTATGCCGACAAGATGACGCCCCGTGCCCGACTATCTACAAGGTCTAGCCCACTTCTACCGGTGCGGCTTGTTAGTCGGGTCGCTGACCCGCGACTCGGGCTATCACGAAGCACCGCCAGCGCACGCAAAAATAGTTTGAACCGTCCCCGAGAATCCCGACACTTACCCGGCGATAGGACCGTAGTCCATTCCTTTCAAAGGTCTTGGACGATATCGTCCGCTGCGATAACTTACGCGCCTAGCGATACGTTATCGCATCGTTGAAGAGGTGCTCAATCAGCAACGGGACGAGGTTCCGGGTTCTGACTAGTACTACCGATTCCCTTCGGAAAGGCAGGAGAAACAATGCATATCAAGAAATATGATTTCGACTACAGCCGTCGCCACTTCATGGAAAAGACGGCCAAAGGTGCTGGCAGCGCCGGTATCCTCAGCGCGCTGTGGCCTTTGATGGCCCACTCCGGCGACAGCTTCAAGGCCTATCCGGAAGAACTGACCAACATCGAGGCCTACACCAAGGGCAAGATCAAGGTTGGCGACACCATCAGCAAGGACAACGTCGAACTGGTCCAGGATCTCATCGACCCGATGCTGTTCCAGGAAGTGAGCCAAGACGGCCGTACTTTCACCATCTTCGGGACGCAAACGACGACCGAAGCGCAGTTTCCGCCCTACTACCTGGATGCGACCCTCAAGAACTGGGGACAAGCGCAGTTCGGCTCCGACGGCAACGTCTACACCAAAGACGGCAAGCCGTGGATCGGCGGCCATCCCTTCCCGGACGCGCAGACCGGTCAGGAATGTATCGCCAACGTGACCCTGTCCTGGGGCCGTCATGACCAGGATATCTTCGCCATCCCGACCTACGCCCTCGATTCTGAAGGCGACGTGCAGTACGAATACCACTTTGTGTGGGCCCAGCAACAGACTAACGGTCTGGTGAACCCGGCCTCGGCCGGTGGCGCCAATGCCCTGGCCGGCCACGAAGAAATGATTCGCTACCAGTCGGTGTGGTTCACCGCGCCGAACGATATCAAGGGTACCGCGTTCATGAACGAGTGGTACTACGACCAGGCCAAGTTCCCGGAACTGTACGGTTACCTGCCGGCCTTCAAGCGCGTGCGTCGCTTCCCGACCAACCAGCGTTTCGAGCCGCTCGTCGCCGGTATCAACCTGTTCCTCTCCGATGCCTGGGCCGCCGGCGACCCGATGCTGACCTGGGGCAACTGGAAGATCGTCCACCGTGGTCCGTTCCTCGGCGCGATGCACTACCAGTGGCGTCCGAACCTGGACAACTGGACTCATCCGACGGTTGGCGGCCCGAAGGGCACCACTTACTACAACGTCGGCAAGTCGCTCATTCCGGAAGTCATCGTGCTCGAAGGGGAGCCGACCGGCTTCCCGCGCGCGCCGCTGTCTAAGCGCCGCATCTATCTCGATGCGCGTAACCTTGAGTACCCGCAGGCGATCTCCTATGACCGTCGTGGTGAAATCTGGAAGTCCTTCG
>JAYWAC010000113.1:0-5846 GCA_043782755.1 Pseudomonadota bacterium | reverse complement strand
TTCACATAGACGGTCGGCGTAGTAAAGCCACGAGATGCTGCCAGTCTGCAGAAAAGACGCCAGTATGGTGTCGAGCATCATGTTGATCTGTGCAACCGAGACGCCAAATATGGCCGGCCCCATGAGGCGCAGAATCTTGCGCACGCCCGGATCGGAGAACGCGACCGTTGGTCGTGGACGGAAACCCAGCCGCCACAGTCCGGCATACTGCATGGCGAGCTGGGTGATACCTCCCGCAATCACACCGACGGCAAGGCCCATGATCGGCTCGGCCATATAGGGCGCCAGCCACACGGCACCGATGATCATGGTGATGTTGAGCATGACCGGGCTTAGAGCCGGAATGCCGAAACGTCCGTAGATGTTCGATACCGAACCGGCCAAGCCGCTCAAGGAAATGAACAATAGATAAGGGAAGGTGATCCGCAAAAGGCTAGCCGACAGTTCCAGTTTGTCGGTCTCGTGCACGAATCCCGGTGCGAACAACAGCACAAACACCGGCGCCGCCACCACGCCCAGTGTCACTACCGCCAACACCACGACGGCGAGAGTACCGGTAGCGGCGTTCACCAGCTTGCGCACCGCTTCCTCGCCTTCTTTCTCGCGGCTTTCGCTCAGTACTGGCACGAATGCCTGGGAGAATGCGCCTTCGGCGAATAGGCGTCGGAACAGATTGGGGATTTTGAAGGCGACGAAAAAGGCGTCAGCGGCCATGCGGTCGCCGAAGGCACTCGCGACGATTACATCGCGGACGAAACCCAGAATTCGCGAGACCAACGTCATCTGACCGACGACGGCGGTCGACCGCAACAGATTCGAGCTCAGAGTGCGTTCCCGCGGTGTCGACCCTGCGGCCATGAGGGCTGGATTATACGCATGCGATGCTGTACTCGGACCAGCTCACAGGATTGACAATCCCGTTTTGAAACAGCATAGTGCCGCGCTCTCAAGCCCAGCCGCACGGAGATTAGGTCCTTGGCAAATTCCGCTCAAGCGCGCAAGCGCGCACGTCAGTCCGAGAAGCGCCGCCAGCACAACGCTAGCCGCCGCTCTCTTCTGCGTACCCGTATCAAACAAGTCATCAAGGCTATCGAGTCCGGTGACAAGACCGCCGCTACGGCAGCCTATGGCAAGGCGGTACCGACCATCGACCGTATGGCCGGGGGCGATATCATCCACAAGCATAAAGCGGCCCGCCACAAGGCACGACTGAATGCGCGTATCAAGGCCATGGCCTGACAAGAGTCTCGCCACTGCCTGAAAAAGCCGGCCTAGTGCCGGCTTTTTTATTCAGGCGCGGCTGTCGACCAGCAGATTATCGCGGTGGATCAATTCCGGTTCGCGGCAAAAGCCAAGAGCGGTTTCGATTTGATCGGAACTCAGCCCGGCGATCTGATGGCATTCATCGGACGAGTAGTTGACCAAGCCGCGACCCACTTCGACACCGCCCTGATCTTCCAACAGCACCAGTTCACCTCGCGAGAACTCGCCGGTGACCGAGATCACGCCGACCGCCAGTAAACTCTTGCCCTGTTCAAGCAGCGCCCGGCAGGCGCCCTGATCCAGACGCAGACTGCCGCGCACGCGTATCGTGCCGCCCAGCCATTGCTTACGCGCACTGATCTTTTCGTTATTCGAATAGAGCAACGTGCCGACCTGGCGGCCAGCGGCAATGTTACGCAGCACGTCGGGCGTATGACCCGAGGCGATGATAGTGGTGGTCGCGGAACGGGCCGCCAGGCGCCCTGCACGCAATTTGGTGCGCATGCCGCCGCGTCCCCAGGCCCCACCGCCGCCCGCCACCGCTTCAAGCTCGGCTGAATTGACCGGCGCATGTTCGATGAGGCGTGCGGTCGGGTCGGTGCGCGGATCGGCAGTCATGATGCCTTCCTGATCGGTCAGGATGACCAGCACGTCGGCCTCAATCAGATTGCTGACCAGACCGGCCAGCGTGTCGTTGTCACCGAGGCTGATCTCCTCGGTCGCGACCGTGTCATTCTCGTTGATGACCGGAAAGACGCCCAGATCGAGCAACGTCCACAGCGTGCTGCGCGAATTGAGATAACGCTGGCGGTCGGAAAGATCGTCATGGGTAAGCAACACCTGGGCGGCGCGTTTACCGAATTTTTCGTAGGCCTGATCCCAACCGCGCACCAATCCCATCTGACCGATGGCGGCCGCCGCCTGCAATTGCGGCAGGGCACTGGGGCGCTGCTTCCAGCCTAAGCGCGCAGCGCCCTCCGCCACCGCGCCCGAAGTCACAACCACGATCTGACGACCGGCGTTCTGCAACTCGACCATCTGTTCCGCCCAGCCTTCGATGGCCGGTAGATTGAGGCCCACGCCCTGATTCGTGGCCAGCGCGCTGCCGATTTTCACCACCCAGCGTCGCGCCTGCGCAACGCTGTCGCGCAAAGCTTGCGCGTCAGTTATCGGCGCCTGCGTCATGCTCGTCGTCCTCGTCATCTTCGTCACCGAAATCCTCAGCCTCATCGTCTCGCTCGGTGAGCCAATGGAAAATGGCCCACATCAATTCATCACAACCGAGGCCGGTTACCGCAGATATGCGATGCACTGGGCCGTCCCAGCCGTGTTCACGCAAACGCGCTTCGCATTCATCGGCGATGGAATCGTCGACCACATCCATTTTGTTCAAGACCACCCAGCGCGGGCGCGTCGCGAGTTCCTCGTCAAAGGCTTCGAGCTCAGCGGAGATGGTTTCGAAATCGACGATGGGGTCGCGCTCCGGATCGAAGCCGGAGATATCGAGCAGATGCAGCAGCAGGCGGGTGCGTTCGAGGTGTTTAAGAAAACGCAAACCAAGGCCCGCGCCTTCGGCTGCACCTTCGATGATGCCCGGGATGTCGGCGATGACGAAACTCTGTTCAAGGCCGAGCCGCACCACACCAAGGTTCGGAATCAAGGTCGTGAATGGGTAATCGGCGACCTTGGGACGGGCGGCCGACACAGCGCGAATCAGTGTCGACTTGCCAGCATTCGGTAAGCCCAGCAGGCCGACGTCCGCTAGCAGCTTGAGTTCGAGTCGCAGGTTGCGCTCTTCGCCGAGGGTGCCTGGGGTGGTACGACGAGGGGCGCGATTGACGCTGCTCTTGAAGCGCGCGTTGCCGAGGCCATGGAAGCCACCACGCGCGACCATCAAACGGGTGCCATGGCCGATCAGATCGCCAATCAGCTCCTCGGTATCGGCGTCATAGACCAAGGTGCCTTCCGGTACGCGAATGACCAGATCGTCAGCGCTCTTACCGATACGGTCGGTACCCTGACCAGCCTGACCATGCGCGGCGCGAAACAAGCGTTTGAAGCGAAAATCGACCAGGGTGTTGAGACCCGAATCGACTTCCAGGAAGACACTGCCGCCGTCGCCGCCGTCGCCGCCGTCCGGACCACCGCGCGGTACGAATTTTTCGCGACGAAAACTCAAGCAGCCGTCGCCGCCGTTGCCGGCGTGGACAGTAATCAAGGCTTCGTCGACGAATTTCATGGGCGCGGATCGCTGATATTGCTCGGCCCTAAACAAAAAACCCCGTCATCGACGGGGTTCCTTGAGCCACGCACGGGGCTGCGATTTTTACTCTGCAGCTACGATACTCACGAAGCGGCGCTCATGCGGGCCCTTGCGGTCAAAACGAACAGCACCGTCGGTGAGAGCGAACAGCGTATGGTCACGACCGACGCCGACATTGGTGCCAGCATGGAAGTGCGTGCCGCGCTGGCGCACGATGATGTTACCCGCCCGCACAGCCTGGCCACCAAAGATCTTTACACCGAGCCGCTTTGATTCTGAATCGCGACCGTTACGGGTACTGCCGCCTGCCTTTTTGTGAGCCATTGCTTGTTAGCCTCGCGCTACGCCGGTGATTTCCACCCGCGTGTAATTCTGTCGATGTCCCGCCTGACGTTTATAGTGCTTACGACGCTTGAACTTGACGATACGGATCTTCTCGCCCCGACCATGCTCGACGACCTTGGCGGTGACCGTAACGCCGGCCAGAAACGGAGCGCCAATTTCGATATTGTCGCCATCGGACAACATCAAGACCTGATCAAATGCGATATTGCCCCCAGCCTCGACCGGCAGGGTCTCGACGTTGAGTTTGTCGCCGGCGCTGACGCGGTATTGCTTACCGCCTGTCTTAATCACTGCGTGCATGGTGAATTCATCCAAAATCTGGCACCGGGGTGCAAACGAGCGCGCGATTCTAAGCAATTGAGTCGGTAGAAACAAGGCGTCCTCTGTCGGTGGTCTCGCTTACTTCAAAGCGCCGCAGGGCGAGATCCTTACCCCCAAGCTGCGACGCTATCCATGGAACGCCGCTAAGGAAATGGCAATTTGCCCCGGCTCTTGGCAAGATCCCGCCTGCCCGACTTCCGGTGCCATTAGAGACAGCCGTGCACGAAGCAAAAAGCGCCCCCGATATCGAAGAGCTGCGCAGGCTGGTCCAGGAGGACTCCCAGGCGGTGGATCGCCTGATCCGTGCCCGACTCTATTCGGACGTTGTCCTCATCAATCAACTCAGTCATTACATCATCGCGGGTGGCGGTAAGCGCCTGCGTCCGCTGCTCGCGCTGCTGAGCGCCAAAGCCGCTGGTTACGAAGGCACCCGTCATATCGATGTCGCGGTAATCGTGGAACTGATCCACACCGCGACCCTGTTGCATGACGATGTGGTCGATGCCTCCAAGCTGCGTCGTGGTCGCGAGACGGCGAATCTCGTGTGGGGCAATGAAGCGACCGTGCTGGTTGGCGATTTTCTGTACTCGCGCGCGTTTCAGATGATGGTCGATCTTGAGAACATACGCGTGCTCGAAATCCTGGCTGACGCCACCAACACCATCGCCGAAGGCGAAGTCATGCAACTGGTCAGCTGCCGCGACCCGGAAACCACCGAGGAGCGCTATCTGACCACCATACATAACAAGACCGCCAAGCTGTTCGAGGCGGCCGCGATGCTTGGTGCAGTGGTGGCAGGACGCAATGGCGCTTTTGAAAATGCGATGGGCGCCTACGGCCGTCACATCGGCACGGCCTTTCAACTGGTCGACGACGCGCTCGATTACAGTTCCTCTCCCGATGAACTCGGCAAGAACATCGGCGACGACCTCGCCGAAGGCAAACCTACCTTGCCCCTGCTGTATGCGATGTGGCACGGCACGCCCGAGCAGGCGGCCATGGTGCGGTCGGCCATCGAGCTTGGCGGACTCGATCGCATCAATGAAATTCAAGCCGCAATTGAATCCACGGGAGCCATCACTTACACTTTCGGCCGCGCTCAAGCCGAAGCCGAAAAAGCACTGGCAGCGTTGACGGAGATCCCGAAGTCTCCTTATCGCAACGCGCTGGAGATCCTGGTCGAATTTGCGGTCTACCGCACTTTCTAACAGTAAACTCAGTCATCGCGCACGACGTGAACCCACAGGGACCACGTCAGTTCACTTCTCAGTCGGGGTGTAGCTCAGCCTGGTAGAGCACTGCCTTCGGGAGGCAGGGGTCGCAAGTTCGAATCCTGTCACCCCGACCATCAAATCAAGTATTTAGCAGTTCTTTCCAAGCCTCAGTGACGTTCGTACGGAACAGGTACGGAAAGTGGCTGCTGGAAATCAAGCAGATTCGCCCTCGCGTTCGTCCCAGGTCCGACCGTTCCCATGACACCCATCCCGGTGGGGGTAAGTCTCGATCGCTATCGGACACGTATATGCCCCTCGCGCAATTTTGATCTTCCCCAGGTTTGCTTTCTCTCTGGGTCTACAAATGACCTTTAGTCGTCCGGCGGAACGCAGCTTGTGTGTTCGCGAGCTGAGATTTACTACTCAACCTCGGAGGACCT
>JAYWAC010000112.1:0-5862 GCA_043782755.1 Pseudomonadota bacterium | reverse complement strand
GAGCCGATGCCGCTCTTGTGCGCGGTACCGGTCTCACCGTTCACCACTTCGTCCATACCCTCGATGGCAGCATCCCAGTAGCGGGTACTGGCAAGCTCCACATGAGGTCGCCGGTAGACATCGGGACTCTGGGTGTCATGGGTCACCGGGTCTTCAATCTGGCCGAGGAAATGCGGAATCATGACCTCGCCGCGCGTCGCGACAATGGCTACCGCATAGGCCAGTTGCAAGGGCGTTGCGAGCATATAGCCCTGGCCGATACCGGCGATCAAAGTCTCGCCCGGATACCAGGGCTGCTTGCGCGCGCGTTTCTTCCATTCCGGCGAAGGCAGGAGACCGGCAGCCTCGCCGGGAATATCGATGCCGGTGATGGTGCCGAGACCGAAATTGGACAACATCTCGTGCAGACGCCGTATGCCGAGATCATGGGCCAGCGTGTAGTAGTAGACGTCGCAGGAATGGGCGATGGACAACTTCAGATTGACGTTACCGTGACCAGTGTGTAGCCAGTCGCGATATTGATGAGGGTCGTTAGGCAACGTGTACCAGCCGGGACACCAAGTGATCTTGTCCGGCGTACGCACGCCGTATTGCAGACCGGCCAGCGCCACCAGCGGCTTGACCGTCGAGCCGGGCGGATACTGACCCTGCAGCGCGCGATTGAACAAAGGGCGGTTGGGCGATGTACTCAGTGACTGATAGAGCGAACGACTAATACCGTTGACGAAGGCATTGGGGTCATAGGCCGGCTTGCTGACAAAGGCCAGGATCGCGCCGCTGTTGGGATCGAGTACCACGATCGCGCCGCGATAATTGTCCAGCGCCGCAATCGCTTCGGCCTGCAGACCGGCATCAAGCGTGAGGTAGATGTTACTGCCAGGGATCGGCGGCGTGCGCTCCACCACGCGCAGTATGCGTCCCTGGGCGTTGACCTCGACTTTCTGATACCCGACCCGCCCGTGCAAGACCTGCTCGCGGGATTTCTCCACGCCCATCTTGCCGATGTGAGTGGTAGCGGCGTAGTTGGATTGTTCGATGGACGCGAGATCGGCTTCGCTGATGCGGCCGACGTAGCCAAGCACATGGGCAAAGGCATCCCCCAGGGGATAATGGCGCGCCAGTCCCGCTTCGATGCCAAAGCCCGGAAAACGAAAACGATTGACCGAAAAGGTCGCGAGTTCCTCCTGCGTCAAATCGCCCTTCAAGGTCACGCCTTCGAAACGGCGCGCAAACTTGAGCTGCTTCTTGAACTGCTCGAGATCGTCGTCCGAGAGGTTCAGCATGCCACTCAATTCATGCAGCGCGCTGTCCAGGTCAGTGACGTTTTCCGGCACCACGGTCAGGGAGAACGACGGTCGGTTCTCAGCCAGCAAAGTGCCATCGCGGCTGTAGATGAGGCCGCGCGGCGGTGGTAACGGCAGGATCTTGAGGCGATTGTCGTGGGACAGCGTGGTGAAATGGTCGTGACTGACGACCTGCAGAAAGAACAAGCGCGCCAGCACCGCGCCGACCAGCACGGCCATGGCGAAGCCCGCGAATACCACACGGTTGAGGAACAACCGACGTTCGCGGCTGACGTCCTTGAGCGGCGGCATGCGCTTCATGGGCAAGCCTTCAACGCCGCCGCTACGCGCAACAAATCGCGCATCATCAGCACGACTCGCGACCGACCGAGGAAATCATCAGGCAACGCGCGCGCGGCGTCGCACATCGCGCAGCACGATATACACCCAGGGCCACAGCACGCCGGTGGTGAGCGCGCCAAACAGGTAACTGAAGCTGTAATTGACCGAACCCAGCAAGTTGTAGATCCACAGCATGCTGAGCAGATAGACAAACACGATAGAGCCGATCACCAAAGCCTGTTGCAATAGACGGAACACACGCAAACGCTGGTGATATTGCAAGACCACGTAGGCGACGAAGGCGAGACCGAAAGCATGCTGGCCGAGGATGGAGCCGTGCATGACGTCAAGTATGAGACCGATGACCCAGCCGGTGATGACACCCACGCGTTCCGGCAAGGCCATGCACCAATACACCAACACCATCGCGATCCAGGCCGGTCGCCATGGCAAGGCCCAATCGGGCAGCGGCATGGCGGTCAGCATGAAAGCCGCGAGAAAACTCAGCGCGATGACCCAGATGCGATGCGGTTTGTCCATGCGCGGCGGAGTCTGCGCTATTCGGACGCGGAGATACGCTCTTCTCCGATGTCGTGCGCCTGCGGACCAACCAGCATCACTTCGCGCGAGTGCCCGACCTTGGCGGTCGGCTCGACGACGATGGTGGAAAAGGCGTCCCCCGGTTTAACACTGACCGCCTTGACGCGTCCCACCGGATAGCCAGCCGGGAAGCGCCCACCGAGTCCGGAGGTCACCACCAGGTCGCCTTCCTTGACGTCGGCGTTGATCGAGATGAAAGAAAGATTAAGTTCGTCCGGCAGATCGCCACCCACCGCGATCGCACGCAAGCCGGTGCGATTGAGCAGTACCGGCAGTGCGTGGCGCGGATCGGTGATCAAAAGACCGGTACTGGAAAATAGGCTGACATTGGAAACCTGGCCGATGACACCATAGGCATCGAGCATCGGCTGGCCAACGAACACGCCCTGATTGGAGCCCTTGTCGAGCACGATTTGGCGCGCCGATGGCGTGGTCTCGATGGCCAGCACATCCGCCACCACCACCTGCGTTTCAAAAGCGGACGAAGAGTCGAGCAGCTTGCGCAAGCGCTGGTTCTCGCTCTCAAGCGCGGAATAGCGCTGCGACTTGACGCTCAGCAACTGGTTCTCGGCGTGCAGGCGTTCGTTTTCCTCGACCAGCGTTTTGCGCGCGCGCAGATCATCCATCACATCGGCGGCGGCCTGCACCGGTGCGTTGACGATGTATTGCAGCGGATAAACCACCACCGACAACACCGAACGCAGCGAAGACAAATGGGTGTTGGCGTGATCGATCGAGATGGCCAGAAACGACAAGATGGCGCACGCGGCGAAACGCGCTGTCGGCGAAGGCGTATTGATGAACAGAGGTTTGATCGTCGTGTCCCCCGTCAGTCGTCCAGTTCAGTCTACTCCAGAGCCAGCACCTCGGGCCCATGTTCTTCGATCATCTCCAGTACGCGGCCACCACCGCGCGCCACGCAGGTCAAGGGATCTTCGGCGATGATCACCGGCAGCCCGGTCTCTTCCATCAGCAGCCGATCAAGATCCTTCAGCAGTGCACCGCCACCGGTCAACACCATGCCGCGCTCGGCGACATCGGAACCGAGTTCCGGCGGGGTCTTTTCCAGCGCGGTCTTGACCGCCTCGACGATACCGGCCAAGGGCTCCTGCAGCGCTTCGAGGATTTCATTGCTGTTCAGCGTGAAACTGCGCGGCAGACCTTCGGCGAGGTTACGCCCTTTGATTTCGATTTCGCGCACTTCATTGCCTGGATAGGCACAGCCGATCTCGAACTTGATGCGCTCAGCCGTGGCGTCACCGATCAGGCTGCCGTAGTTGCGGCGCACGTAGTTGATGATGGCGTCGTCGAAACGATCGCCACCAATACGCACCGAGGCGGAATAGACGATACCGTTCAAAGAAATGATCGCCACTTCCGTGGTGCCACCGCCGATGTCCAACACCATCGAACCGCTGGCGTCACTGACCGGCATGCCGGCACCAATCGCGGCCGACATCGGTTCTTCGATCAGATAGACTTCACGAGCGCCCGCGCCCTGGGCCGATTCCTTGATCGCACGGCGTTCGACCTGGGTCGAACCGCAGGGTACGCAGACCAGTACGCGCGGACTCGGTTTGAACAATTGGTTGCCATGCACCTTGCGAATGAAGTGCTGCAACATTTTTTCGGTAATGGTGAAATCGGCGATGACGCCGTCCTTCAGGGGACGGATGGCCTCGATATGACCCGGGGTGCGGCCCAGCATGCGCTTGGCCTCAAGGCCGACCGCAGCAATCGACTTGGTGCTGTTGGGGTCGCGACCGCGACGGATAGCGACCACCGAGGGCTCGTTCAGGACGATACCCTTGCCACGAACGTAGATCAGCGTATTAGCGGTGCCCAGATCGATCGATAGATCGTTGGAAAACATTCCTCGCAGCATGCGAAGCATTAAATTCGAGCCTCTTCAAATTCAAAGGGCATCCGGGTCGCGGCGACCGGCGGGATTGCGCGTGAATGCGGTGCTGAGTGGTGGATGGGGCAGTCGCAGGTCGAGCGAGCTGAGCGTCGACGTCGAGCGGTGCCAGGCAGTCCGGCCCCCACCAATCGCAGTATAAAATGGTCGGTTAATGTAACAGTGCGACTTGACAGTGGCAAGCGACCCACACGATCAAAGTTCTTTCTAATCAAATAAATAATTGAGACTCCTGCATGACGATCAGTAAAGACGAAGTCAGCGCAATGGCGAGACTCGCGCGCCTGGCTATCGAGCCTGACGACATTCCCGGCTATGCCGAGCAGTTGTCCGGCATCCTCGCCTTTGTCGCGCGCATGGACGAAATCCACACCAGCGCCGTCGAGCCTCTCGCCCACCCCCTGGATCTGACCGCGCGACTGCGACCGGATGTGGTGACGGAGTCCGACCAACGGGAATTGTTTCAGAGCATCGCACCGGAGGTCGAACGGGGCCTCTATCTAGTGCCCAAGGTGATTGAGTAGGCCATGAGCGACGTCCCCTCCCGCAGTGTCGCGCGGCTGGCCGATGGCCTGGCGCGCGGCGAGTATTCGAGCGTCGAGCTGACCCGCCATTACCTTGCGCGGATCGCCGCCCTCGATCCGCAACTGAACAGCTTCATCACGGTCTGCGGCGAGCAGGCCCTGACCGAGGCCGCCGCCGCCGACGCCTGTCGGGCCGCCGGCAAGGCCGGTCGCCTGACCGGCATCCCCTACGCCAACAAGGACATCTTCTGCACGCGCGGTGTGCGCACCAGCTGCGCTTCGCGCATGCTCGACAATTTCATCGCGCCCTACGATGCAACCGTCGTGGAGAAACTGCGCGCGGCCGGCATGGTCATGCTCGGCAAAACCAATATGGACGAATTCGCGATGGGCTCTTCAAACGAGAGCAGCTATTACGGCGCGGTCGCCAACCCCTGGGACTTAGGCCGCGTGCCAGGTGGTTCGTCCGGCGGCTCCGCAGCGGCGGTCGCCGCCGGGCTCGCGCCGATCGCAACCGGCACCGACACCGGCGGCTCGATACGCCAACCGGCCGCGTTTTGCGGCATCAGTGGCATCAAACCGACTTATGGGCGCGTGTCGCGCTACGGCATGATCGCCTTTGCCTCCAGTCTCGATCAGGGCGGCCCGATGGGCCACAGCGCGGAAGATCTGGCGCTGATGCTGAACGTGCTGGCGGGCTTCGACCCGCGTGACTCGACCTCCATCGAACGCCCCGACGAAGACTTCACCCGTCTGCTCAATGAACCGCTAGCAGGATTGCGCATCGGCCTGCCGCGCGAATATTTCGACGACAAACTCGATGTCGGCATCCGCGCCTGTGTCGAACGGGCGGTCAAGCAGCTCGAAGCGCGCGGCGCGACCGTACGTGAAATTTCCTTGCCCCATGTGTCGCTCGCGATCCCGGCCTACTACGTCATCGCGCCGGCGGAATGTTCCTCCAACCTGTCGCGCTACGACGGTGCACGCTTCGGTTATCGCTGCGCGGATCCGGTCGATCTGAACGATCTCTACTGCCGCTCGCGGGGTGAAGGTTTCGGCGCCGAAGTGAAACGACGCATTCTGATCGGCACCTATGTCCTATCGTCCGGCTACTACGACGCCTATTACCGCAAGGCCCAACAGATTCGTCGTCTGCTGCGCGACGACTTCAGTGCCGCCTTTGAACACGTCGATG
>JAYWAC010000111.1:0-15772 GCA_043782755.1 Pseudomonadota bacterium | reverse complement strand
GCACCGGGCCGGCATCGGAGGGTAGAAAGACCGACTCGACATCCTCGATGTCATTGCCACCGCGCTGCCGAATCAAGGCTTGTTGCGCTTCGATGATCGGTTTGTCTTGACCGGCGAAAGCCGCCGCGATGGCGCCGTCCCAGGCCTCGAGCACGCCGCTCTGGTGGCCGTTAGAAGGCGAGACACCCCAGAAATAATAAGTGCTGTGGGCGTCCTTGGGCGTCAGGATGTCCGTGCCATAAATAAAGATGCCTTCTTCGCGCGGCCGCCCGGCCGGCGTGATGCCGACGTCGAGCAGCATATGGGCCGGCGCATCCCAGCGCATGTAGAGCCAATGGTCTACCGGTTTGCCGTAATGGCCGAACAACGCGTCCCACGCCGGCGGTGCGAGACCGTCGGGACACCAGCGGTTGGACCAGATGGTGGTGCCGGCCTGATGGACGTGGTGTTCGCCGCGTTTGATCGCCTCCGAACCCAGGATCCCCTCGTGTACGAACTCGACGTGGGTCAGGTCCATGAGGTTGTCGGTGATGAGTTCGTAATAACCATGCATCTCGATGATGCCCTTGGTGGTCGGAAAGCGCTCATCGGTATGGCAGGAAAAATCAGGAATCTTCGACGCATCGGCATACTGTTCGTCGCCCATCCAAATCCACAACAGGGCGTGACGATCGACCAAAGGGTAACGATGGCTGCGGGCGCGCGACGGAATCTTGCCGTGCGGGTTGTGAATGCACATGCCACTGCGATCGAATTTCAATCCATGGTAAGGACATTCGACGACATCGCCGTGCAAGCGGCCCATGGACAAGGGCGCGGAGCGGTGCGGGCAGGCATTGTCGAAGGCCAAGGCCTCGCCCGCGCTATCGCGATAGAACAACACGGACTTGCCGATGATGGTCCTGGCGAAAAGTGTCGGTCCGACTTCATCGCTCCAGGCTGCGGCATACCAGGCATTGTCAAGAAAGCGAGCGCTCATGAATTCCCCATCCCCGGATTATTCAGAAAGATCAAGGCGCGCCACAGGCTCAGCAACTCCGACTCACTGGTGGCAGCCACCGAACGCAACAGTATCAGACCAGCGGCGCGGCGCGCCTTGAATTCAAGCTGCCTGGCATCGGCCGCGCTCAGATTAACGCGCTGGGCGATGGTCTCATCTATGGCAAGGGAATGCTGCCGGCGGTGGGCACGGAGTAACCACGTATCACCGCCGGGCGCCGGGCGATCTCGCGGTACCAGCGCAGCACGTTGGGAAAATCGTGCAGCGACACCGCCTGCCATTGATAACGCGCGACCCACGGCCAGATCGCGATGTCAGCGATATTGTAGTCACCGCCCGCCACATAGGCGTGCTCGGCCAATCGGCGATCCAGTACGCCATACAAGCGTTGCGCTTCGGCGGCATAGCGTTCGCGGGCGTAGGCGGATTTGTCCGGATTGAAATGCACGAAATGATGGGCCTGGCCGAGCATCGGTCCGAAGCCGCCCATTTGCCACATCAACCATTCGAGCGTTGCCATGCGCGCACTGGGCGCACGGGGTAGAAAGCGGTCGGCACGCTCGGCGAGATAGATGAGGCAGGCGCCCGATTCCATCAGGGTAATACCGCTCTCCTGATCGACGATGGCGGGAATCTTATTGTTCGGACTGATAGCGAGGAAGTCGGGGGCAAACTGCGCGTTCTTGGTGATGTCGACGGTGTGTACCGTATAGGGCCAGCCCAGTTCTTCGAGCAGGATGGAAATTTTGCGACCGTTGGGGGTGGACCAGGTGTAGAGATCGATCATCGTCGTTGCTCCTTGGGATCGGATGGGTGCGGCGGTCATGGGCGTTGACGGTGGCCTGCGTCAGGGCGTTTTCAGGCCGAGTTCGTCCAAGCGCGCCGCCAGGCGGGCGAGCGTGCCGGCGCCGAACATCAGATTCCAAGGCAGCATCTTGAAGTCGCAAGGATGCATGGGCGGCTCCGCGCGAGGATGGCTCATGATAGGTGTGGCCGCGATGCGCGCCCAGCGCGCCGGCTGCGCCTTGCCGCTCGCGGGAAGCGCGTGCTAGCTTCCTTCCTCAATGTCACGCCTACCGGTAACGCTCCACTCCGCGTTATGCGTGCGGCGATGCTTGTGCGTCTTACGAATTCACTCAACCGAGGGGAGAGCGTCCATGTCAGCCACACCCGGCAGCTTCATCACCCGCCACCATCACATCACCATCGCGACCGGCGGTGCGCAGGAAGATTATGACTTCCATACCAAGGTACTTGGTTTCAAGAGCGTCAAGAAGACCGCTTTCTACGATGGCGTGGCGCCTATCTATCATCTCTACTACGGCAACGACGCCGGTGACGAGAGTTCGTTGGTGACGACTTTCCCGGTCGGCCACACCGGCGTGAAGGGGCGTCGCGGCAGCGGCCAGATCAGTTACGTGAGTCTGTCTATTCCGCCGGCCGCGCTCGATTTCTGGCGTGAACGTCTGACCCAGCATGGTTTCAAGGTCACCGACAACGAACGCTTCGGTGAACGCTACCTCGATTTCCAGCATCCCTGCGGCGTTGAATATTCGCTGGTCGGCGTCGCCGACGATGCACGCAAACCTCACAGCAAGGGCCCGGTGCCGGCCGAACTCATGATTCGTGGCACCCATTCCATCGGCGTGTCGATGCGCGACGCCGAACCGATGGAGGAATTCATGCAGCTCGGTTGGGGCGGCCAGCGCGTCACTGAAGACCGTAACCTCGTTCGCTATCAGCTCGGCAGCGGCGGCACCGGCACCATCATCGACTTCGAAGTGGAACCGGCACGCCAGGCCGGCACCTGGATCGTCGGCGAAGGCACGGTTCATCATATGGCCTTTCAGGTCGCTAGCCATGCGCAACAGAACGAGCTCAAGCTGCATCTCGAAGGCATGGGCTACACCGATGTGTCGGACGTGAAGAACCGTGGCTACTTCGATTCCATCTATGTGCGTACGCCGTCCGGCGCGATGTTCGAAGCGACCGTCACTCACGACGACGGCTTCACCTGCGATGAAGCACGCGACAAGCTCGGCCTGGAAGTGATGCTCGCGCCGCAGCTCAAGATGAGCCGTGAGGAAATGCTCGCGCAGCTCGGTTATCTGAAGGACTAAATGCCGGCCCGGGCGCGACGCGATTCGCGTCCGGGCTTTGACTTAAGTTTCCGCGTTGCTGCTTTCGCGATTCGTCGCCGACCAGCGACACCCCTCTGCGTCAGTTCACATTTTCCCTGTGAATTTTTGCGACCCAAGTCCGCAAAGAGTGGCGTGATGGGTTATTCGGCGATTTGGCCCGCTTCCTGCAAATTCGACTGCAACACGGCCGGCGATGTCTATCGACTGGCCACCATGCAATCGAACAGCAAGGAGACGAATATGCCCAGCCTGGCACAGGGCCTGCGCATCGCAACCCTCACGAGCGTGCTTGCCTATGCAAGTGGCGCGGCGGCCTATCCCATCAATGACACCTACTACGGTGGCAATGACCATGGCTACGGCGACATCGTCGGCGGCGCGGAATTCGACGTGAACGGCGCCAGCATTTCGCGCAGCGGCACCCAGCTCACCGTAAACATCTTCACCAACCTGGCCGGTCATGCCGACGAGTTCCTGTTTCCGGAGTACACCCAGCGCGTGGCCAGCACCTTGAATGGTCGCTCGATGGGGATTGGCTATGGGGATCTGTTTCTCGCCAGTGAGTGGACGCCTTTCGGCAGCGACGCTCATCACCTCGATGACAACAATGTCACCGGCACCCATTGGACCTATGGTTTTTCCATCGACGGCGATCGTTGGACCGATGCCGGCGGCACCGGCACCTTCTATGCGCTGACCGGCGCCAGCAATGACGCCAATGCCTTACTCAGCAATGACTTTCTGTCCGGCGCGATTTTCCGTGACGGTCAGGAAGTCGGCGTCGACCGTGCATCGAACACCGTGCAGGCCATCGGCCATGGCACTTGGTCGGTCGATAGCACGCCGGGCAGCGGCCATCTGACTTTCATCTTCGATGTCGGCAATACTGAACTCGCGCACTCACCGGACATCGCCCTGCATTGGGCCATGAGCTGCGCCAATGACACTATCGAAGGTCAACAGTATGTGCCCGAGCCCGGCACCCTGGCGCTGATGCTGCCGGCCTTGTTCGCGCTGCGTCGACGCAGCGGTCGCTAGTCTCGCGCTTGTTGTCCTGCCGCGTGCCCGTCTGGGCGCGCGTTCGTTCCGTTGCTGTGCGGAATTTTCGAGTGCCGCGCGTGCTTCGGACAAGTCATTTGAAGCGTCGACTAACCGCAATCTAACGGCAAGCCCACCATCATTGCGCGAAACCTGAGGCCTAGACGCCGACGGATCGTCGTCCATACCGCGCCGTCGCCCATGATCTGTATGTGAAGGGCGTTGCCAGCCCCTGCGGCATCGACTGTCGACCCCCTCGCGCCACCCTCGCTTCGTCTCTGTCCACAATTCACCATGGAAGGACATTCATGACTTCGTTGCGACCTCGCTCGGGCGGCTCGCTTTTGCTGCCCGGGAGTCTGGCCTTGCGCCTGACTTCCGCGCGCGCCGATCTGGTGCTCGAAACGGAAACCGCAGAACTCGGCAAGCAAGGCGATCAATTGATCAGTACCGCCGTGCGGTACGAGCGCGAAAGCGACGGCAGTCATGTCTGGTTTACGCTCAACCAATATGAGATCGGTGTCACCGACCGTACCAAGGACAGGAGCATCTTTGCCGAGATCTTCGGCAACAGCTCGCCGGCGCGAGGTCAAGACGGCACTGTGGCCGGGGCCATCGCCACCGAATATCACTTCAGCAAGACCGTCAACACCTTCGTAAGCGTGGGCTATGACACCGAGGCTCTGTTGAGCATCCGGCCGGGCTTCAACATTGAATTCTGAAATGATCGATGTCCTCGCGCTCGCGGAGACGCCAGCGTGTTGGCATTGAGATGACGGCTAACGAGGATACCGCATGAACTCCGACACGCGTGAAAATCTGACCAAGGTTCCGGCCGTGACCCTGGTCTTCTGGATGATAAAGATCGTCGCCACCACGCTGGGTGAAACCGGCGGTGATGCGCTTTCAATGTCACTCGATCTCGGCTATCTGCTCAGCACCGGGATATTCGCCGCATTGTTCGCTGTGATGGTCTCTATCCAGATCGGGGCCAAGGGCTTTCATCCTTTTCTCTACTGGACCACGATCGTTGCGACCACCACGGTCGGCACGACGCTGGCCGACTTCGCCGATCGCTCGCTGGGCATCGGCTATCCCGGTGGTAGCACGCTGTTATTCTCATTGCTTCTGCTGTCCTTGTTCGTCTGGCATCGAACCCTGGGCTCGGTATCGATAGGCACGATTTCCTCGCCCAAGGCGGAAATGTTCTATTGGGTGACCATCATGTTCTCGCAGACCTTGGGCACGGCGCTGGGTGATTGGTCGGCCGACACCGCAGGCCTGGGCTACGCCGGCGGCGCGGTGCTGTTTTCGAGTTTGCTGGTGGTGGTTGCGGGCGCGTATTTCTCGACCCGCATTTCACGCACGGTCCTGTTCTGGGCAGCGTTCATCCTCACCCGTCCGCTGGGCGCGGTGGTGGGCGACTTCCTCGACAAGCCGCTGGACCACGGCGGTCTGGCACTCGATCGTTTCGCGGCTTCGGCGGTGTTGCTGATATTCATCGTGTTGGCCATCGTGATAATTCCGCAACGGGCTGCCCGACAGTCCCACTGAGGCCGTGAGGGGCTCATGGCACGGGACGATGCATACAGTGCAACGCAAGGCACCGCGCAACGGCGAGTGCGCGTGAAATGCATTGTTCCGGCCTGTCGCGCGGCATGGCTGTGGCTCGTGATGGCGCTGCCGGCCTGGGCGGGACCGCCGTTTGCATCGGATGATCCGGCGCCGACGGATTATCAACACTTTGAAATCTACGCCTTCAGCAACGGCAACAGCAGTGGTGACGGGCAAAGTGGCGATGTCGGTATCGATTTCAACTATGGTGCGACACGAGACGTACAACTGACGGCGGTGTTGCCGCTGTCGATTGGCCACGAGAGCGGTGGCCCGACCGTGTCCAGTCTCGGTAATGTCGAATTGGCGCTCAAATACCGCGTTCTCCACCAGGACAGCGTGGGCTTGGATGTCGCGCTGTTTCCGCGCGTATTTCTGCCGAGTGCATCGGCGCGTGTCGGCGTGCAGCACGTGTCGGTGTTTCTGCCCTTGTGGCTCGGCAGAACATGGGGGGAGTGGTCTACCTTTGGCGGTGGCGGTTGTGCTTACAACCAGGGTGATGGCGCAAAGAATTACTGCGTGGCGGGCGGGGTGCTGGCCAGGCAGTTGACGCCGACCTTGCAACTCGGCGCGGAAATTTTTCATCAGACCGCCGATAGTGTCGGTGGCGGCGATTCAACGGTCGTCGGCACCGGCTTGCGCTACGACGTCAATGCGCTGGTCCATCTCATGGGCTATGTGAATACCGGCATTCAGAACGAATCCGACACGCAACAGTATGCGTGGTATGGGGCGGTGCTCTTCACTTTCTAGCGCGATCCCGCGCCGGGTGGGCCGAGTCTCGCGGCGATGCCTCAGCGCTTGCGCAAGCCCAGCTCAGTGAGATGCTCTTCTAGAAAATCGATGCGATCGTTGCCCCAAAAAATCTGATCGCCCACCACAAAGCTCGGCACGCCGATCACGCCCAGCGATTCGGCCGCCTGCCAGTTCTCCTCAAGTCGCGCGAGATGGGTGAAATCGTCGAGCGCGCCGCGCACCGCTTTGACGGGCAGACCGATATCGCTGGCTACGCCTTCCAACACCTCGGTCTGCCCGATGTCCTGGCCTTCCGCCCATTCACGCCACATCACCCTTTGCACGTAATGCGGCAACAGACCGGCGTCCTCGGCGGCAAAGGCCACCAGCGCGGCGGGTGTCGGGTCGGTTGAGATCGGCGGGGGGCTGAAGGGCACCTGCATGCGCCGACACCAGCGCGCGACGTCCTGACGCGTAAGTGGCACTTTGACTTTGGCACGGTCCGGCGGTGAGCGACCGTTCCAGCCACCCAGCGACCGCCACAGGATGTCGACATCAAAGGCCGCCAGACGTGGGAACAGGCTGTGGGACACCAGATAGCAATAGGGGCTGCGGAAGTTGAAGAAGATGTGGACGGTGGCGCGACTCATGGGCGGAAGCCTTGCGTATTGCGGTAACCGAGACAGACCAATTCTAGCAGCGCTAGCAGGCTGTCGGGATGGTGACCGCGTGCCGCAAAATCGCGGCCCGCCGCCTGACAGCCGCAGGTATACTCCCGCAGACACGGCGGATAAGAGGAAAGACGAGTGACACGTGCAATCGTGCTGCGAGAACTGGGCGGCCCAGACAAGCTCGTCATCGAGGACGTCGAGCTGCGCGCACCGGCCGCCGGCGAAGTGCTGGTGCGCCATACCGGCATCGGCGTCAACTTCATCGACACCTATTTCCGTCGCGGCCTCTATCCGATCAAGCTGCCGGCCATCATCGGTGATCAGGCGACGGGCGTCATCGAAGCGGTCGGGCCGGAGGTCAAGGGCTTCAAGGTCGGCGATCGCATCGGTTATGGCTCGGCCGGGCCGTCCTATGTCGAGGCGCGGGTCATGAAGGCCGAGTCCATCGTGCATCTGCCCGACGCCATTTCCGACGATGTGGTGGCCGCGACCCTGACGCGCGGCATGACCGCCGAATATCTGTTATTCCGTTTGCACGCGCTTAAAGCTGGTGAAACCGTCATCGTGCACGCCGCGACCGGCGGCACGGGCTTGATGGTCTGTCAGTGGGCCAAGGATCTCGGCGCGACCGTGATTGCGACGGTCGGCGCCGAGAATAAATTCGAGATGGCGCGCGAAGCCGGCGCTGATCATGTGCTGTTGCACAGCGCCGCTGACTTCGTCGCCCAGGTGCGCGATCTGACCCAGGGTCGCGGCGTCGATGTAGCCTATGATTCGATCGGTCGCGACACCTTCATGAAATCCATCGAATGCCTGCGCCCGCGCGGCTTGATGGTGGCCTATGGCAATGCCTCGGGCAAACCTGATCCGCTCGATGTGCTGGCGCTGTCGCGCCATGGCTCGCTGTATTTGACGCGGCCCAATCTCGGTCACTATGTGAGCTCGCGCGCCGAGCTTGAACTTTCCACCGGCCGCTTTTTCGATGCCCTCGAGCGCGGCATCGTGTGGCCTCATCCGGTCGAACGTTTCGCGCTCCAAGAAGCACCGGCCGCCCATCGTCATCTGGAAGATCGCGCCAAGCACACCATTCCGATCTTGGTGCCATGAGCCAACGCTTAAGCGGCGGCCAACTGCTGGTCGAGGCGCTCATCGAGCACGGCGTACCGCGCCTGTTCTGCGTGCCGGGCGAGAGTTTTCTGGCGGTGTTGGATGCACTCTACGACGTGCCCGAGCATCTGCCGCTCATCACTTGTCGACACGAAAGCGGCGCGGCCTTCATGGCTGCCGCCACCGCCCAGCTGACCGGCCTGCCGGGTGTATGTTTTGTCACGCGTGGCCCGGGCGCGAGCAATGCCTCGATCGCCCTGCATGTCGCGCGACAGGCCTCGCTACCGCTGGTGTTGTGCGTCGGCCAGGTGGCGCGTGACAACCTTGGGCGCGAGTCCTTTCAGGAAGTCGATTACGAAACTTTCTTCGCGCCCTTCGCCAAGCACGTCGAACAGATCACGATCAGCGAAGCCTTGCCGAGCGCGGTGGCGCGTGCCTTTCACATCGCGCGCAGTGGACGGCCGGGGCCGGTGGTCCTGGCGCTGCCGGAAGACGTGTTGAGCGAGCCGGCCTTTGCCGCGCCCGAACCAGCGCGACCGATACAGCGTCGCGGCCTGGAAGCTGCGCAGCTCGAAGAAATCAAGGCCACCTTGAGTCAGGCCGAGCGTCCGCTGGTGATCTTCGGTGGCGGTGTTATCACCGATGCCATGAGCCGTGATCTCGAACAGTTCGCGCGGCGCAATCGCATGCCGGTAGGTGTGGCATGGCGACGTAACGATGCCTTCGATAACGAACACGCGTGTTTCGTCGGCGCGCTGGGCCTGAACGCCCATGCCGAATTGTGGACCTTGGCGGCCGAGACCGATTGCGTGTTGGTGCTGGGCGCGCGACTCGATGAACCGACCACCCGCAGCTATACCCTCTTCACCGATCAACGTGCACGCGATTTAATTCACATCTACCCCAACCAGGCTGACATCGGGCGCAACTATTCACCGACGCTCGGCATCTGCGCCGACATCAGCGAAACCCTGGGCGCACTCGCCACCACCACGCTTAACGTCAGCGACACGCGTGATGCCTGGTGCAAGCGCTTGCGTGCGGCCTTCGAGGCCGCGCGTCATGCGCCGCAGGTGGAAGGCGGACTCGATCCAGGTGAGGTGATGGCGACGCTCAATCGCACTTTGCCCATCGATACCATCGTCAGCGTCGATGCCGGCAACTTCACGCTATGGCCGCAGCGTTATCGCAGCTACACGCGACCGGGACGTCTCTTGGCGCCGATCAATGGCGCGATGGGCTGGGGCGTGCCGGGTGCGATCGCGGCAGCTCTCGCCGAACCGACGCGTCGTGTATTGGGCTGCGTCGGCGATGGCGGCATGTTGATGACCGGCATGGAACTCGCGACCGCCGCCAAGTACGGCGCCAAGCCGCTCATTCTGGTATTCAACAACAGCAAGTTCGGCACCATAGAAATGCATCAGGACCGGCGTTATCCCGGCCGCCGCATCGCCAACGATCTGGTCAATCCAGACTTCGCTGCCTTCGCCCGAGCCTTTGGCCTGTTCGGCGCGCGCGTCACCGATAACGCCGAGTTCGACGCCATCCTGCCACAGGCCTTGGCCGCCGAGAGTGCGGCGGTCATCGAACTGGTGATGCAGGACGTCTGATCCACGCCGTGCGAGCGCCATGAAACTCAGTTACTTCACCATGCCCCTGCACCCGCCCGGGCGTGACTACATCGAGACCTTGAACGAGGATCGCGCCGCGTTCCTACTCGCCGATGAACTCGGCTTCGCCGAAGCTTTCTGTGGCGAGCACGTTACCGACAGGGCCGAGACCATCACCTCCTGTCTGATCTTCCTCGCCGCCTTGGCCTATCAGACCAAGAACATCAAGCTCGGCAGCGGCACCATCAATCTGCCCAATGCCCATCCGGCGGCGGTGGCGGCCCAGGTCGCGATGATCGATCACATGCTGGCCGGGCGTTTTATCTTCGGCATCAGCCCCGGTGGGCTGCGTTCAGATGCCGAAGTGTTCGGCAATCTCGATCGCGATCGGCGCGCGATGTTTGCCGAGGCGATAGATCAGGTGTTGGCGATCTGGCGGGGTGAGCCGCCCTATGACTTGCAAGGCGAGTTCTGGGAGATCAGCACGCGTCGCAGCATGGATCTTGAGATTGGCCAGGGCGCGATCCTGACGCCCTGGCAACGTCCCCATCCGCCGATCATGGTCGCCTCGATGTCGCCCTTCGCCGATTCTGTCGCGCAGGCGGCGGCACGCGACTGGTCGATCATTTCGGCCAATTTCCTGCAGCCGGTGTGGGTGGCGAGTCATCGCACCAAACTCATGGAGGGCTGGGCGAGCAGCGCACGCGCCAACAATTTCGCCGACTGGCGGGTAGCCAAGAGCATCTTCGTCGCCGAGGACGAGAAGACCGCGCATGCTTACGCGCTGGATGCTGCCGGGCCCTACGGTAATTACTACCGCAGTCTCATGCGCAAATTGATCGGCAACGGTCGGCCGGACTTGTTCAAGAACCGCAGCGACATGCCGGACGGCGATGTGAGCCTTGATTTCGTCATGAAGTCCTTGGTCATTTGCGGCACGCCCGAGCAAGTCACCGAACGCATTCTTGCGTTGCGCGAGGAGGTGGGGGAATTCGGCACGCTGGTGTATGCGGGCCATGACTGGGCGGACGTTGCGCTATCGCGGCGTTCGATGGAACTCATGGCGCGCGAAGTGATGCCGGCGGTCAACCGCGCGCTGGGCGAAACGATGGAATGAGTATGCTGATCGAAACTCCCAAACTGCGTTTGAATGTCGTCGACGAAGGGCCGCGCGATGCGCCGGTGCTCGTGCTGTCCCATTCGCTGGCGGCCAATCTCGACATGTGGGCGCCGCAGGCTCACGCATTGTCGAACGAATTTCGCGTGATTCGCTATGACACGCGCGGCCATGGTGCGAGCGAAGCGCCGGACGGCCCTTACAGTTTCGAGCAACTGACCGGCGATGTGGTCGCGCTGCTCGAGGTCTTGGCCATTGAGCGCGTGCATTTCGCGGGGCTGTCCTTAGGGGGCATGACGGCGATGGGGCTCGCGCTCGATCATCCCTCGCGTATCGCCAGTATCTGCGCGGCCAATTGCGGCGCGCAGACGCCGGATGGCGGCGCGGCGATGTGGGAGGAAAGGATCGCCATCGCGCGCGGCCAGGGCATGGCGGTGCTGGCCGAGCCGACGCTCGCGCGCTGGTTCACGGCCGACATGCTGGCGCGGCGTCAGAGCGAGATCGAACCCGTCAGGGCGATGATTCTGAACACGCCGGTGGCGGGCTATGTCGGTTGTTGTGGAGCCTTGCGGACGCTCGCCTATCGCGAGCGACTCAATGATCTCCGTCTACCGACGCTATTTATCGCCGGTAGCGAAGATCCGGCGGTGCCGGTGGCGGCCATGCGCGATATGCACGAGCGCGTGGCGGACTCCCGTTATATCGAACTACCGGCCGCCCATCTCTCGAATCTGGAATGCGCGCCGGCCTTCAACACCGCGCTCAGAGATTTTCTGCGCGCACAGATTTAAAACCGCGCGCGAAGATGCGCTTCAGGCAATCGAGGCGATGGCCCTGTCCTGCGCGTCCAATACTTCATGGGCTTGGTCGAGCAAACGCTGGGAATTGCCGATGGTGCTCTGCAGTTCGTCGACCGACGCGATGACTAGCGCCGCGATTTCGACAGTCTTGCGCGTCGCCTGAGAGGCGCTCGTCGCGATCGAAGTGATCTGCTGGGCTGAGGCCTGGGAACTGCCGGCCAGCTTGCGCACTTCGTCGGCCACCACCGCGAAGCCCCGTCCCGCCTCACCGGCGCGCGCCGATTCGATGGCGGCGTTCAGCGCGAGCAGATTGGTCTGCTCGGCGATGCCTTGAATCTGCGTGACCAGCGAATTGATCACATCGTTCTTGGACGCGACTTCCTCGATCAGATCGCGCAGTTCGCTGATGTGACCGATGCCGATTTCGGCGCGGATGCAGGAATCGCGGGTGGTGGCGGCGAGATTGCCGATGAAGCCGCGCATCGACGCGGCCATCTGCGCAACCGTTGTGCCGACGTCGTGGATGCGGGCGTTGAACGCCGCGTCCTGCGACTGTTTGGCGGCTTCGCTATGTTTCTCTTCATCGATATCGACGATAGAACCGCAGCAGCGCACGGCATTGCCCAGCGCGTCGCGTTCGGTGCCGGCGCGTCCGCGGAACCAGCGATAGACGCCGCTGCGGGTCTGCGCGCGGTATTCGATGTTAAAGGGTGTCATGCCGCTTTTATCATGGATATGGGCATTGAAGCTGGCGAAGCTGCGGTCGACGTCGTCGGCATGCAAGCGGCGGGTCCAGCTGCCGAGCACATTGGGGAACTCGCTCGCGTCGCGATAACCCAGCAGGGCAAGAAAGCCGGGCGACCAATAGGCCGGCGTGTCGACACTGACGCCACCGTCCGCTCCGAGCCGGATGTCCCACAAGCCAACGCCGGCGTGGGCACCCCAGAGCCGCAGGCGCGAGGCCTTGAGTTCGTTGTCGACGCACGCGTCTTGCAGTTCATTCAGTCGCGCGGCGAAGCGCGCGGTGAGCGCGTCGTCGTCGCACAGGGGCGCGAGCTGGGCGCCAGTCACGGGCTGACCTGCGGCCAGCGCTGATAGCCATTGCCGCAAGATCGGGGCGAGCGTGGCTTTCGGTTTGCGATTGAACATGCCGGGTCCTTTCTCGTCGCCGCGTCTTTGCGAGCTGGCGCCTGACTGGTTTGTCACCCGGACGTGTAGCGCACCGCCCGGTCCTCGGTTGCGCAGACTTTTTCGGCGCCTGCCGGCAAAGCTTGAACCGTGTCATTGCGGCGACCGTCGTCGGTGGGCCTGCGTTGGCGCTGCCAGGCCAGTGTCGTAAGCCTCATGGAAGCCATCTTGCACCACTACGATTATTCGAGCTTCTCGGAGCAGCTGCGCTTGATGCTGGGCTTGAAGGGCCTCGCGTGGTGCTCGGTGGAGAGCTCGCTTACACGCCGCTGACGGCCGGCTATCGACGCACACCGGCAGTCCGGCTATCGCAGCACTGGCGGTTTATTGTAGATTCGCAGCTTGTAACGGCCAGCGACGTCGGACGCAGGACACTCGAAGAGTGTTCGCATTCCGAACGTGGGGAGCGCGGGTGTCGGGCGGCTACCCAGATCAACGAACCAAGAGGCGTATTTCATGAGCACGGACAAAAACAAACAGCCCGGCGCGACCGCCAAGCTCGACACCTTGGGCGACACGCACGAATTTCCCATCTTGGCCGGCACCGTCGGGCCGAGCGTGATCGACATCTCCAAGCTCTACGCCCAGACCGGCCAGTTCACCTATGACCCGGGCTTCACGTCCACCGCCAGCTGCGAATCGAAGATCACTTACATCGACGGCGACGAGGGCGTGTTGCTCTATCGCGGTTACCCGATAGACCAGTTGGCCGAACAGAGTGACTTCCTGGAAGTCGCCTATTTGTTGCTGAACGGCGAATTGCCGACCAAGAGCCAGCACGAGGAATTCACTTACGCCATTACCCACCACACCATGCTCCATGAACAGCTGCGCGACCTGTTCTCGGGCTTCCGTCGCGACGCTCATCCGATGGCGGTGATGTGTGGTGTGGTCGGCGCGCTGTCAGCTTTCTATCACGACTCGACCGATATCAACGACCCCTATCAGCGCATGGTCGCGAGCCGTCGCTTGATTGCGAAGATGCCGACCATTGCCGCGATGGCCTACAAGTATTCGGTCGGTCAGCCCTTCGTCTATCCGCGTAACGATCTCGATTTCACCGCGAACTTTCTGCACATGTGTTTCGCGGTGCCGGCAGGTGAGTACAAGGTTAGCCCGACCCTGGCGCGTGCCATGGATCGCATCTTCATCCTACATGCCGACCATGAGCAGAACGCCTCGACCTCGACCGTGCGTCTGGCCAGCTCCTCGGGCGCCAATCCTTTCGCCTGCATTGCCGCCGGTATCGCTTGTCTGTGGGGCCCGGCGCATGGTGGCGCCAATGAAGCGGCACTCAATATGCTGCGCGAGATCGGCAGCGTCGCGCGTATTCCGGAATACATTAAGAAGGCCAAATCCAAGGACGACCCGTTCCGCCTGATGGGCTTCGGTCATCGCGTGTACAAGAACTACGACCCGCGTGCACGCGTCATGCAACAGACCTGTCACGAGGTGTTGACCGAGCTTGGCATCAAGGATGACCCACTGCTCGACGTCGCCTTGGAGCTTGAGCGCATCGCGCTGTCGGACGAATACTTCATCGAGAAGAAGCTCTATCCGAACATCGATTTCTACTCGGGCATCACCTTGAAGGCGATGGGTTTCCCGACCACCATGTTCACCGCACTGTTCGCGCTGGCACGGACGGTCGGCTGGGTGGCGCAGTGGATGGAGATGATCGACGACCCGGCGCAGCGCATCGGTCGTCCGCGTCAGCTCTACACGGGCTACACGCACCGCGACTACAAGCAGCCGTCCTCGCGCTGAGGCGCGCTCGGCGTGGCGATCGCGAACACGCGGTCGCCACGCTGCGAATTCTCCTGACGCCATGCCCGTCATGACTTTTCCCGTGCCCGCCGCGCAACGCTACTTCGAGGACTATGCGCCTGGTGCGATTTTTGAGTTCGGTGCGGCCACCGTCACCGAAGCAGAACTGGTGGCCTTCGCCCAGGCTTACGATCCGCAATCCTTTCATATCGACCGCGATGCAGCCGCGCATTCCATGTTCGGCGGTTTGATTGCGAGTGGCTGGCATACCGCCGCGCTTACGATGCGCATGCTGGTCGATCACTACCTCTCCAAGATTGCGAGCCTGGCCTCACCGGGTGTCGACGAATTGCGCTGGCTCACGCCGGTACGGGCCGGCGACGTGCTGCGTGTGCGGGTCACCGTGCAGGACGCGCGTCGCTCGCGCTCGCGCAAGGATCGTGGCGTGGTGACGTCGAATGTCGAAGTCTTGAATCAGAATGATGTGGTAGTGATGACCGTCAAGGCCGTCAACCTGTTGCTGACCCGTCCTGTAGCCTAGTGCGCGCTGGTGAGCATCGTGCCGAGGGCGCGGCGTCCTGCCGCGCCTGTTCCCTACATTGCTTATCTAATCCTAGGCGATGACCTTGATGGTGACCTTGGGCGCGGTCCCCGCCCCACCGCTGACGAGATCCAGTTTGCGCTGACCGGCGAGCAGTCGGTCGATGCGTTTCAGATTCTCGTGCGGCAGGTTCAAGGCCGTCTCCACCCACTCATCAGCGATCGCATACAACTCCTTGCGATCGATGGCGCGGGCGCGATTCAAGGCACGGCGGAAGGCCAGCACGCCGGGGCGATGAGCCTGACGCGAGATATAGGAATACACCGCATGTTCACCTTCACCCGGCTCGCACAGCACATCGACGATGCCAAGCTTATGGAGTTCTTCGGCGGTGTAGTTCTTGGCGCTGAGGATGATCTTTTCCGCCGTCGCGCAATCGACTC
>JAYWAC010000110.1:0-2237 GCA_043782755.1 Pseudomonadota bacterium | reverse complement strand
GGTGCTGCTTGAGGAGACGCGCGACACTGAGGCGGGCGGCGCGCGCGATGGCCATGCACGCATCGCCAAGGCCGGCGGTGGACATCTGACTCTGCAATACGATTTCGCAGCATTCATGGTACCCGCCGACGGTCGCATCGTCGTCGATGCCATGCTGGCCGGCGCGCGTGACGATGGCGCGGCGCTGGAAAAAGCCGAACTCATCGTCAACGACGGCATCGGTGATGACGCAGTGGGCGTGACTTGCGGAGTCTTCATGCTGCTCGCCGGTTGGATAGCGGCCGTGGTCGGGGTGTTGACGCTGCTAGGCAATCCCAGCTCGAGCGTTGCGCAGTCCGCTGTGGACGCCGACGAGCGCGGCATGGCGATGCGCGGTGCGATGCGCGGTCATCTGCTTGGTCTGCTCGTCTATCCGCTGCCCTTCATCCATCTGCTGGTGATGTCTAGCGCGTGGCTGCGGGGTCGTAAGACTTCGGCCTATGTCGAAGAACACGGCCGCGAAGCGCTCAATTTCCAGTTATCTATCCTGGTCTATCTCTTGATTGCGTTTGCCCTGAGTATGGTCCTGATCGGCCTGTTGATGTTGCCGCTGGTCTTGCTGTTCCAGGGGGTGATGACTATCGAAGCCGCCGTGCAGGCGCGCGCCGGTCATCGCTTCCGTTATCCGCTGACGTTCAGATTTTTGCGCGCACCTACAGCGGAAATGCTCAGCGTGGCATCACCACCGTCGAGTCAGGATCAAAGTTCATGTGCTTCTCAAAAAAGTTGAGCGTGCGGTCCCGCGCAAGCGAGGCGCTGGTTTCGTCGTAGCTGCCGCGTTCGTTGCAGTTGAAGCCGTGGTCGGCGTCATAGATGAATATCTGCGCGTCGGGCTGGGCATGGCGGATGGTCTCCACTTCGCTCAAGGGAATGTGTTTATCCCGTTCGCCGAAATGCATCATCACCGGGCAGCGCGCGCGGCGCTGGGCTTCTTTGACCGTGCCGCCGCCGTAGTAGCTTGAAGCCACCGCGACCTTGTCCAGTTCACAGGCCGACAGCCAGGTCAGTAAGCCGCCGAAGCAGTAACCGACCACACCCACGCGGCCGTATGCCGCAACGTAGTCCACCGCCGCCTGCAGATCGAGCAGGGTCGCGGGGATTTTCAGATCGTGAAAGGCGATGCGCAGGCCTTTGTCGAAATCGCTCTGGGCGGTGTAGCCGAGTTCGACGTTGCGTTCGACACGGTCGAAGATCTGCGGCGCGATGGCGACATAGCCGGCCGCCGCATAGCCATCGGCCACCGCACGGATGTGATGGTTGACGCCGAAGATCTCCTGGATGACCACCACGCCACCCATGGCGTCGCCTGTGGGCTTGGCAATATAGGCGCCGAGTTTGAAGCCGTCGGCGGCCGTCAATTCCACATTTGCCATGGAACACTTCTCCCTAGTGGGTACAGATAAAAGTTCGCATAAAAGTTCGCACGTTCGTCAGGCGAGTATAGACCGCTAGGCGAGAGTGCCATGTTTACCGCAGCACGAAACGCTGATAGTCGTTGGCCGCAGTCGCGCCCAGCAGTATCTCGGGACGCAGATGGTGTGCGGCCTTGGCGCGACGCGTGGCGTCCTCGCTGGGTGGGCCGATGTAGCTGCCGAGATCGCGGCTCCAGGCGACGGTCGCATGGGCATAGGCGAGCCGTGCATCCTGCCAAAGCCCGAGTGCCGCCTCGCCCTTATCGAGTGCTTGGGCGAAGGTCGCGGCATCGACGGCCGCCTTGGACACACCCATGCCGCAATGAGGCCGCGCGGTAGCGGCGGCATCACCGATCAGCGCGACGCGGTCGAACAGCAAGCGCGGCGTACAGAAGTCATACATGCCTTGTAGAAAGGGTCGCGCGGTGGCGGCGATCACGGCCTGCATCTGCGGCGGCAGGGTGGCGCGTGCTTCGGCACGCAGGGCCTCGATCAGCTCGCTACGGATCCGATCATGAGGGATGCCGTGCTCGTGGCAATGGCCATGCGCGTCGGTCAGATGATCGCGCAGGCGCGCTTCGTCAGCCGTGCGATACCAGCCCCAGTTGTACCAGCGCTGGCCGGGCTCGAGCGCATCGTCGGGGCCGGCCACCAGATAGCCCAACCAATGCCCGCCGGGCGCCATGCCAAACGCCATGCGTTGATCGAACTGCGCGAGCACCGCTGGCGCGACCAGGGCTTCGTCGATCAAGCCACGCCAACCGAAATAGCCGCAGTACTGTGCCA
>JAYWAC010000109.1:0-15996 GCA_043782755.1 Pseudomonadota bacterium | reverse complement strand
CTGGCCCGCTCGACGGCACGGGTCCAATCGGCGCGTAGTGCCTTGGCGCGGGCGCGGTCCATCTTGGGCTCGAAGCGGCGGTCGATGCGGCGCTGGCTGGCGATCTCGGCGGGGGATTTCCAATAGCCGACGGCGAGGCCGGCGAGGTACGCGGCGCCGAGGGCGGTCGTTTCCGTCTCGGCGGGGCGGACCACCGGCACGCCGAGCAGGTCGGCCTGGAACTGCATCAGCAGGTCGTTGCGCGCGGCGCCGCCGTCGGCCCGCACCTCGGTCACCGGGCAGGCGGCATCTTTCTGCATCGCCGCCAATAACTGCGCGCTTTGGTACGCGATGGCTTCCAGCGCCGCCCGGGCGATGTGGCCGCGGCCGCTGCCGCGCGTCATGCCGACCAGGGTGCCGCGCGCGTACGGATCCCAGTGCGGCGCGCCGAGGCCGGCAAACGCCGGCACCAGGTACACGCCGCCATTGTCGGGCACGCTCAGCGCCAGCGCTTCGACCTCGCACGCGTGCTCGATGATGCCGAGCCCGTCGCGCAGCCACTGCACCGTGGCGCCGCCCATGAACACGCTGCCTTCGAGCGCGTAGTCGCTGACACCGCCGATGCGCGATGCGACGGTGGTCAGCAGGCCGCGCGTTGAGCGGGCGAGCTGGCTGCCGGTCTGCATGAGGATGAAGCAGCCCGTGCCGTAGGTGCATTTCGCCATACCGGGTTCGAAACAAGCTTGGCCGAACAGCGCCGCCTGTTGATCGCCCGCCACGCCCGCGATCGGGATCTCGGCGCCGAACAGACTCGTGGTCGCGCAGACACCACTGCTGTCGACCACTCGAGGCAGCAAAGCACGCGGGATCTTCCACAACGCGAGCAGTTCATCGCTCCAGTCGCCGCGCGCGATGTCATAGAGCTGGGTGCGCGAGGCATTGGTGGCATCGGTGAGATGTTCGCGACCAGCGGTCAGATGCCAGATCAGCCAGCTGTCGACGGTGCCAAAGGCGAGTTCGCCACGTTCGGCGCGGGCACAAAGCGCTGCGTCTTGATCGAGCAGCCAGCGGATTTTCGAGGCCGAGAAATAGGCGTCCAGCACCAGGCCCGTGCGCTCGCGTATCACGGCCTCGTGCTCACCGCCACGTAAGGCCGCGCATAGCGACTCGGTACGTCGGTCCTGCCAGACCAGAGCATTGGCGACCGGCACACCCGTCCGACGATCCCACAGCACCGTGGTCTCGCGCTGATTGGTGATGCCGATGGCGCGGATCTCGCGCGCACTGACACCGGCTTGCGCGAGCGCTCGATGTGCACACTCGAGCTGGGTATCCCACAGCGCACGCGGATCGTGTTCGACCCAGCCGGGCTGCGGATAGATCTGAGGAAATTCGCGCTGAGCGATGCCGAGTACTTGGCCTTCGGTGTTGAATACCAGGGCGCGCGAGCTGGTGGTGCCCTGGTCGAGGGCGAGGATGAGGCTCATGGGGTCAAGGGATAACTCACCGTTCTGACAGGATGATTACCCATCGCGCCGCGCCGCGATCACGCGATCTGGATAATCGGAGAACACGCCATCGACACCGGCAGCGCGACACCGCGCGATGGCTGGCGCATCGTTGACGGTATAGACGTAGACTACGATGCCTTGCGCGTGGGCGCGTGCGACATCGGCGGCATTGAGATGTTCGAGCGCCATGTGCAGGGCATCGGCACCGAGCGTCATCGCGCGCGCCAAGGCTGCTGGAAAGTCTTCCTCGTATAGCAAGCCCAGACGCATCGGTCCATGCAGGCGCGCGAGTACGGCACTGGTCTCGACATCGAAGGACGACAACAGCATGTGCTCTCGCCAGGCGGGCCGTGCACTGGTCGCGACGAGGGTGCGTTCTATCACCTGCGCCGCGATGCCTGCTTCCTTGACCTCGATATTGAGCATGACGCGGCCCAGGGTGAGGGCGATCACTTCTTCCAGCAAGGGCACAAGCTCGCCCTGGCCGGCGTCGAGGGCGCGCAGTGCGGCGAGGCTCATGGTCTTGTAGGAGCCGTGGCCATTGGTGGTCCGGTCAAGGGTAGGGTCGTGCAGGACGATCAAGGCATCGTCCAACAGGCGCACATCGATTTCGACGGCGTCCACGCCCAAGGCGAGGGCATGACGCACGCTGGCCAGGGTGTTCTCAGGGCAATGACCGGCGGCGCCGCGATGGCCGAATACGAGCATGAGATTTCGCCACTCCTCTACTTCACCCATCGGCACCGCTTGAGCCACCGCTCTGTATCATAATAGCGGGCGCGTCGTCTGGGATGATGACCTGCCATCGGTGCCCGCAAGACGGACACCCAACAGACGTCGGTGCGTATTCCGCACACATTATTCCGTTAGCACCATGACCTGGATATTCGGCTACGGCTCGCTGATCTGGCGGCCGGCCTTCCCCTACGAAATCAGCCGCAAGGCCGCATTGCGCGGTTGGCGTCGTCGTTTCTGGCAGGCGTCCCCGGATCATCGCGGCGTGCCCGAAGCGCCCGGTCGCGTGGTGACCCTGGTGCCCGATGCGCAGGCGGTGTGCTGGGGCATGGCGTTTCGTGTGCCGAGCAAGCTGTGGGGCAGCATCGTCGCCGAACTCGATCATCGTGAACGTAACGGCTATACGCGTATCGCCGTGGATCTCACATTCGAGGACGGCGCGCAGACCAGCGCCATCACCTATGTCGCGACGGCCGACAATCCAAGCTTCGTCGGGCCCGCGTCGCTGGGCGCGATGGCCGATCAGATTGCCCACGCGCAAGGCCCGAGCGGTACCAATCGCGAATACCTGATACGCCTCGCCGAACATCTATACACCCTCGATATCCACGACGAAGAAGTACACGGCCTGCACGCCGCGCTGATCGCGAACCATGGCTCGGCACAGGACTGAATTCCATGGCAATGCAACCTCTGTTCAGCCGTTACATCGGTATCGACTATTCCGGTGCCGAGGCGCCGGTCTCGCGGTTGCGCGCCTTGCAGGTCTATGAATCCGATGGCAACTTCGACGCGCGAGCCGTGCCACCCTTCGACAATGGCGCGCGCAACTGGTGTCGCAAGGAGATCGCGCGTTTCATGCGCGAGCGTCTACTCGGTGATCAGCCCTGTGTGATCGGCGTCGATCACGGTTTCTCTTTGCCGTTGTCCTATATGCAGCGCAATCAACTCGCCAGCTGGGACGAGTTTCTGCGCCATTTCCATTTTCACTGGCCGACCACGCGCGATCACATGTATGTCGATTTCGTGCGTGATCAAGAACCGCCGAGTGGGACCGCCGATGAACTGCGTCTGTGTGAGCGCTGGACTTCGTCGGCCAAGAGCGTGTTCCAGTTCGACGTGCAGGGCTCGGTAGCGAAGTCCACCCACGCCGGCATTCCGTGGCTCAAGCAATTGCGTGACGATCGACGACTGCGCGCACGCACCCACTTCTGGCCCTTCGATGGCTTTGATATCAAGCCTGGGCGCTCGGTGGTGGCGGAGATCTATCCGTCGATGTTCCGCCGCCGTTATTCGAATATCGAGCGCACCGCCGATCAGCAGGACGCCTATGCCTGCGCCATGTGGCTGCGCGACATGGATGTGTTGGGCGCGTTACGGGATTATTTCAATCCGCCCCTGACCTTGCCGGAGCGACGTCTGGCACAGCTCGAGGGCTGGATATTGGGCGTGCGCTGATAATCCGCACCACGAGTGCGCAGGCACGGCTCGATCGTCGTCATCGAAGTTTGCATGACACCCTATCGCGGGCATTGATTGCGTGGGCCCGGTAACCTATCCTGATCCTGCTGCATCGCAACATTAACGCGCCTGTAACAGGCCGCTAGCGATGCCTTACGCAAGGCAAGATTTCTGAGCTACATGGCGAGTCGGCATGGATAAGATCGGACACATGCGTGCACTCGTGACCGTCGCGCGGCTCGGCTCCTTCTCGGCCGCCGCGCGCGAACTCGAAGTCACGCCAGGCATGCTTTCCAAGCAGGTCAAGCATCTCGAGGAAGAACTCGATGTGCGCTTGCTCCAGCGCACCACGCGCGGCGTGTCGCTGACCGACGCCGGCGAGCTCTATGTCGACCAGGTGGTCGACATCTTGCAGCGCATCGAAGACACCGAAACAGCCGTGACGGCGCTCAACTCCACGCCGCGTGGTGTCTTGCGCGTGAGTTGCCCGCCGTCCTTTGGCACCCAGGTCTTGACGCCCATCATCGCGGCCTTTGCGCGTGACAATTCCGGCATACGCATCGAACTCGGTTTGCAGGACGCGGAGCCGGACGTGGTCGCTTCCCGTCTCGATCTGATTTTCCGTATCGGCGCATTGAAAGATAGCTCGCTGGTCTGCAAGCAGGTCGGCAGCGCGCCCTACATGCTGTGCGCCGCGCCGTCCTTCATCGAGACCAGTGGACGACCGTTGACGGTGCGTGATCTCGCCAACTTCAATTGCATCCTCGACGAATCGATGGACGGCTACGAACGCTGGAATTTCATTGCCGATGGCACCTTGGTCGCGCAGCCGGTGAATGGCAATTTCGCCTCGCCGAGTACGGCGGCGGTGATCGAGGCGGCGGTCGCAGGTCTGGGTATTTCCTATGTGCCGCGCTACGCGGTGGTCGACGAACTCGGGCGCGGTGAGCTGGCGGAAATTGCGATAGAGCACAGCACGGCGATGTCACTGCCGGTCACGGCGCTCTATAGCAGTCGCCAGTTCATGGCGGCCAAGACCCGCATCTTCCTCGACTACTTCATCGAACATGTTGATGGCAAGGCCGGCAATCACGGCGTGACCTGTCGCACCGTGCAGTAAAGCCTTACAACAGATCGCCGCCGCTGCCACCGTTCACGTCCACCCACAGGTGACGCAGACCGAGTTCCGCCAGCCACGCGGGGCCTTGTGCTTCCTTCAACATCGCGATGGTCGCGGCACTGCCGGCCACCACGCAGAAATCCGCCACCACACTCACCGCCGCCAGGTGTCGCACTGGCCAGCCGCTGCGCGGATTCAGGATGTGTCCATAACGCACGCCGTCGAGCACGATGCAGCGTTCGTAATCACCGCTGGAAGCGAGGGCGCCATGATGCAGTTCAACGGTGTCGAGTATTGCTTTGTCACTGCGCGGATGTTTGATGCCGATGCGCCACGGCTGGCCGTCGGCACGCGGACCGATAATCTTGATGTCGCCACCGAGATTCACCACGCCGTGGCGCAGACCAAGTTCGATACAGAGCGTGGCGGCGCGATCGACGGCGTATTCCTTTACTACGCCGCCGAAGTCGAGTTCAAGGCCGGGCTCGGGAAAACATAAGCGCGGCGCTTGCCAACGCAGGCGATGCCAACCTACCCGTGCGCGCAGCGCCTCGATCTGTGCCGGGTCGGGCAATTGACCCTGATCGAAGCGCCAGGCCTGCCGCAGTACACCCGACGTGATATCAAACAGGCCGTCGCTCTCGGCGTAACAGGTCGCGGCGTAGTTCAGCAGGCTTGCGGTTTCCTCATCCACGTCGATGCTGCCGCCGCGTGCGGCCACGCGGTTGATATCCGACAGCAGGCTGTCGTCGCGATAGCGTGAGTAACGCGCTTCCAGGCGCGCTATGTCGACGATGGCGTGCTCGGCACTGCGGCGGGCAGCGTCAACGCTCGTGGCAAATAATTGGATCTCGCAGGGCGAGCCCATGGCCTTGAATGGAAAACGATGGAGCGTGAGAGGCACGGCGATCTGTCCTTTATCGCCGTGCATTGTAGCGAGGGCGGCGGCAAAAGCCGCCCACTGTCAGAGCGGCAGCTCCCAGGGCAATTGCAGGTTGCCCTGCCGTTTGAGCTGGGAGCCGTTGCAATGATCGGCGACAGGTTCCAGCCATTCGAGTTGGGTGTCAGAGCTTGCTTTTCGTTGCCTTGTCGATGTGCAGCGTCGTCGGCCTGGTCCGAGACACACCAGGCACTGCGTTTGAGCGCAGAGCATCACATGCAGACTTGCCCACGCCTTCAGGTCCGAAAGTTCAGTCAGGCAAAAGGTTAGCTTTGATATCCCACGGAGACTGCGGCCGCGACCGCGTGATCTGCGTAGCGAGCCGTCAGCAGCCCGCATGCGCGGTAGTTGATTTCGCGGCCAGCATCGCCAACCATGCTGGCCCTGAAATCCACCCGCGTCGCGAGTGCCGCGCGGTCCATCATTATCGGGAGTGCCTGCATGAAATCACCAAGCCTGGCCTTGTTCGCCATGATGCTCTGCCTCAGTGTCGTTGCCGACGCATGGGCTGTCGATGCTCAACACCTCAAGAAGTTATCGACGATGAAGGAGTGTAAGGCTTGCGATCTGAGCGCTGCGGTGTTGCCTTTCGCGGCGCTCAAGAATGCCAATTTGAGCGGTGCCAATCTGAGTGGCGCGAACTTGAAGGGCGCCGATCTGAGCGGCGCCGATCTGAAGGGCGCTAATCTCAGCAACGCCGATCTCTCGGAATCAGATCTGAACGGTGCCGATCTGGCCGGCGCGGATCTGAAAGGTGCCAAGCTCTACAGTGTCAATCTGCTGCGCGCCAATCTCACTGACGCCGATCTGTCGACCGCCATCAACGCCGGCAAAGTTACTGTCGGTGAGGCGCTGTTGTGCCGCACCAAGCTCGCGAGCGGCGAAGACAGTCGCGACTGTAAATAATTTGTGCGACTAGGGGTCAGAGCTTGCCTTTTTGCCCAGCTGAACTTTCGGACCTGAAGGCGTAGGCAAGTCTAGCGTGATTTTTCTGCGCTGAGACTCAGTGCCAGCGAATACCGCTGCACGTCCACGAATCCATGAAAGGCAAAAGGCAAGCTCTGAGCACCCAGTCTCCGTCGCGGATCCGAGCGCCTGGCAATAGAACTCGGATTCTACGGAAGTGCGCGGTTAGAGCTTAGGCCGTTCAGAACTTGCGGCGCAGATTCGTCAGGCCTAACAAGCTTATTCCGAGGAGGCCTAGCGTGCCGGGCAGCGGCACGGGTGCGGTGGGCATCGACCATGTTCCCGGTCTCAACACAAACGCCGAACCTGTAACCTCGACTCCGTTTTGTGCCTGATCAAGAGTCTCGCTCACGTCGTTGTATCCTAAGCCCTGACTATTATTGGTAGAACCAAAAAACGTAACTTTACTACCCGGGGAGCCAAGGTTCCCAGTTAGAAGCTGGATAAACCACTATGAGATATTTCCGGTTCCGTCTGTCCCAAGAGTGAGGACAGTGCGGGTCGCAACTGCCGAAGCTTTATCGATCACGGTTTGACCATCAGAAAATGCAAAATCGAGAGCGAGCGTGGAATATTCCCCGCTCGTGTTTACCGGGATGGGGTCAGCTAACTCAATGCTACCTCTCATACTCATCGACGAGGTGTAACCTTTACCGGGTGGGAAAAGGAAATTTGCTATGTCCGTAAAATTATTTCCCACATAGGTATAAGTAGTGCTGGCTCGCGCTTGCGCATTCACGACCAGTAGCAGCGCCGTGACAAATAACATTTTCTTCATTTCGTTCTCCAGTCTTCGCTGAGATTAAGGCGGAACTGACGTCCCCATCATGGACTCGGGCGCAGGCAATACGAACTGCCTCGCGCACAGATACCAATCAGTTTTCAAACTCGACGGTAACCGCGAAGGGGGTAGGTCAAGCGCAGGAGACGGAAATATCGGACTTTCGGTATGACACAATTGATCACAAAGCGGCGCCGCAAGCCGCCCAGTCTCAGAGTGGCAACTCCCAGGACAATTGCAGGCTGCCCTGCCGCGTGAGCTGGTAGCCGTTGAAATGATCGGCGACAGGTTCCAGCCATTCGACGCTGATGCGATTGCCGCGTAACAGGCCGCTAGGCACCATCGCGTTGACGCCAAAGCCCACATCCCAGGTCTGGCCGCCGGTGCTGTCCGCCGCATCCATCGGGCCACTGATGGCGCTCGACGTATCGACGTAGTTGTAGACGTTCTGGGTTTCCGTGCCGACCACGCGCGTGCCGACCACATGCGGTTCGGCGTGGCTGTTGAAATGACCGTGCACGCCGCCCTGGGCGGTGTATTGCCCGCGCAACGAAGCTGATAACCAATCCGTCAGCCGCAAGCTGGTCCAGGTGGTGGCCTGGAATTGGTCGCCGAGTCGATAACCGGCATCGTTCTGGCCTTCCATGCGTTTGACACCGCTCAACTGCGTGCCCCACGCGAAACGCAGCAACTCGCCGCTATAGGTCAGGCTGGGATGGAAGTCCCAGGTGCCGCTGCCGAGCTGAACGTCGTAGGGACTGAAGTCGCGCGTGAGCGTCGGGCGTTGTTCGACACTGCCAGTCGGTGCGCTGAAGCCCAGGCCCGCGTGCACTTCGTGACCAGCGGTTTCAAACAGCCCATAAAGAAAATGCAGACTGACATCGCCCAGCCCGCCGGTGTTGCGCGAATAGCTGATTTTGGGCGGCGGGATGATACCCGCCGCGTTCTGCAGATCGACGTTGAGATCGCGCAGCGCCATATCGTGATTGACGTACTGAGCGGTCAACACCATCGTTGCGCGCGGACTCAAGCCGAGCATGTAGTCGACGCTGGAGACGTGGGTGTCACTGTCGCGCGGCGTGAGGTTGCACAAGCTGCCAGGGCAGCCGCTCGCGATGATCTCTGCATCGCCGACGCGTCGTTGGCCGTGCCGTATGCCGGCACCACGCATGTCGTAGTTGTAGTGATAACCGACTTCCATGTCGCCGCTGTTGGCGAGCAGATGATCGAAGCTCACACCAGCCGGTGCGCGGCGCAGAGCGACGGGTGCTTGCGCACTGCCTGCGCTCGCCTCGCCATCCTTGTGCGGCAGCATGCCACCCAGCGCCGGCGCGGAAAGATCGACCGCCAGCGAGGCGTAGACCACGTAGGAATCGACGTCGGCAAAACTGTTCTCGCCACCACCGCCGAGTTTCAGTGAACCGGCGTGCACCGAATAATCGGCGCCGATCTCAAGCTTGGTGCCCTTGCCGAACTGCCGGCTGATGGCGAGTTCACCACCGATGCTGCCAAAGCCCGACAGCCGTTCGTCACTGGAGAAGTGATTGCGGGTCAGCTTGGAGAAATCGAGCGGTCGCGGTACGCCGGGGAATATCGGGCCTGGCAAGGCCGGATAGGCCTGGTTGAACAGGAAGTAGGGCGCATAGAAATCGGCGCGCGACTGCGAGTAATAGCGCGTGCCCGGCACCAGCATCCAGCCACCGCCGATGGGCTGATGCCACGACAGGTTGATAGTGTGGGCATCGATGCCCCAGTCGTCATGGAAGAAGCGATAGTCGGCATGCAGCGCGGCGTCGAGCGGCGCAATATAATCGACATAGCGCACATTCCAGTTGAACTGATTACGCGCCGAGGGACGTTGTTCCAGGATGCCGCGCAACTGCACGGTACGCAGGCCACTGGCATCGACGAACTGGTTTGGATCGTCAAATGCGAGGAGGGCGGCCTTGTAGGGGTTTTCCAGAAAGCCACTGCTGCGGGTATAGCCCATGCCGACTTCGACCAGCGAGTTCTTGTCGATAATCTGCGTGACGCTGACGCTCGCGCTGACGTCCCGTCGCTGACCGAAGATAGTGCTGTGACCACGGCTTTCGCGGATGTGACTTTGATACGCGCCCCAGTCGGCGGCGGCGTTGGCATCGATCGCGGCGTTGACGTTGCTGACGGTATAGCTGCTGCTCCAACCGAGGGTGGTGCGCTTTTGGTTGAAGTCGAATGTACCGCCGACATTCATGAAGCCGGCGTGGTAGTCGGGTTCTTCCGACACGCCACCGCCTATCCCTAACGACGCGCGGTCCCAGCCGTAATCGAGATGACCATCGACCTGCCGGCGGGTTTCGGCCGAGGCTGAAGACATGAGATGCACCAGATGCGAATTGGGCGTGGTCTTGAATGTCTTGCCGTTGAAGGAATTCCAGTCGACCGTCACCGGGCGATGCTTGCTGTCGGTCATATAGGCCATCGGGGCCGAGGCGCCCGACACTATCTGCTCGGAGATCGCAGCTTGCGGCAGACTCAAGACCGGCGTCGCACCGGACCAGGTGTCCTGAGTGTAATTGAGCGAGGAGGTCCAGCGATCGGCCAGTACATTGCGCACCGCGAGGGCGAGACTGTCGACTTCGATGGGGCGCAGCTTCAGCGATTTATAGGTCCGACCTTCGAGATCTCTCTCGCCTTCGGCGTAATGGTGATAGTCGAGCGTCGCCTCGTTGCCACTGTCGGCGGCGGTCGCCGTCTGGCCGCTCATGAGGCCGGGCAGAGCGAGCGCGGCGGCGGTCAGTGCGCGTAGCGCGCCGTGGGTCTTAGCTTGAGTTGGCACAGCGTCGCGATCAATTGCAGCCACAGCCACCTCCGGCCGCCGCGCCGCCCCCCGAAGCGGCTTCACGACTGATCTCGAGATGACTCTTCAAGGCCGCCTGCCCCGGGTTCGAGACCAGCGCCATGTGCGACTTGGCGAGATTGCCACGTTCCCAGGGTTGTAGCGGCGCGCAGCCGCTGAGCAAGGTCACACCGAGCAGGACGGCGAGCAGAGGAAGGCGACGAGTGTTGGGCATGAATGATCTGTCCATTCGAAGTCGATAGTGAGGCGCGCTCAAGGCGCGGCAACGGGTTCCGCCAACAGACTTGCCGCGAGCCCATGCAACAGTTCCGCGTCACCGGCACGAAAGCCATGGTGGATGTAGCGCACCTTGCCGGCCCGATCGATGAGATAGGACGACGGCATGGCCTCGACGTGAAAGCTTGATGCGCATGCCTGATTGGCGCCCGTCGCGATCTTGAAACTGGCGGGATGGCTGGCAAGGAAGGCCTGTGCGTCGCTTGCTTCTTCATCGAGATTGAGTGCGACGACGGTCAACCCCTGGTCGCCGAAATCGCTCTGCAATTGATTCATGAAGGGAAAGGACTGGCGGCAGGGGCCGCACCAGGAGGCCCAGAAGTCTACATACACCACTTGCCCGTGGTACTGCGCAAGTTCGGTCGCGGTCGGCGCGTTCGTGACGGCGAGTTTGCAGGCGGGTGCGGCGGGCGCATTGTCGGCGGCAGCGAGTTGTTCGGCGGCGCCGCTGCCGAAGGACACCAGTAGCGCGACGAGTAGCAGCGGCGGAACAAGTCGCGTACTCGATGTCTGCAATCGTGAAACCATGAAAACTCCTGCTTCGCGAGTGAGCCGATAGCCCGCGCTCGGGTTCGCGTCTCTGCGGTTGATGGGTCGCGCCGTGCGTTCGTGGTTCGTGATCGGCGCCTGTCAGTTCGGCGGTTCCGACCCGTGTTCGATGCGATAGTTTATGGGCAGACGACAAACTGCGCGCCGATCGAAGTCAAACTTGCGGATCGATTGCCATTGTGGCGCGTTGGGGGTCGGTGCGACGCAGGCGTGGCTTATCCGCGAGTGCACCCTGTCACTGGTCAGCACGACATGTTCGAGGGGATGCCATCGTCGCGCTGCTGGGGATGCAGGCTCAACTGGCATTTGACCACCAGATTCCAGCCCCACAAAAGAGGAAACCCGCCAGCGGCGGGTTGCTTCGTGGAGATCAGGGACCGGTCTTCAGGCGGCGTGGCACGCCTTGCGACGCAGGCCCGCGACGCCGAGTACACCCAAGCCGAGCAGCGCAAGCGAGGTCGGCTCGGGCACCGCAGTCGCGGTCAGGGCGAAGCCCAGGTCATAGGCGGTATTGCCACCCATGAAACCACCGTGGCTGTTGGCGCTGATGGCGGAGCCGAACACCAGCTGGTAGCTGCCGACGCCGAGCAGCAGGGAATCGTGAATGGTGAGATTCTGCGAGCCGACGGCGAATCGGCCTTGCGAGCCACCCGATCCGTCCAACTGGTACCCGGCGACGCCGGAACCGCCGTCCATGAATGCTGCGGCAATACCATCGGCCGTAAACAGATGCGGAGTCAGGAGATTGAACACTATCCAGGCGGAAATCCGCGCAGTTCGCTCCCTGCTCCAAGCTGCCGGCAAGCATTTTGTAAACATTGTTGACACTTCACACAGGCCAAAGCCCCGATGGTCGTGCTCGACTCCGCCCTCTCTCTATAACAATTCAATTGCTTGGCTGGAAACGTCTGGTGAAATGTCCCTGTAAGATTTCTTGACAGAGCGCACGCCAGGCTAGCTGTGGCAGGCCCCGCCGGCTCGCGTCTCAGGACGGCGTCCAGCGCCCTTCGAGTGAGAGCACGCCGTTCATGAAGTTCGACAACAGCATCTTCGGTTCGCCAACGACCAAATCGGGCATGCGCTTGCTGAATTCACGCAGACTCGATTTCACCATCTGTCGTCCGAGCGATGCGCCCATGCAAAAGTGCGGGCCATAGCCGAAACTCAAATGCCGGTTCGGCGTGCGATTGAGATCGAAGCTGTCCGGATCGGGCACGGCACGTTCGTCACGATTCCCCGAGCAATACCACAACACGCACTTGTCGCCGGCCTTGATGGTCACGCCTTCGAGTTCGAAATCCTTGAGTGCGGTACGTCGGAAATGCATGAGCGGCGGCGACCAGCGCAGGATCTCTTCAACGGCATTGTCGACGCGTGCGTCGAAGTCTGCGAGCAGCCAGGCTTTCTGTTCGGGATGGTTCTGCAGATTCATGACCGCGTGCGCCATGGCGTGGCGCGAGGTGTCGTTGGCGGCGCCGACCAGCAAGGTGAAGAACGCGCCGAGTTCTTCCTGTGTCATGCGCTGGCCTTCATGGTCGGCTTGCACGACCCAGGTCATGAGGTTGTCGTCGGGCTCGCGACGGCAACGCTCCGCCTCGGCATAGGCAATCGTCATGATCTTCTGCGCGGCATCCTGAAACACCGCCAGCGGTGAGCCGATGTGGGCGTAGGAAGGATCGGCCCAGCTGCCGAGCTGCTCGGCGGCTTCGATCAGGATCTCGCGCTTGTGCGGGTCGCTGATGCCGACGAACACACCGGCGAAGACGCGACCGGGCAGCTGCTTGAACACGAGTTCACAGAGGTCGCCTTCACCGAGGCTGGCAACTTCATTGATCACGCTCTCGGTCATCTCGCCGATCTGCTGCTCCATGCGGCGGATATTGCGCGGGCTGAAGGCGTGCTGGACGATGTTGCGCAAGGCCTTGTGCCGCGGATCGTCCATCACGATGAAGGACAGAATGGTTTCGAGTTGCGGGAAGTCGTCGAGGAATACGCCTTCGGCCGAGGAGAAGATGGCGTCGTTGCGCGACAGTTCCTTGATGTGATCAAAGCGCGTGATCGCCCAGTAACCCTTGCTGTTTTCAAGTCCGGGTGCGAGCGGCACGGGTGCCGGGTGCCAGGACACCGGCTGGTTGTCGCGCAACCATTTGAAGCTGCGTTCGCGTTCTTCATAGGGACGCGCCCAGAATTCAAGAGTGCTCAAATTGATGTCGGCGTTGCTTGCGTTGGCCATCGGTCGTTGTCCTCGTGGCAGAACTGTATAGAGCCGCGCCCAGGCCTAGGCCTTCAGTGCGCGTTTGTGGTCCTTGTGGTGCTTGAACATGTCGCGGCCGATCAGATACTTCATGATTTCGATCGAGCCGCCGGCGATTTTCACCACCCGTGCATCGGCATAGGCACGGCAGATGGGGTATTCCCACATATAACCCCAACCACCGAACAGTTGCAGACATTCGTCGACTGTCTTGCAGTGCAGGTTCGACAGAAACATCTTAGCCATCGCGGCATCGATGGGGTCGAGCGTGCCGGCCATGAATAATTCCATGCAGCGGTCGGTCAGCACGCGGCCGGCGGTCGCTTCCACTTTGAGTTCCGCGAGCTTGAACTGGGTGTTCTGGAAATCGGCGATGGTCTGGCCGAAAGCTTCGCGCTGGGCAGTGTATTCCACCGTCCAGTCGATGACCGTCTCGATGACGGTCGCACTGCGAATGGCCTGGGCGAGACGCTCCTGAGCGAGCTTGGTCATCATGATGGCGAAGCCTTCGCCTTCCTTGCCGAGCATATTCAAGGCCGGCACGCGCACGTTCTCGAAGAATAACTCCGAGGTGTCCTGTGCCTTCATGCCGAGCTTTTCGAGATTGCGGCCGCGCGTGAAACCCACGCGGTCACCTTCGACCAGGAACAGCGTGATGCCCTTGGCGCCGGCCGCACCATCGGTCTTGGTGGCTAGCACGATCAGATCACAGAGCTGGCCGTTAGAGATGAAGACCTTCTGGCCGTTGATAACGAAGTCGTCACCATCACGCACCGCGCGCGTGCGGATGCTCTTTAGATCCGAGCCGGCGTGAGGCTCGGTCATGCCGAGCGAACCGATGACCTCACCGCTGATCATCTTCGGCAGCCATTTGCTTTTCTGCGCTTCGCTACCGAAGGAGCTGAGATAGGTGGCGACCAGATCGGTGTGGATCATGAAGCCGGGGCCGGTCGCGCCGGCGCGCGCCATTTCCTCGAACACCACCACATCGTAGAGCCAGTCGGCACCGGCACCGCCATAGGCTTCCGGCACCGCGCAGCACAACATGCCGGCCGCGCCGGCTTTGCGCCACAGTTCGCGCGGCACGATGCCGTCCTGTTCCCATTGCGCATGAAAGGGCGTGATTTCCTTGGCGATGAATTTCCTTACGGCATCGCGAAAGATTTCGTGATCGGACGAAAACAGCTTGCGTTCGATCATGGGCGTGGGCTCGTCGCGGAAGATTCCGCAGCGGAGCACAAGGGACGAGCCGGGCTCATCATGTTCAGCGTCCTCGTGATTTCAATGGGTGTAGTAGGGGGCCGCGCGCACGCGTGCATATCGGTCAAACGCCAGAACAGTCGGCGAATCTCGGTCGGCGTGCGTTCGAAGCGCAGATCACGCATGACAGGCATAGACATGGCGACTTACTCGGGAACCTTGGCGCCAGTCATTTTGAGCAGATTGGCCTTGATGATGCGCAGGGTACGCGCTGTGGCACGCACTTCCTCAGGCGAAATGCCGGCTAGAATCACGGCATTGGTCGGGCCGGAAATCGAGCGCATCTTGTTCACCACTTTGCGACCGGCGACGGTTAAGAAGATGCGTTTGACGCGGCGATCCTTGGCGTCGGCGCGTCTTTCCACCAGGCCCGCTGCTTCCAGTCTGTCGACCAGGCCACCGAGCGCGACCTTGCCAAGATCGAGCTGGCCGGCGAGATCGGACTGCGCCATGCCGTCCTTGCGACCGAGATAGGCAAGCACCCAGGCTTGCGAGCGGGTCACGCCGGCCGGCTTCAAGGCGGCGTTATAGATGATGCGGCGTAGCCGCGAGGTGTCGTGGATATAGAAGCCGAGGCGGATCTCCCAGTCTTCATCGCTGCGCTTGCTGCCGCCGTCGTCGCCGGATAATTCTTCGTTTTTGCGCGCCATCTTTTCTCCCGTCTCGAGCTTGTTGCTGGCCAGCGCACTGGCGACGCGGGGAAGTATATCGACGCTGACCATACGCAGGTGTAAATCCCTTTGACAGAGGTAATACGCATGCTTACTATACGCAGGCTTCCTTGTTCGTCAAGCTGTCGCGTACACCTTCCGCGTGGCCACCACGCAGACCGCGTGCCGGTGTTCGTTACCCATCGCTGAAGGAGACTGTCGTGGATTTCGATTTGACCGAGCAGCAGCGCGCGATCCAAGACGCGGTCCGCGCCGTCGTCAGCCGCTTTGATGCGGACTACTGGCTGGACCGCGACGATGACGGTGAATTTCCCCACGCCTTCCACAGCGCCATGGCCGAAGCCGGCTGGTTGGGCATTACCATGCCCGAGGAATACGGCGGCGCAGGTCTGGGCGTCACCGAAGCAGCGCTCATGATGCACGAGGTGGTGAGCAATGGCGGTGGCATTGCGGCGGCCTCGACCGTGCACATCAACCTGTTTGGTCCCCATCCCATTGTGGTGTTCGGCACTGACGAGCAAAAACGTCGCTGGGTGCCGCGCTTGGTGGCCGGCGAGGACAAGTGTTGTTTCGGCGTGACCGAACCCGACGCCGGCCTGAACACCACCCACATCAAGACCTTCGCGAAAAAAGTTGACGGGGGCTACCTCGTCA
>JAYWAC010000108.1:0-16029 GCA_043782755.1 Pseudomonadota bacterium | reverse complement strand
AACTCCCGACATCGCACTAGCCGCTGAGCGCGAGCGGATGATCAAGGTAAACCGAGCGTGGCATGTCTACCTCGCAGTCTGGGCAGTATTTGGTGTCGTCGGGCTTACCCTGCGGTTTGCAACGAGAGGGGACTTCACCCAAGGCGTGGGAATCGCCCTGGTGTTTTTCGCCGGCGTTGGCCTTCTCATTGATGGCTTCGCGGAGCGTCGAACCCTCCCTTACACGGCAGCACTGGCGCCTGCGCAGCTCAATGTGTCCCCGTGACGACGACCGGGACGTTCACCTCGAGAACCGCTTTCGGCCGCACGAACTACATTAGCGGCCGCTGTATTGCGTCCGCGCCCGGTTTCAGCACGCGGAGCTGCACTCACAATCCCAGTTCGCTCAGGTCTGGGTGATCGTCGGGGCGTCGGCCTTGCGGCCAGTGAAATTTGCGGTCAGCCGCTGCAATCGGCAAATCGTTGATGCTGGCAAAACGCAGCCGCATCAGGCCATGTTCGTCGAATTCCCAGTTCTCGTTGCCATACGATCGGAACCAGTTGTCGTCGCGGTCGCGCCACTCGTAGGCGAACCGCACGGCAATTCTATGGGTGTCATGGGCCCACAGTTCCTTGATCAATCGGTAGTCGAGTTCCCGTTGCCATTTGCGTTCGAGGAATGTCTCGATCTCAGTGTGCCCACGCGGAAATTCACTGCGATTGCGCCAGCGACTGTCCAGTGTATAGGCGAGCGCGACGCGTTGAGGGTCGCGACTGTTCCACGCGTCTTCTGCCAGACGGACCTTCTGCATCGCGGTTTCCCGCGTGAAGGGTGGTAACGGTGGTTGTGCAGTGTCGTGAGTCATTTCGATTGCTCCGCAATCAGCTGGCTGTGACTAAAGATCGAGGACGAGACCCGTCGTTCCGTCAGCGGCAACTGCCGGTACCGCGCAGCAGATCAGCACGTCGCCGGCCGCCGGCATTTCGGCCGGCGCAATCGGATAGTGCACCTGTCCACTGACCAGTCGGGTTCGGCAGGTGCCGCACGAACCGCCGCGGCAACTGTACTCTGGCGTCAGTCCACGGCTCTCGGCGAGTTCGAGTAGGCTGCCGGTGCCGGGGATCCAGCGCGCCTCTTTGCCCGACTGCGCGAATATCACCGGCACTGCTTCAGTCGCAGGCGACGGCTGTTCGACCTCAGTCATGCTTTTATCGAGTCGTCTGCGCAACGTCGACGGTCCGAACGTTTCGGCGTGAATGCGCTCGTCGCCGACACGCAGAGCGCGCAACGCATCGTACAGATCCTGCGTGAAAGTAGCGGGGCCGCACAGGTAGAAGTCGAAATCGTCGAACGGCAAAAGTGACTTGAGCAGATCGATATTGATGCGTCCCGTCAGGTCGAAGTGCTTACCGGCGGGCTCGCTTGACTCGGGCTGGCTCAACAGCCGAACCAAACTGACTGCGGGGCCACTACGCCTGACAAGCGCTTCGATTTCATCCTGAAACGGCAAGTCTTCGAGGTTGCGAGCGCTCTGTATAAAGAATGTCGGGCGCGTACGGCGTGTGCGTCTACCTTCATAGACGACCTCGCGCAGCATCGACAGCAACGGTGTCACGCCGACGCCGGCGGACAGCAGTACCAAGGGCCGGCGCTCTGCGGCGTCGACCATAAAACCGCCCTGGGGTGCGCGCGCCTCGAGCAGATCCCCTACCTTGATGTGATCATGCAGATAATTCGACACTGCTCCGATACGTTTAACGCTGATACGAAAGAACTCGTCCGATGGCGCGCTTGAGACACTGTAGGTGCGGATCACAGGCACTGTTGTCCCAGGTAACCGGACGCGCAGCGGTAAGTGCTGACCGGCGCGGAATAGCGGCAATCCGACGGCATCAGCGGGTTCGAGATAGAACGAGCGGACCGTTGCGCTCTCGGCCTCGATGCGTGCCACGCGCAGCGTGCGACATGTGTCGCGCTGCGCTTCGGCCGCCAGCCGCGCCTCGGCCTGTTCCCAGGATCCGGTCATGAGGCTGTTCGGCGAAAACTCGCTAAAGCGCCAGCGCAGTGCCAATGCCGCGGGGCGGCGCACCAGCGCTTCGACGTGCACGCGCCAAAGCCGCTCGGCACCTTGGAATCCCGCCACTTCACCGCCATCGAAAACGATCTCGGTGCGGCCGCTTATGTGCAACAGGTCGCCGCTCGCAAAGTCGATGAACAGCAGACCCGCACGCGGATTGACCAGCAGATTGCCGAGCGTATTGAAGTGCAGGTTGCCGGCGAAATCCGGAATGGTCAGGCGTTCGCCATCGACGTGCACGAAGCCGCGCCGTCCGCCGCGATGGGAAACATCCACAGCGCGTTGTGCCGCGTCGCCGTCAAGGTCGGCGTAGCTCGCGACGAAGAAGGTGTCGGCCGCTCGAATCGTTGCACGCGCCGCTTCATCGAGGCCGTTCAACCGTTCGGGCCGTGGCGCTGACGATGGCAATGGGGAGCGTTCATAGTCTGTATCGCGCAGCTGAATATATTGCGGGCAATTACCGAACGCGTGATCTACTGTCACGGCGAATCCGTCGCCGGTGACCGCCGCGACTCGACCGTTGACCCGGTTACGCCGTCGTGTGTGCAGTTCGATGCCAAGCAATCCGACCGCAGCTCCGGCTTCGATATTCGAACGGGCGGGGTCACCTGCAGCGGGAAGGCAGTCCAGCGCCAGCAATTGGGGGTTTGGCGAGTGGGCAAATCCGGGCGGCCCTTCGATAATGCTTGCCCACGGGTTGCCGTCCGCGTCGACCGTGCCGAGCAGCATGAACGGTAGCTGCCCGTAGAAGTCGCGAGGCTGGTCCGGCAGGAAGTCGCGGATCATCCTGCGGCCGAATTCTTCCATGCGGTCTGCAACGCCGATGCGCTGTTGCAGGCGCCTTTCTCCGTCATGCCACGGGGACGTGCGGTGTTGCAGTTCGGTTTTTTGCATGAGGCCTGCTCCCGATAGAGTCGCAAGAAATCGCACCGCTTTCGACGGCTGACAGCATCTCGTGCTGGCGGAGCACATGTTCTTCGCTTCCACAGAAATTCAGAATCACCAGGATTAGCAATCCACTGTTTCAGTTTCTGCAAGAACGACGTGGCGACACATCACGGCTGGTTGAGACCGATCTCGACGCCCAAACGCGCCACGGCGAAGTCGACAAAACTCCGCACCCGGGCGGCGGCTCTGCGGCCTTCGCGGTAGACAATCTGTAGCGGCAGCGCGGGTGGCTCATACGCCGACAGCACCGCGCGCAGCGTTCCGGCACGCACCGGCGCATCAACCTCGAAGCTCATGCAGCGGGTCAGGCCGGCACCACGACACGCTGCGATGATGGCTGCCTGATTGGTCGCGCAAGTGAGGCGTGCCTGGAAGGCAATGGTCACGGCCTCGCCCTTGTTTTGGAATCGCCACTCCGCGAGACGTGAATCGGCCAACGAATGAACGATGCGATGAGCGCTGAGTGCGCCGGGTGTAGCGGGCTCTCCGTGCGCAGCCAGGTAAGCGGGACTTGCACAGATGAGGGGACGAATCGTGCCAAGTTTGATTGCAAACAACGAGGAGTCGGGGAGCTTGCCTGCGACTATTGCCACATCCACCCCCTCTTCGTGCAAATTGGGCGCACGGTCCATGAAGCGGCCGACAATCTGCACCTCGGGGTACGCATGGAGGTAATCGAGCAGGATGGGCATCAGCAGTTGTTGACCGAGCAGCAGCGGCGCCGCCAGCGTCAGCACCCCGCGGGGTTCGGCGTGCAGGCCGGCAGCGGAGCGTTCCGCCTCGGCGAGTTCCTGCAGAATCCGCCGGCAATCCTGCGCGAAACGCTCGCCCGCCTCAGTCGGCTGAACGCCACGGGTGTTTCGCGCGAGCAACGCCACACCCAGGCGCGACTCGAGAGCTGAAATCGCGCGAGTCACCGTCGGCACCGATACGGTCAGGCGGCGAGCTGCGGCCGCCAGACTGCGGTCCTCGGCTGCCGCCAGGAACGCGGTCATTTCATCGTGACGATTCATTGTCCCTCAGTCGGGTCGCTGGGGATTGAGGGAGGGATCCTGGCGCAGACCTTCAACACAAAAGTCGACGAACGTGCGTACCTTCGTCGGTACCCTGCGTCCGCCCTGGTAGACGACATGGATCGGCAATGCCGGCAGCTCAAACGATTCGAGTACCAGTTCCAGTTCACCCGCCGCTACCAGCGCCGCGACCTGATACGACAGTACGCGCGTCAGTCCCCACCCCAGCCGGGCTGCATTGATCGCAGCCTGGTTGGCCGTCACAGTCAGACGTGGCGCAGGCCGCACGCTGAACTCGCGCCTCGCGTCAGAAAAATCCCATTCGGTCAGTAACGTGCTGGTGGACGACATGACGAAGCGCGCGTCCCTCAATTCGTCCGGATGCTGGGGCCGGCCGTGTTATGCAAGAAAGCTCGGCGCCGCGCACACGACCCTGCGCACAACACCGGCGGGCACCGCAAACAATCCACTGTCTGGCAGATTGCCAATTCGGACCGCCACATCGATACCTTCGTCGACCATGTTGACGACGCGATCAACCAACAGCGCATTGATGGAGACGGCAGGGTGCTGCTCCAGATAATCGACCATTAAAGGAGGAACGAACAACTCACCGAACAGCACTGGCGCGGTCAGTGCGAGCTGACCCCGTGCCAACGCGTGGCTGCCGGCGGCTGACTCCTCGGCTTCCACCAGCTCCGCCAGAATTCTCCGGCAATCTTCCACATAGCGCTGCCCGGCCCCGAGGAACACCTGCATCTCCTGGAATCTGTCCATCCTTCGACCTTCGCTGCGCTGACACGACATGTTCGCACCGAATCAGCGATTCGGCGAAACTGCGCGGAGTGGGACCGCTTTCGGGAAGCCGATGCCCTCGTCTTGTTCGTCAGCAGGGCGTCGCAATTGGCAATTTCGCTGAGTCGCACAATAGGATCGCCTGGCCACGCCCTTGCCAAGAAATGCGACACGGCACGAGACCACGGCGCCGCGCCGCTTGGCGACGCGCCAGGTCGGCCGACGCGCCGCCGTGCTCATGCCCGAGTGGTGCGGGACGGGGTTGCTTGCGAAGCGCCGAGCCTCACTCAGCCGCCAGAAGAATTGATTTGTGGTGTATCGATCCGACGCACCTGTGCGTATAGCCAGAGGAACACCGCTCCAAATGACGAGGGCCCATGCAGTCACTCCCGCAAATAGCGCGCTGGAACGCTGACGAGCAGCGCTGGTCGGCTTGGATGCGTCTGGCCCACTGCGGCGACCAGGACGCTTATCAGCAGCTGCTGATCGAGCTCGCGGACACCATCGAGACCTATATCCGCGCGCGCTTCGGCAATATCGACTCCCTCGAGGATTGCGTGCAGGAATGTCTGCTCGCCATCCATAAGGCCCGCCATACCTACGATCCGTCACGTCCGTTTCGCCCGTGGCTGTTCACCATCGTGCGTCACAAGACCATTGACCTTCTGCGGCGTGACCGCGAGCACGGCGATCTGCGGCACGTCGAATTGCACGACGCCGGCAGCGATCCGCAGGAGCTGCAGCGTCGCCTGGACGGCGTCAAGGTGCTCGAAAACCTGGCGCCTGACCATCGCGAGGCGATCGCACTCACTCAGTACGCCGGGTGCACGACCGCCGAGGCGGCGGTCCAGCTCGGGATCACGGAAGCTGCGCTCAAAGCCCGCCTGCGACGTGGTCTGCTGGCTATCCGTCGTGCCCTGGAAGCCGAAGGACTACCGACATGAACCCCGCCCGTCGCCAATTGATTTCCGAACTCAGCGCCGACCTGCTGCCGGTGGCCCAACCTGCGGGTGGCACTGCGGTGATCGCACTATGGCTGGCCGGCGCCGGAGTGTTTAGCGCGCTGGCGCTGGTCCTCGACGGGCCGTTCCGCGCCGGCAGCCTGCAACAGCTGATGGCATCACCGCGCTTTCTGCTCGAGAACCTGCTCGGCCTGGTCACCATCGTGGCGCTGGGCGCTGCCGGCCTGCGTCTCGCCATTCCGAGCATGGCCCCGCTGCGCGCACGCGTGGTGTGGCCGCTGCTGCTGTTGGCGGCGTGGTTAGCGCTCTACGCTTATGGGTTCCACGCCCCTAGCCTGCCGCCAACAATGGTTGGCAAACGCCCCCATTGTCTGCTCGAGTCGGCGCTGGTCGGCGTGCCGGCCCTGATTTGGGGACTCTGGCTCGCACGACGCTGGTGGCCGTTGCATGGCGCCTGGAGCGGGCTGTTGCTCGGCCTGGGCGCAGGCGCGATGCCCGCGCTACTCATGCAACTTGCGTGCATGTATGTGCCGAGCCATATCTTCATGTATCACCTGTTGCCCGGCCTTGCGCTGGGCGCACTCGGCGCACTCGCCGGCCGTTGGCTGCTGCGTACGCATTGAACCGGTGTGTGCCGTGCGTGCACGGATCCGCTGCACGCGGCATCGGTTCAGGTCTCTAGCTCGTATTAGTTGATGGAGCGTCGCGCACCTCATCCGGCGCGCGCCGCAATTACCGTTCAACTATCAAGAGAACCTCATCATGCGCTTAAGAAAATCCCTGTGCGCCGCCACACTCGCCGCCGCCCTGCCGCTGACCGGCCATGCCGCCGTCGTGCAAATCAAAGTCAGCGTCGAAAACCTGGCGCCGCAGAATGGCATCAGCTTTGCGCCACTGCGTGTCGGTTTCCATAGCGGTGTGTTCGACGCCTTCAATATTGGCCAGGTCGCAACCCCCGCCATTGTCTCCGTCGCCGAAGGTGGCAGCGGTGCGGCTTGGTTCCCGGCGCTTGCCGCCGCCGACCCGGGTGCCGTCGCCGGCACCGTGTTACCCAATCCGCCCGGCCCGTTGCTGCCAGGCCTCAGCGGGACAGGCGTCTTTACTGTCGATACGGACGTAAACCCCTACTTCAGCTTTGCAGCCATGGTCGTGCCGAGTAATGATTTTTTTATCGGCAACGATGCGCCAACCGGTTTGCGGCTGTTCGATAACGCCGGCCATCTCGTCATCACTGACATCGTGCAACGTGCGCGCGATGTATGGGACGCAGGTTCGGAGATTTTCGACCCGGCAGCGGCGGCCTTCGTCGGCAACAATGACCTGCGCGCCGACCAGAACTCGGTGGTGGCGTTCAACTTCGCCGAGCTGGCGGCCTTCAATGGTCTGCTGACTGCCGCCGGCTACACCTTCAACAGTCAACTCAGGGCCGACAGCGAGATCTATCGCATCTCGTTTGCATTGCAGCCTTCACCCGTGCCGCTGCCAGCTGGGTTGCCTTTGATGCTCGGAGGGATGCTCGCCTTGGGCACCGTTGCGCGTCGACGCTCCGCCTGATCAAACCTATTCTCGGCACGCGATGCTGGCGTGGCGTCGACGGCAAAAGTCGACGTCAGGCCGCACCGGCGGGATTCAATTGGTGCGCAGAAATCGTGTGATGCCGCGCGCAGCCCTACGTGATAGATGCAAGCACGGCATGAACGGGTGCGAGCAATTGTCACAGCACAGCCCTGGGCCACCGGCCCATCTACAGGCGACGGCCGTAGCAATCTACGGCCTCTTGGCCGGCCGCCCCGACGGCAGTTTGCCGTCCGCTCGCGCACGTAAATGGCGCTACAAGTCGTCCGCGCTTGCCCGCTTCGGCGTAGGCGCCGCCGCAGTGCGCCGTTGCGATCCTGCGTCGTCTTCCGAAACTTTCTGCCCGGCGCGGAGCTTTCTCCCCCGCCTGCTTGCTGACGCTGAACGAGCGTCGGTCTGACAGTTTGCCAATTGTAGCCTCCTCGGATTGGTGGGTAAGCCACCCGGTCGCATCGGCACGCTTCCTCTCGTACCACACGCGTCACCGTAGCTGTCGCGCAGACCTCCCTACCGGAGTCGATTCTGTCGTCAGCTGTAACCAAAGAAGGGGCGGACACGAATAGTTGTTAGAAGAAGGCTGATGCCGAACCGCACGTGCGTTTAAGACGCCAATTCGTTGGCCCTTGAGCCGATCGGCGCCTGCGCGTTTTCTCGACCGAAATTCCACTTTGATTTTAAGGGAGGCGATTCATGACACTGTTGACCCGTAGATTGTTTCTGACGGCTGGCGCCGCATCGGCCCTGCTCCTTGGTGTCACTAAACGCCCGCTCCTGGGCATGCAGCAGAGTGACGCCGCAGCGTCGGAACCGTTCGAAGTCATGCATACGGATGCAGAATGGCAACAACTGCTGACGCCTGAGCAATACGCCGTGCTCCGCCACGAGGGCACCGAAAGGCCTTTCACGAGCCCGCTGAACGACGAGCATCGCACCGGGCACTTCGCCTGCGCAGCCTGTGCCTTGGATCTCTTCTCTTCGGCGGCCAAGTTCGACAGCGGCACAGGCTGGCCCAGCTTCTGGCAACCCTTGGCCCGTGCCGTGGGCGAGCATAGTGACGATTCGCTGGGTATGACACGTACCGAGGTGCACTGTCGGCGCTGTGGTGGACACCTGGGGCATGTCTTTGACGACGGCCCCCAACCCACCGGTCTGCGTTACTGCATGAACGGTGTTGCTCTGACCTTTAATCCTGGCGCGGCGTGAAGTAACGGCAATTTGCTTCCATCCCCGTAGAAACGGGCCAACACCCGACACAATATTGTTCGACTATCTTTCCTGTCACCACTGACCAGGCGCAGATTGCGCGCGACTACATCGCGCAGATCAACCACACTGACACTTTTGGCAAACCTGTCGCGACCACCGTCGAACCGCTGAAAGCGTTCTATCCGGCCGAGTCCTACCACCAGGACTACCTGACGCTGCATCCCGACCAACCATATATCGCGATCAACGATCTGCCGAAGGTTGATAACTTGAGACGTTTGTTCCGGACCTCCTATCGGGAGTCACCGGTACTGACGGGTTTGGCCAAAGCGGAGCAATGACCGCTGGAGTGGGCGTGCCCGAGATGAAGGTCGGGCTCGGTCGAAGCCGTGCGGAGCGCGAACACGTGGCGCGGTGGGTGCAACGCGCAAGTGCAGGAGTCTGCGAGCCGAATATCGTTTCACGGCTCGCAGAGAGACTGAGGTTGAGTAGCTGATTCTGCGTTCTCGTCTATTCCCGCATACGACTCCGGCCTCCGTCGCGCAGGCCGCTCATACTGCATCTGTATTCACATCGCGTCGGCTTCTGGTTTTGCCGGCCTCCTGTTGTTGCCCCTGGGTAACTTTTTTGCGGCGCCGGTGTAGAACATTTCTGGTAAGTGTTTCTGTCCGTCCCGAACGCCTGAGCGCTGCGGGAACTACTGGGAACGCGGGACACCACGCCCGTTTTGTGCCGAGATTCCATCTATTTGCCTACTGCGGCACGCGGCATTGGCTTCGATGGTCCTTCCTGTTGAAGACTTTCCATCGAGTTGAGCCATTGACCCGAGGCTCCGGGGTGCGTCTTGAAAACGCGATGCTTAAGGACACCTGCGACTGCAGGTAAGGACAAACCGCATTGCGCGATTAGATAAGAGCGATGCGCCAATGAGCCTGTCACTTGGGTCCGTCACTTGCGACAATGCCCGTCAATCCCTTGCGGCCTCGGGCTTTGAGCGCGTCGTCACTACTGGCTGGCGCCGCGTAGTGACGACGCTCTTGGCGCAGGCGAAATAGTCGACGATTGGCGCAGAACGCGAAAACGCCGACTGTCGTAGACGCGATCAATAACGGTTGAGAGAAGTGTCTGACGAAGATCTCCAACCTCGCGGTCGCCGGCTTGCAGGAGATGAGGCCGGTTAGGGGCACTCGCGTGAGCGAGTTGGGCGATGCAGTAACGGGCATCAACCGGGCTGACTCAGCCAGCGTGAAATCCGTTGAGGAAATACTGCCGCAAGAATGTACTTGGTGACAAGCCCGGCGCGCGCTTTATCCATCGATTGCATCATGCCGTGTTGGCCGTTCGTTGTATTCGAGTCCACTCAGATCCCATCGTGATCAGCTTGCGCCGCGCTTGCGCCACGATGGCCGACACTTTTCGCTGCAATTCCGTATCTCCAAAGAAGACCGTCGCGTCGCTCGCGATGACAGCGCCGGTCGTCTTAACGTCCGAACAGATCCAGGAGATGACGAAGATGCAGCAGAACAACCACAGAGAGCCGAGCATCCTGCGCCGCCCGCAGGTTCAACAGCGCACCGGTCTGTCGCGCAGTACCTTGTATCAATACATCAAGGACGGCGAGTTCCCGGAGTCTATCGCTCTGGGGCCACGGTCAGTGGGCTGGCTCGAATCCGACGTCAGTGACTGGATAGCTGAGCGCGTCAAGATTTCACGCAGTCGTGCTGGCCGGCCGGCGCGGTAAGCGACAGATGAACGCTGAAATCTATGAACAGTTCCGTGCGGCACTCGTAGCGCGGGACATCATCCCGCCTGAGCCGCTCATCGCTGATGGAGAAATCCATCGTTGCGATGTCGCCGGCAAGCATGGCAAAGACGACGCTTCCTACGTGCTTCATCTTGACGGCTTCCCGGCCGGTGGCTTGGAGAACTGGCGGGATGGTCGTGGGTGGCAGTCATGGCGATTAGATATTGGGCGGCCGCTGACACGGGTCGAGCGTGATGACTTGGCACGGCGGGACATGGCCGCGCGGATAAAACGCGCAGACGAAGCCGTCCAAAGCCAGGCTGACGCGCGCAAGCGCGCGGCCCGGATTTGGGCAGCCGCTCAGGCGGCGACTCCATCCCACCCGTAGCTGGCGCAGAAGAAAGTCGCGAGCCACGACCTGCGCGTATACAAAGGCGCGCTGGTCGTGCCACTGCGCGCAGGTGACGGAACACTGCATAGCCTGCAGTTCGTTGCGCGGGACGGTACCAAGCGCTTTTTGAAAAGCGGTCGGGTCGCCGGAATGTATTACCTGCTCGGGACCATCAGCGACGACGAGGCGGTTGTCTGTGTAGCTGAGGGCTACGCCACGGCGGCGAGTATTCACGAGGCGACCACATACCCTGTCGCCGTGGCGTTCAATGCTGGCAATCTTGCGGCCGTGGCTAGATCCATCCGGCAGACCTATCGCAAGGTTTGTCTCATCGTGTGTGCCGATGATGATTTTGAGACCCCCGGCAATCCGGGACTCTCGCTCGCCACGGATGCCGCCCGGGAGAGTCGGGCACGCTTAGCGATGCCGACCTTTGGCGCCCGGCGGCTATCCAGCGAGACCGACTTCAACGATCTCCACCGCAAGCAGGGTTCCGGTGCCGTTAGAGCGGCGCTCGATGCGGCTGGGCTTCCTGCGAACGAAGAATTGAACGCAATCGTTGTCCTTGGAAATGAAGAGACTGACTGGCCAGAACCCGAACCACTCGGGACACCCATCGACGCCACGCCTTATCCGGACCATGCCTTGCCTAGTGTTTTGGGTGACGCAGTCAGACAGGCGCAGATCTTTGTCCAGGCGCCGATGGCGCTGGTGGCCTGCTCGGCCCTCTCGACCTTGTCGGTCGCGGTGCAGGGCTTGGTCAATGTTCGGCGCGACCATCACCTCGTCGGGCCGGTATCGCTCTATCTGCTGGCGCTCGCTGACTCGGGAGAACGGAAGACGACCTGCGACGCCATCTTCGGTGCCGCCCTGCGTCGCTGGGAGAGCGAGCGTCGTCAGGCGCTTTCACCCGAAATCAAAAAATCCGAAGCCGCGGCTGCGACATTCGAAGCCAAGAAGTCCGGACTCCTCGACGCAATCAAACTCAAACGACGGCGGTCACTGGAGTCCACCAAGGAAGAATCGTCCTTGGAAGCGCTCATGCAAGAAGCGCCGTCGCCGCTACCGGTCCAACGTCTGCTCTATGCCGATGCGACGCCGGAGGCGCTCGCCCATGCCCTGGCCACCGAGTGGCCCAGTGCGGGTGTGCTCTCGGCCGAGGCCGGCGCAGTCTTTGGCGCCCACGGTATGGGACAAGACAACCTTAATGCGCAATCTGGCCTTGCTGAATGTGCTGTGGGACGGCGGCGAATTGGCCACCGACAGGCGCACCCGGCCTTCATTTGTATTGCGCGGTCGGCGACTCACCTTTGGTCTCATGGCCCAACCCGAGGCTTTCCGCAGCTTCCTGGAGCGCGCCGGGACGCTGCCACGCGGGACGGGCTTCATCGCGCGCTTCCTGATCGCATGGCCGCAGAGTACGCAAGGGGCACGGTCCTACCGACCCGCGCCGGAGTCCATGCCGGCGGTCACTCGCTTCGCAGAGCAGATTTGCATGCTGCTCGATAGACCGCTCGCTACCGACCTCCACGGTGGCCTCACACCTGTTGTTCTCGACCTGTCACCGGTGGCTCGCCACGCGTGGATCCAGATCTTCAACACCATAGAGCGTCAGCTCGGAAGGAACGGTGATCTACACGCGGTACGTGATGTGGCTGCCAAGGCGTCTGAGAATATGGTGCGCTTGGCGGCCCTGTTCCACGTCATGGAGCATGGCGTAAGCGGCGAGATCGAGTTCGAGTGCATTCAGGCAGCCAATGCCGTTATCACCTGGCATCTCAACGAAGCGCGGCGCGTGCTTGCCGACCTCGACACGCCGCCTCCCCTCGCAGCGGCGGTGCGCCTCGATTCCTGGCTACGTGCCGAGGCGCTAGTGAACGGCACGGGTCGCGTGCCAACCAGACGCGTCTACCAATATGGTCCGAACTGCGTTCGAGACGGCCGCGAATTTAACGCGGCACTTGCCTTGCTCACCGAGCGTGGTCGGGCGCGCCTTCTGGTAGACGGACGGCAACGCTACATCGCCATCAATCCGGCACTGCTCGTCGATTGCGAATGACCGGCGATGTTTGAGACCTTCTGATTGGAAGGTCTCAAATTATTACTGACTCCATCGAGGGCATACCCGTCCAGTCATATCAGGCCCGTCCACCTTTGAAGTCGCGCTGGCATCATCACACCGTGCTTGCACACTGAATCAATCAATTAGCGCAGATTCTGATTTCTAACGAGGCCGCTATTGTTGCTACAGTTGCTACGCTTCGCGCCAAACAGGTCAGGGAGGCAGGACGAACTGTAGCAACTGTAGCGACTGTAGCAGGGGCATTAGGATCGTGTAGTTTGCCCGCATATCCGGGGCGAGTAGGCGTTGGTCGGTCATTGCGTCATCCCGATCTCAGGCAGAATGCGACCGGTCGGCCGAGCCCACAGGCGACATGGCGGTGACTCCGACCGCGACTTGAGATATTTTTTCGACGCAGATTGGAGCGCCAGCGGAGCCCGCAGGGAACCTCGATAACCTGAAATCGGGCTAGGGGTAACTATCGGGGTAAGCCCAACTTTACGGTGGGAAATTGTAGGGTGATAACAAAGACCTACGATCGTTCGTCGATTCCTCTTTCCGGCACCAGATGAAACAAAAAAAGGCAGATCTGCGGAGCTGCCTTTTTTTTAGCGCCGGTGTTTGATGCCGGCGGCGCGCTACTTGATCACCACTGGATTCACCGGCGCGCCAGTGCCGGCGACAATCTTGAGCGGAGCGGCGGTGTACAGGAAGGTGTACTGCCCGTCTTGCGCGCAGTCGGCGGCGAGGTCTTCCAGCCAGGCTATCTCGGTCAAGGTGATGCCGAGGTTACGCATCAGTGCGTTGTGCAAGGGCAGAGCCACGCCCGACACCGGGTCGATGGTCACTTCATTGGCGATGGTGTCGGTGACGAGGTTGGGGATTTCCATGTCGTTAAACCAGTTCACCAGCGCCGGACTGTAGGTCAGACCCGGTTCGATGAAGTCCTTGAAGAACTCCTCGCGCGGCGTGGTGTAGAAGCTGCCGATCCAGCCGGTGCGCACCACCAGGATGTCGTTCTTCTCGATCTTGGTGCCCTGCGCGGCGGCGCAAGCCATGAGGTCTTCGTGGGTGAAGGTCTCGCCCTTGGCCAGCACGTCCTTGCCGCGCCAGCGCGCGATGTCGAGCAGGATGCCACGACCGACCACGCCCTTGTCGGCAATGGCCGAGACGCTGGCCTTGGCCAAACCGCCGATGGTGGTCTTGGCGTCATAGCCGTTCCAGATCTGATCGTCATACCAGACGTGACCTAAGGCATCGTACTGGGTCGAGCCTTGGGTGAAGCAGCTCAGATAGTCGTCCGCATAGTGCAGGCCGCCAGGGAAATCGAGACCCTTGCCGGCAATCCAGTTGCCTTCGTCGATGACCGTGGTGCGAATGGCGCCGGCGCGGCCCGGCCACACCGGGTCGCCGGCGGGATTAGCCATCTTGACCTGCAGGGTGAAGACCTTGCCCGATTTGATCGCGCCGGCCGACTTCACGATCACCTCCGGGGTCAGATAGTTGAGGCTGCCGACTTCGTCGTCCGGGCCCCACTTGCCCCAGTTGCGCGGGGAATCCTTTAACAGCTTTGAAACGCTGGGATCATTCTTATCACAACATTGCTCACTCACGGCGGTGGTCTCCTCTGGTCGAAATAGGGTGGCTGCGACTTGCCGCTCACCGGCGGCACCGCACGGGGCGGCTTGGGTCAAGCGGCGGCCATAGTATGGGAAGAGGGGTGAAAATGTCGCAAGGCGTGGCGCTGAGTGACGCGACTTGGCACTCGGGCACGAGGCGTCCTGCGCTTGGTCCCATGGTTCCTGTCTGATCAGGCAGCCGTGTTAACTAATCTTGATCTGCGCTGTCACCAGGTTCGAGCCCTCACCGCCGCTACCGCGAACTGCCGGGCGATGAGCGCGGGCTGGTTACCTGCTTATATCGGGGCTGCGACGTCTCTTGTCATGAAGATGTCATTTTACTGCCTTAAAAATGTCGCCGAATTGTCACGGGCCCGGTGCATTACCGTGGCTCATCCCAGGCTTGAATCTTGCCAACGCATAAGGAGACTTCTCTTGTCCATTCCATTTCAGAAACGAACCGCAGGCCTCGTCATCGGTGCCGTATTGAGTGTCAGTGCCGCGCCGGTATTCGCCACCAACGACGCGATGATGGAACTGCTCAAGGTGCTGCGCGATCAGGGCACCATTCCGCAAGACGCTTATGAGGCGATTCGTCTCGCCGCGATGGCCGACGAGGAAAAGAATGTCGCCAGTGTGCAGAAGGAAGTGGCGACCAAAGTCGCCGCTGCGCCGGTCGCCACCGGCGCCGCTGCGCCAGCCGCGCCGGCCAAGAACACCTGGACCGATACCATCGCGCTCAAGGGCGATCTGCGTACCCGCTACGACTACATCGATCGCGCAGGCAGCGAATCGCGTGGCCGTGGCCGTCTGCGCTACCGTCTGGGTGTCATCGCCACGCCGCTAGCCAATCTGGAAGTCGGCGCTGGACTCGCGAGTGGCACGGGCGATCCGCGCTCCACCAACCAAACCTTCGACCAGGCCTTTTCCGGCAAGCAGCTCAATCTCGACTACGCCTACATGCAGTACGGCTTTGGTCATGGCGTGACCGCCATCGCCGGTAAGTTCTCGACCAAGAACTACCTGTGGGCGCCGACCGACGTGATGTGGGACACCGATATCAATCCGGAAGGTGCGTCCGCCAAATACACCGGTAATAACGCCATTGGCACATTCTTCGTCCAGGGGGGCTTGTGGGTGTTGTCGGAATCTGCAGGTACTTCCAATGACGCCTACCTTGGTTACGGCCAGGTTGGTCAGGGCTGGAAATCAGGTGACTGGTTCGGCACGGTGGCCGCGACCACCTATGTGTTCTCCCACATAGATTTTGCTGACAAGAAGATTGCGAGCGCTGACCACCCCTTTCATCGTGCCGGTAACACCGACACCCACATGAACTCTTTTAACCTCGCGACCGAAGTTGGTACCAAGCTCGGAGCAGGTACCGCCTCTCTGGTCGGCGAGTTCATCGACAACTATGAGACGTCTTCATCGCAAGACACCGCGTGGTCGGTGGGTGCCAAGTACGCGTGGGACAAGTTGACCATGAAGTATCTGTATGTCGATCTCGATGCCAACGCGGTGCCGGATTTCCTGCCGGATTCCGATCGCTTCGAGGGCGACACCGGTATCCATGGTCACGAGTTCGAGATCCAGTACGAGATCATCAAACACATCGTGCTCGGTCTCGACTACTACCATGTGCAGCGGAATATCG
>JAYWAC010000107.1:0-6018 GCA_043782755.1 Pseudomonadota bacterium | reverse complement strand
CCACATCCGTTCTCGCTCACCCCCGACGCGCCGGAGCCGTTGGAAGCCTTGCCGCTGATCGTGGTGGTGATCGATGAACTGGCCGACATGATGATGGTGGTCGGCAAGAAGGTCGAAGAATTGATCGCGCGCCTGGCGCAGAAGGCACGTGCTTCGGGCATCCATCTGATCCTCGCCACGCAGCGGCCTTCGGTCGATGTCATCACCGGTTTGATCAAGGCCAATATTCCGAGCCGCATCGCCTTTCAGGTATCGTCGCGCATCGACTCGCGCACGATACTCGACCAGCAGGGCGCCGAGACTTTGCTCGGTCACGGCGACATGCTTTATCTGCCGCCGGGCACCGCGATTCCGCAGCGTGTGCATGGCGCTTTCGTGTCGGATGAGGAAGTGCACAAAGTGGTGGAACGACTGCGCGCGAGTGGCACGCCGGAATATGTCGACGCCATTCTCAATGGGCCGATGGATGGCTTCGAGGACGGCGGTGCGGGCGGCGCCATGGGCGCCGAATACGGCGACGGCGAACAGGACGAACTCTACGATCAGGCGGTGCGCATCGTCACCGAATCACGTCGTGCCTCGGTGTCGGGCATCCAGCGTCGTCTCAAGATTGGTTACAACCGTGCCGCACGTATGGTCGAAGAAATGGAACGCGCCGGCGTGGTCGGGGAATTGCAATCCAACGGCAGCCGCGAAGTGCTGGCGCCGCCGCCACCCAAGGGTTGATGCGCGTCGTGACGATGACGCGCGGACTGCGCGCGACCGTGCTGCTCGGTGTCGCGCTGAGCGCTGCGATCGTGCGTGCGGATGACACCGCGCCTCTCATCGAATATCTCGACAAGCTGCATTCCTACGCCGCGACTTTCGAGCAGCAACGCTTTGATGAAACAGGCGAGCTGCTGGAAACCGCTCACGGCGATTGCAATATCGAACGGCCCGGCCGCTTTCGCTGGAATTATCTCGACCCTTACAAGCAGATCATTGTTTCCGACAGCCGCAAGCTGTGGATCTACGACGAGGATCTGGCCCAGGTCACGGTCAATGCGGTGAACGCTGGCGGGCCCGGTACGCCGGCCGAATTATTGAGTGCCGAATTCGAGATCGCGACGCGCTATGACGTGAAACATCTCGGCGTGAAAGACGGTTACGACTGGTACAGCCTGCATCCCAAGGATGCCAAGACGCAGTTTCAGGAAGTCGAACTCGGCTTGGCCGATAAGGAGGTCAAGGCCATGCGTCTGAAAGACAACCTCGGTCAGACTACCTTGCTGCATTTCAATGCGGTGAAGCGCAATACGCCGATGGCGCAAACGCTGTTCCAGTTCAGCCCGCCCATCGGTGTCGACGTGGTCGAAGGCGGCGCGCCCTGATACCGTCTCGCAGGCATGCTGACATCATGGTGGCACGCGTGTTTCAACTGCCGACCACGATATGTCGACGTATCTCGTCAGACTTGAAGCCCAAGGCCATCGGCCGCTGGGTGCCTGACATAGCCGCGACGTCGTAGAGCTCGCGCACGAAACCCTCGATACGCAACCAATGCACGGCGTCACCGGTGCGCAGATCGACCACCGCGATTGCACAACGAGGCTCGGCGTCGCGAAGCGCGAGTTCGCCATCGAGCGGCAGTCCAGAGAAAGTACGGTTCTCACGGCAAGTCGATAAGCCGACCAGGGCGAAGTCGCCGCAGAACGCGAGCCCGCGCAGATAACCCGGCAGGAAGGCGACAGCTTCAAACACACCGCGCGTCAGATCCACATAGCCGAACTGCCCGGCACCTGAATTCAATACCCACAGCCGGCCTTGATGCAGGCGCGGCGAATGGGGCATGGACAAGCCTTCGCACACCACGGCATCGGTGCTGACGTCCATCACGATGCCGCCATCGATGCGGCGATCACGCCAGCCATCGGCGACGTCGGAGCGACTCACCGCACTGACATAGCGTGCTTGGCCTGCGTCCATCGCGAGCCCGTTCAAATGACAGCGATCCTCGGCCGCAAGGCGCGAGATGAAAGGTGGACGCCACAGCGGCACGAAGCTCGCCGTTGCGCTCGGGCGCGCCAAACAAGCGAACAAGGTGTTGACGAATAGTGGCTCGCCGCTCGTATCGATACCCAGATCGTGGATGTCCAAATCGCCAGTGGTATAGGCCAGACGCGGCACGTAAAGCGCGTCATAGCCCTGGTAATTCTGGCCGGGCTCGAGACTGTCTTCGAAGCGCCACAACTGGTAGAGCGTGCTCATCCACAGCGAGCGGCCGTGGACAATGAGGCCCATGCAGCGATTGAAAGTGCGCTCGAACACTGACAGGCGCCCATCGGGATTCAGCCCGATCAGGAACAGCTTGCCGGCCTGATAGGTGGTGAATGCAAACGATAACTTCTGCTCCGCCAGCCAGGCGGTGAGCTGGCGCGAGCCGGTGATCTCAAGTTCAGGTTGCGCTTGGTTCTGCACGTGACTTGGCGGTCCTAGTCGCGGTTCAGCGCGCACTATAACCGCTCGCACTTGTCCTGCGCCGAGCGCCTGTGTTATCTGAACGCCATGTCACCACTCGCCGACCAGTTACGCCCGACCTCGCTGGCCGAATTTCACGGCCAAAGCCATCTGCTCGGCGTCGGTCAGCCGTTGCGGCGCGCGCTCGAGGACGGCGCTTTGCATTCGATGGTGTTGTGGGGGCCGCCCGGTACCGGCAAGACCACTTTGGCACGCATGTTGGCGGTCAACGCCAAGGCCGAGTTCGTGCCGTTATCGGCGGTATTGTGCGGTGTGAAGGACATTCGTGCTGCGGTCGAGCAGGCTGAACAATGGCAGGCCAGGGGGCGTGCCACGGCGGTATTCGTCGATGAGGTGCATCGCTTCAACAAGTCCCAACAGGATGCCTTCCTGCCCCACATCGAGAACGGCACCATCACCTTCATCGGTGCCACCACCGAGAATCCCGCCTTTGAGTTGAACAATGCCTTGCTGTCACGGGTGCGGGTTTATGCGCTGCAATCCTTGCCGCCAGACGCGGTGCGTCAGGTCATCGATCGGGCCGTCGATGGCGGTGCCGGTAGGCCGGCGGTGGCGATGGCCGACACCTTGCGTCAGCGTCTGGCCATCGTTGCCGATGGCGATGCGCGCCGCGCACTCAATCTGCTTGAGCTGGCCTTGTCCTTGAGTGATGGCCGTGAGATCGACCAGCGCGCGATGCAGCAGGCGGTGGAGGGCGCGCAGATCCGGCGCTTCGACAAACGTCAGGATGATTTTTACGACCAGATGTCGGCCATGCACAAATCGGTGCGCGGCTCCCATCCCGATGCCGCTTTGTATTGGTACGCGCGCATGCTCGATGGCGGTTGCGACCCGGCCTATATCGCGCGCCGCGTGGTGCGCATGGCGAGCGAGGATGTCGGCAACGCCGACCCGCGCGCCTTGAGCCTGGCCATCGACGCCTGGGAGAGTTTCCGGCGCTTAGGGCCGCCGGAAGGCGAGCTCGCGATCGCCCAGGCGCTGGTCTATTGCGCCTGTGCCGCCAAGAGCAATGCGGTCTACGTGGCGTTCAACAGCGCGATGGCGGAAGTAAAGAGCCGCGGCTCGGATCCCGTGCCTGCCCACATCCGCAACGCGCCGACCGCGCTGGCGAAGAGCATGGGCCATGGCGCTGGCTATCGATACGACCACGACGAGCAGGATGGTCTGTCGGCGGGGCAGACTTATTTTCCCGATGGCATGGGTGAGCGTTTGTATTACGCGCCGGTCAATCGTGGGCTGGAAATTCAGATCGCGGAAAAGCTGGCGCGACTCCGCGGCCATCGCAAAGGCTAGCGCTCCGCATCGCAGTGATGCGACTTGCCGCTGCCCGTCCGCCGCGATCGTCAGGAAGCGGTAGATCTCAAGCTATCGCTCCAGGGTGCAGCGCCGTTGGCGCAAGCAGAATTGACCGTGTTTTGCATTGCGCCCGCAGAGTCGATGCCCGTTAGCATTGTTCGCCCTCGCGAGTCCCCCTAGACTCAGGCGGTCACCGTCCATGTCCAGCTGCGTAACCGAGGAGAAACGCCATGCCTAACACTGCCGCTCAACGGAAGACCGCCGAGGCCGACCTGCCGGAGTTCGACGCCGTCGTCATCGGTGCGGGCTTCGGTGGCATGTATGCCTTGCACGCCTTGCGCGAACAAGGGCTCAAGGTCCGCGTCTACGATGAAGCTGCGGGTGTCGGTGGCACCTGGTTCTGGAATCGCTATCCCGGCGCGCGCGTCGATTTTCCTGGCGGCCCCTTCTACTGCTACACCTTCTCCGAAGACCTGGTGCGCGAATTCGACTGGCCCGAGCGCCAGCCCGATCAGCCGACGGTATTGAAGTATCTCAACTTCGTTGCAGACCGCCTGCATCTGCGCCGCGATATCGAACTCGGCACGCGTGTGACAGGCGCGGTGTTCGACGAGGCGGCGCAACGCTGGGTAGTCGAGACCAGCCAGGGTAAGCGAGTGCGTGCGCAATTTATGATTTGCGCTACCGGCGCGCTGTCGGCCGCCCATGTGCCGCAAATCCCGGGCCTCGAGCGCTTCAAGGGCGAGTGTTATCACACCGGGCGTTGGCCGCAAGACGACAAGGTGAGCTTCGCCGGCAAGCGCGTCGGCCTTATCGGTACAGGGTCTTCCGGCATACAGTCGACGCCGGTGATGGCGCGCGAGGCGGCGCATTTGACCGTGTTTCAACGCACGCCGCAGTACTCGGTGCCGGCAGGCAACGGTCCGGTCGATGACAAACTCGTTGCCGAGGCGCGCTCGAACTGGCCGAAGTTCCGCGCCATCATGAAGTCGACGCCGATAGGCTCGCACTTCGCGCCGACTACTACCTGCGCGCACGAGCACACGCCCGAGCAGCGTCGCGCAGTGTATGAGGCGGCTTGGCGTAAGGGCGGCATCGGCAGCGTGCTGTTGGAAACCTATTGCGACATCCTTACCGATAAGGAATCGAATGCCGCGCTGGCGGAATTCGTGCGCGGCAAGATAAGCGAAACCGTGCAAGACCCCGAGACCGCGCGCAAGCTCATGCCGAGTTATCTCATCGGCACCAAGCGCCAGGTCATGGACGAGGGTTACTACGAGGCTTTCAACCGCGACAACGTCAACCTGGTCGACCTGCGCGAAGATCTGATACTAGAAATCACCACGACCGGGGTGCGCACCGAGAGCGGCGAACATCCGCTCGACATGTTGGTTTTCGCTACCGGTTTCGACGCCATCACCGGCGCGCTGCAGAGTATCAATCCGCGCGGCCGCGGCGGTGTCAGCCTCACCGAGCGCTGGGCCTCGCGCTTCAACTCCTATCTCGGCATGACCATTCCGGGCTTCCCCAATCTGTTCATGATCCATGGACCGGAATCACCCTGCGTGCTGTACAACATGCCGCTAGGCGCCGAAATGGAAAGCGATTGGATACGCGACTGCATCCTGCATCTGCGCAAACAAAAACTCGGTGCTATCGAACCGGCTGCCGGTGTCGACGTGGCCTGGGCCAAGGACGTTGAAGATGCGGCGAATATGACGCTCTATCCGCAGACCGATTCCTGGTATACCGGCAGCAACATCCCCGGCAAGCACCGCCAGTTCGCGGTGCACATGGGCGGCCCGAATTACTTTGCGACCTTGGTGCGGGTGGCCGAAAAGGGCTACGAGGGCTTTGTGACGGAAGCGGAACATGGGGCGGCGAAGGCAGGGCAGAGCTGATTGCTGCGGCATCGATCATCAATGTGATCGAAGCGCTGCTTACAAGGGTGCGCGCCACCACCAGCGCGCGCTCGCCATGCCCACCCAGGTGAGCGCTAGCGAGCCGCTCAGATGAATGCCCGCAGTGGTCAGCGCCCAGCCGAATTGGCCACGTTCCAATAAGTCGACAACTTCGGCCGAAAACGTCGAAAAAGTGGTCAGGCCACCGAGAAAGCCGGTGATGATCAACAAGCGCATCTCGGGCGGCAGGCCCGACTTCAGCGAGAAGCTCACCACCGCCACGCCGATCAGATAACCGCCAAGT
>JAYWAC010000106.1:0-16167 GCA_043782755.1 Pseudomonadota bacterium | reverse complement strand
GCCTGGATGATGGCCATGACCAAGTTCGAATTGAGTTACGCCTTCCCTTTTGTTGGTCTCAATTTTGTATTGGTACTCGCAGCCAGCTTTCTGTTTCTGAACGAAACGGTAAGTATGGCGAAGCTGGTCGGTGCAGCGCTGATCGTGGCGGGTGTGCTCATCATCGCGCGTTATTCCTAGCCGCCACGGCGCAGCGTCGACGGCGATCTGCCTCACTTCTTACTACCACCCACAAGGATGACCATGACTATTACGCAGCGCGAAGATCGCAGCCCGTGGCCCTGGTGGCAGACCCTAGCGGTTTGCGCGGCCGGCGTGCTGGTCTTGACCATTGCGTGTTGTGTGCTGCTCGAACCGCGCTGGGAGACCAACGACGATATCGCGATGTCGATGATCGCCCATGGCTACGGAGTGGGCGCGCACGGCTCACCGAATCTGATCTTCTCAAACGTGCTGTGGGGACATATCGTGCGGGCCTTGCCGAATTTCGGCGATGTGCTCGGCTATTCGTTGGCGAGCATCAGCTTGCTCGTGATCTGTGCCACCAGTGTGGCCTATGGTCTTGCGCGCCACGGCAGCGGCGCCGTTATCGCTTGTGCCGGCCTGCTGCTGATCTTCGCGCGGCCCTTGCTGTTCCAGCAATTCACTATCAATGCCGGCCTGCTGACGGTGGCCGCCGTGTTGTGCTGGCGCTTGTATGCCTTACGTGGCGCGCGACTGGCCCTGGCGATAGGGTGTGTATTGTTCTTCACGAGCTGGTTGGTGCGGCGACCGGAGGCACAACTCGTGCTGCTGCTCGCATTGCCGCTGTTGCCATGGCATCTCTTGCGCAAGGACCGCGCTGCGCAGGGCGCGCTGCTGGTGTTGGTGCTGGCGCTGATGGTTGTGGGCCAATTCGACCGCCATGCCTACGACGGCGCCGAATGGCAGGCCTTCAAGGCCCTGAACCCGGTGCGGGCGGCTTACACCGATTTCGGTGCAGGTCGACAAGCCGAGGTCCAAGCTGAACTCATTGCCAAACACGGTCTCAGCAAAAACGACATCCGCTTGGTGAGTCGCTGGTTCTTCGTCGACCCACGCATCGCTGATCCCGTGAAGCTCGATGCGATCCTGCGCGAGCTGCCACCACCACCGGCCGACCAGGGACCCATGCAATCGGCGATGAAGGGCCTTGCGGCCATCTGGAACATCAATCTCCTGCCGTTGCTGCTAGCGGCGCTGCTGCTGACCGTGTTGCGGCCGTCATGGCCACTGCTACTGAGCTGGTGCGTCTATCTTGCCGCTGCTTTCATCACCGGCTGGATGGGAAGGCCGGGCGTACTGCGGGTCCTGGTGCCCTTGATCAGCCTGCTGGCAATCGCGCCGCTGCTGGTCACACCCGGCAGCGGCTGGCGACGCAAGGCGATGACAGTGGTGGTGATAGGCGCAGCCTTGGGCAACGTCTGGCAAGTCCTGACTGAGTCACGCGCCATGTATCACACCGCGCAACGCGTACGTAAAGACCTCGACACGCTGAGCGGCCACACCTTCATCGCGTGGGGCGCCGGCCTGCCCTACGAACACCTCTATCCGGTCGTGCACACACCGGCCGCACTGCGCGACCTACGGCTCTACGGACTGGGCGTTTTCACCCTGGCGCCCCATTCGGTGGCGGCTGAAGAAGAGCGTCGCGGTACGGGTTTCATTCAGCGTCTGCTGAGTGCCGAGGGGGTGCCATTGATCTCGGCGAAAGGCGTTCTGCCGATGCTTGAGGTCTATTGCGCCGAACATCACGCGGGTCAGTTGCGCGAAGTGGTCGCTGCGAAGTACGGCGTGCTCGTGGTCGGTCGGCAACGCTGCGAAGTGGTCGCCACGCAGCCCTGAAAGTCGCGCGCGTGCGTGGCTCAGGTGGGCGTTATCGTTCTACAGGAAACGCATCAGGATGCGGCGGCTGTGGGCATCCAGCTTGGCCTGATCGACCACTTCCAATTGCAGGCCGTGGCTGTCGGTGATCATGAGCCGGCCTTCGTCGAGGCGGCGGATATCCTCCTCCGCCTTGAGCACGAATTCGGTCTGGCCTCTATCGGTGCGCACGCTCCAAGTGCTAGGCGTGGCGAAGGCACTGCACGACACGACGGCTTCGATCTTCGGTACGAATTCCCGTGCCGCGAGCGTCTTGGCGATCACGCCGCGCGCCGGTTCGGCGAGCGTCGAGAGTCGCGCGATATTGACCAGCTCGTGACCGCCGCTCGAAACCAGCGCGATGCATTCGTCGGGCGCACTCAAGGGAAAAGCGCGCACCGGTACCACGCCTTCATGCACCGTGCCATCGGCAAGCCGCAGTTGGAGGCGGCCGCGCGCGTCCTGCACAAGAGTGAAGTCGTCCATCATGCTTGTCCTTCGATGCGCGCCTGGGCCTCGTAGAGGCGCGCATAGGCGCTGTCTTGTGCGAGTAGCGTGTCGTGGTTGCCGATCTCGACGATGCGGCCGCGTTCCAGCACCACCAGGCGGTTGGCCTGACGCAGGGTCGAAAGACGATGGGCGATGGCAATCGTGGTGCGGCCGCGCACGAGATTGTCGAGCGCCTTCTGGATCTCCTTCTCGGTCTCGGTGTCGACCGAGGAGGTCGCTTCATCGAGTAGCAGAATCTTTGGATCGATCAGCAGCGCGCGCGCGATGGACAGCCGTTGGCGTTCGCCACCCGACAACTGCTGGCCACGCTCACCGACCAGCGAGTCATAGCCGTGCGGCAGACGCAGGATGAAGTCGTGGGCATGGGCGGCGCGCGCGGCGGCAACGATCTCTTCACGCGTCGCTTGCGGTTTGCCATAGGCGATGTTGTCGGCGACCGTGCCGAAGAACATGAAGGGTTCCTGCAGCACCAGACCAATGTTCTTGCGGAAGTCCGGAATCGAGAGCTGGCGGATATCGACACCGTCGAGCGCGATGGCGCCCTCGGCGACGTCGTAGAAACGGCACATGAGATTGACCAGCGTGCTCTTGCCCGAGCCGCTCTGCCCGACCAGGCCGATCATCTCGCCCGGTTGAATGTCGAGCGAAACGTCGCGCAGCACGGCGCGGCTGCCATAGCGGAAACCGACGTTACGCAGTTCGATATGCCCCTGCACGTTGGCCAACTGCAGTGGCGTTTGTGGCTCAGGCACGCTTGAGACGTGATCGAGGATATCGAAAATACGTTTGGCGGCGGCTGCCGCCTTCTGCGTCACCGACACGATGCGACTCATGGAATCGAGACGCGTGTAGAAACGCCCGATATAGGCCAGGAAGGCAGTCAGCACGCCGACCGTGATCTCGTGCATGGAGACCTGGTAGATGCCGAAACCCCACACCACCAGTAGGCCGAGTTCGGTCAGCAGCGTGACGGTCGGCGTGAACAGCGCCCAGATCTTGTTGAGCCTGTCGTTCTGCGCGAGGTTGTAGCGGTTGGCTTTCCGGAAGCGCTGACCTTCGCGCTCCTCCTGAGCGAACGCCTTCACCACGCGAATGCCGGGAATGGTGTCCGACAGCACATTGGTCACTTCCGACCAGATGCGCGTCAGGCGCTCGAAGCCAGTGCGCAGCCTCTCGCGCACGATATGAATGAGCCACACGATGAAGGGCAGTGGCAGCAGCGTGGTGAGCGCGAGCCAGGGATTGATCGAGAACAGAATGGCGGCGGTCATCAGCATCACCAGTACATCGGTAATGAAGTCGAGCGCGTGCAGCGAGAGAAATACGCAGATGCGATCGGATTCCGAGCCCAGGCGCGAGATCAGATCGCCGGTGCGCTTGCCGCCGAAATATTCGAGCGAGAGCTTGAGCAGATGATCGAAGGTGGTGGTGCGCAGATCGGCACCGATGCGTTCCGACACCAGTGCGAGGATGTAACTGCGCGCCCAACCCAGCAACCACGCCACCAGCGACGCACCGACCAGCCCACCGAGATACATTTTTACTAAGGGCTGATCGATAGGTGTGCCGTTTTGGAACGGAATGAGCACCTTGTCCATCAAGGGCATGGTCAGGTAGGGCGGGATCAAGGTGGCGAAGGTCGAGGCCAGCGTGAACAGGAAACCGAAGAACAACTGCACGCGATAGGGCCGCGCGAAGCGCCACAGGCGGAACAGCGTCCAGGTCGAGGGCGGCGTGTAGAGTTGTTGCGCACATACCGGACACTCGTCCTGGCTGGGATCGAGCGTGGTGTGGCACAGCGGACAGTGTTCGGCCGCTTCGTGTAGCGGCCCACCGCCGGCCACTACCCTTGCAGCCTCGGCCACGAAGCGTTTCGCGCCGAGGTCCTGGGCGAGCGTGAAACGCAGGCGTCCAAGCCGTTCGTCGCCGCGCAGGATTTCGATCGTGCCGACCCCCGCATGCTCGATGTGATTCAGCAAAAGTTCAGTGCCAAGGTCCCAGTCTTGCGCCCCGACGTCCTCGACCAGATACACGATGCGAGCATCGGTCAGGAGCGCCAGGCCTCGTGCGTAACGCAGTTCAACGGTGAGGTCGGTCTCGAACCAGGCGCGCACGGTTTCCGTGCTGCCTAACTGGTCGGTGGCCAGGGTCTGCCAGTGTTGGGGCAGAGCGGGTACAAGCGAAAATTGGGAACGAGCAGTCATTACTTATATTATCGCCGGATTGAGTACAGGATGGTGCCGTTGCCGCCTGGGGCCGCTTCCTGCGGTGAGCGTGGCGCCTAAACGGGTTCGCCCGTATCGCCACCAACAGCCCTTGCTGATGAATCAATACGACATTCGAATTCTCGATCTGATCTTCCTGCGCGGTCCGAACCGCTGGTCCTATCGTCCTGCCTTAGAAGCGCTCGTCGACATCGGCGCACTCGAGGAGTCGCCGTCCAACACCCTGCCGGGCTTCGTTGCTCGTCTGGTCGAATGGCTGCCCGGCTTGCGTAAGCACGAATGCAGCTATGAAGAGCCGGGCGGCTTCGTACGCCGCTTGGAAGAGGGTACCTGGGTCGGACATATTCTGGAGCACGTCACGCTTGAATTGCAGACCCAGGCCGGCCGTCCGGCGGGTTTCGGTCGTGCGCGCAGCACCGCCACCGCCGGCGTCTACCATGTGGTGGTGCGTACCACTCAGGAAGACCTGACTCGCACCTGCCTGCTCAAGGCCCGTGAACTGATTCTGGCCGCCATCGAAGGCAAGCAATTCGATGTCGGCGCGAGCTTGCGTGAATTGCGCGTGCTGGCCGACCGCAAGGGCTTCGGCCCGAGCACCGCCTGTATTGTCGACGCGGCCGTCAATGCCAAGATTCCGGTCGTGCCCTTGTCGCAGGGCAATCTCGTGATCCTCGGTCATGGCACCCGCCAGCGCCGCATTTGGACCGCTGAGACCGACCGGACTTCGGCGATTGCCGAGTCCATCGCCAGCGACAAGGATCTCGCCAAACAACTCATTGCTCCTTGTGGCATTCCAGTGCCGGAAGGCCATCTGGTGCGCAACGCCGATGCGGCAGTCGAGGCGGCCGAGGACATCGGCTACCCGGTCGCGGTCAAGCCGGGCGAAGCGAGCCGTGGCGAGGCGGTGTTCCTCGATCTTCACGACGGCGAGGCAGTGCGCGCGGCCTTCACTGCGGCTCGTGAAGTCGATTCGACCGTGATCGTCGAGAAGTACATCGAAGGCGACGAGCATCGTTTATTGGTGGTCGGCGACAAGGTCGTCGCCGCGACGCGTGCCGTAGCCTTTCGCGTCACTGGCAACGGTCGCGACACGCTGCATCATCTGCTGACCGTGGCCCTGAATCAGCTCGCTGACGCCGCCGAGCCCTCAGCCGTGCCGCTTACCATCGAAGATTTCGAAGACTTTCCGACCGTGCGCCTGGCGCTGGCCCGCCAAAGCCTGACCTTCGAGGCCGTGCCGGCCGTCGGGCAGCTGGTTGAATTACCGCGCCACGCCAAGATTGGCGTCGACGTACTCGATGAGGTGCATCCCAGCATCGTTGCCCAGGCCGCGCTGGCTGCGCGTGTGGTCGGCCTCGACATCGCCGGTGTCGACATCGTCGCGCGCGATATTTCCAAGCCGCTAGTCGCCCAGGGTGGCGCGCTCATTGAAATTAATGCCGGCCCAGCGCTGCCGACCCATCTGCCGCGCGGTGCCAACGGCTCTCATCACGCCGGTGCAGCCATCGTCCGTCACCTGTTTCCCGGTGATGATCATGGCCGGATCCCTCTGATCGGTATCAGCGGCAGTGGCGACACCACTGCCGTCGCGCGCATGGTCGGCTTCCTGCTGCATCTGCATGGCGTGGCGGTGGGTGTAGCCTGCGGTAAGGGGCTTTATCTCGGCGAGCGTCGTGTTGATCACAACGACTCGGCGAACTGGGCCGCCGGTCAACGTCTGCTGGTCAACCGTACCTTGAACGCTGCGGTGATCGAGACCACCGCTGAAAGCCTGTTGCGTGAAGGTCTGCCCTATGACCGTTGTCAGGTGGGTCTGGTGACTTCGCTCGCGGCCGACGAAAACCTCGCGCGCTTCGGCGTTCAGGACAGTGAGCAGCTGACCAAATTACTGCGCACGCAAATCGACGTCGTATTGCCGCAGGGTGTGGCGGTGTTGAATGCCGACGATCCGGGTGTGCTGGCACTGGCCGAGTATTCCGACGGTGATGTGCTGATCTACAGCCGCGACGCGCAGTCGCCGGTGCTGCGGGAGGCGCTCGCGCAGGGTCGCCGCGCGGTCTATCGCGACGAAGATGAACTGGTATTCGCCCACGGCGCGCAGGCTGAACGTCTGCCGCTGCCGCCGACTTTCGATGCGCCCGAGTGCCTGCCCGCCGCAGCCTGCGCGTGGGCTGCGAACGTGCCGGTGGGGCTGATCGTGAGTGGCATAGTCGGTTTCCCGTCGGCGACGACGATCACCGACTTAAGCAAACTCTCCAACAACTGATTCACTACTGTTCGAGGCCTTATCGCCGATGGAAGTCGCACGCGTCCGCGCCCTGCGTGGCCCCAATCTCTGGAGCCGCCGCACGGCTATCGAAGCTGTCGTTCACTGCAACGAAGACGAGCGGGATCTGTCGCGCTTGCCCGGATTCCTTGAGCATCTGCGCGCCATTTATCCGCAGTTGCAGGTCTTGCCGGTGCCGGATGGCGGCGTGCCCCGTTCGGCCGCCCATGTCATCGAAATCGCCACCCTGAGTCTGCAAGCACAGGCCGGTTGTCCGGTCAGCTTCAGCCGCTGCGGGTCGACGCCGGAAACGGGCGTGTTCCAGGTGGTGGTGGAGTACAGCGAGGAATCGATCGGCCGCGCGGCGCTGGATATCGCTTGGCGTTTGGTGCAGGCAACCCTCGACGATGCGCTCTTCGATGTGGAATCGGAAGTCGCGCGCCTGCGTGAAATGGACGAGGACGAACGCCTCGGGCCTTCGACCGGCTCCATTGTCAATGCCGCGCTTGAACGCGGCATTCCCTATCGCCGCCTGACCAGTGGCAGCCTAGTGCAATTCGGTTGGGGCAGCCGTCAGCGTCGCATCCAGGCCGCCGAAATCGACCGCACCAGTGCCATCGCGCAATCCATTGCTCAGGACAAGCAGCTCACCAAACAATTATTGAAGGCGGCCGGTGTGCCGGTGCCCGATGGCCGTGAGGTCAAGAATGCCGAGGAAGCTTGGGTTGTGGCCTGCGCCATGGGCCTGCCGGTAGTCGTCAAGCCCAAGGACGGCAACCACGGCCGTGGTGTGACGGTGAACATTGAGACCAAGCCGCATCTGGAAGCAGCTTATCGCGCCGCCATGGAAGCCGGCACCCAGGTCATCGTCGAGCGCTATATCCCGGGCCACGACTATCGTTTTCTGGTAGTGGGCGACAAACTCATCGCCGCCGCGCGTCGCGATCCGCCCTTCGTGATCGGCGATGGTAACCACACCGTCACCGAACTGGTCGAGGAAGTAAACCGCGACCCACGTCGTGGCGAAGGCCACGCTACCTCGCTGACCAAGATCCGTTTTGACGAAATCGCTTTTACCTGTCTCGAACTGCAGGGTCTGACGCCGACCTCCGTGCCAGCCAAGGGCCTGCGCGTGGTGTTGCGTAATAATGCCAACCTCTCGACCGGCGGCACCGCCACGGATGTCACCGACGAAGTGCACCCTGACCTCGCCGCACGCGCGGTGGCGGCGGCGCAAATGGTGGGTCTCGATATCTGCGGTGTGGATGTGGTTTGTCAGACGGTGTTGAAGTCACTGGAAGCGCAGAACGGCGGCATCGTTGAAGTGAACGCCGCGCCTGGCCTGCGCATGCATCTGACGCCGTCCTATGGCACCGGCCGCAAGGTCGGTGAGGCGATCATCGCCGAAATGTTCGGCAGCGGTGATGACGCGCGTATTCCAGTCATCGCAGTGACCGGCACCAATGGCAAGACCACGACGGTGCGTCTGACCGCTCATATACTGGAACAGGCAGGCCTGCGGGTCGGCATGACGCTTACCGACGGCGTATTCGTGCAGGGCACCCAGATCGACAGTGGTGATTGCAGCGGTCCGCGCAGCGCACGCAGTGTGTTGATGCATCCCGATGTTGATGCCGCAGTATTGGAAACCGCGCGCGGCGGCATTCTGCGCGAAGGCCTGGCCTTCGATCGCTGTCAGGTGGCGGTGGTGACCAATATCGGCGCTGGCGATCATCTGGGCCTCAACTACATCACCACCGTCGAGGATCTGGCGGTGCTGAAGCGCGTCATCGTGCAGAACGTTGCGACCAGCGGCTACGCGGTGTTGAACGCCGACGACCCGATAGCCGCGCGCTGCGGCGCGGCCTGCCCGGGCAGCATCATTTATTTTTCGCGTAATCCGGCCAATCCGATCAGCGTCACCCACCGCGCCCAGGGGCGGCGCGTGGTGGTGGTCGATGGCGATGCCATCAGCTGTGTGGAAGGCACCGAGTTGTGCCGTCTGTCGCTGGCTGATATTCCGCTTACCTTCGGCGGCCGTATCGGCTTTCAGGTCGAGAACGTTCTGGCGGCCGTTGCCGCTGCCTGGGGTGCCGGCATCGATTGGGAACCCATCCGTGCGGGTCTCGCCACCTTTATGCCCAGCGTCGACGCCACGCCGGGACGCTTCAATGTGATGGATTATCGCGGCGCGACCGTGATCGCCGACTACGGTCACAACCCCGATGCGATGGTGGCCCTGGTGCAAGCGGTCACCGCGATGCCGGCCAAGCGTCGCATGGTGGTGATCAGCGCCGCCGGCGATCGGCGCGACGAGGATATCCGCGATCAGACCCGCATCCTCGGCAGTGCTTTCGACACCGCCATCCTCTACCAGGATGCCTGCCAACGTGGACGTGCCGACGGTGAGGTGCTGGCCTTGCTGCGCGATGGTTTGAGCAGCGCCACCCGCACCCGCGAGGTGACTGAGATCACGGGTGAGTTCGTGGCCATCGACAACGCCTTGGCCAAGCTTGAAGCCGGAGATTTGTGCCTGATCCTGATCGATCAGGTGGAAGAAGCGCTGGCCTATCTAACGGAGCGCTGCAGGCAAGCCAAGGCGGCGGCGGTCGCTTGAGTCTCTGAGCACGACCGGCTCGCGGGCCGGCCAGGCTATTGTGCTGGTGCACGCCGCCGAGCGGGCTAGGAAAATTAAAAGGTGTTCTCCACCGTGCCGTCTCGACCGTAATCTTGAACCAAGGGTTCAAGACGGGACCTCTCGAGGCGAATCAGGCTTTCCGCTGAGATGCGGACATGCACAACATCGCTGATTGATCGGTCCCTGAGGTAACAAAAATAGGCTCAAAGATCTCAGGTCTTTGACGCACACAGCAGAGAACACCAAGCTTTAAATCGTCAAAATTCTCCGGACCTTTAGCGCTCCTGGTCCGAAAGTCTTATTCAGTGGCCGGACGCCTTGAATGAAAGCCCCAAGCTGCGCGACAGGACTTGCGAAATCTTGCCCTGCATGCGCGACACACTGGCGCCGACGTCGGAGACGATGGATTCGTTGTTACGGCGATATTCGAGGTATTCATGGGCGATATTGAGCGCCGACATGACCGCGATGCGCTCAGCGCCGATAACCTTGCCGTTGTCGCGCTGTTCGACCATCTTCTTGTTCAGGAACTGCACCGAGGCAAACAGTGCTTCGCGCTCGTTCTCCTTGCAGCCGACGACATAATCCTTGTCGAAAATCGTCACCGTGATCGGTTTGACTTCACTGTCGCTGCTCATCAACGGGTCTCCATCGCTTTCAAGCGGGCGATCATAGCTTCGACGCGCGAACGCGCCTGTTCGGTTTTCTCAATCAGGGCCGCGCGTTCCGTGGTCAGCGACGCCTGTTGAGAGCGCAGGGCTTCGTTCTCGGTGGCCAGGCTTTCCACCGCCTTGATCAGTTCATCGACCCGCGATTCGAGCGCGACCAGTTCCAAGCGGTCTTTACTGCCTGCTGTCATGACGTTAACGCGTGCTCACCGGGGCGGATGGAATGCGAGGCCAATATAGAGCGGTGGGCGGCGGACGGTCAACAGCGCACAACGCGACTTGCGCCTCGCTTAGGTCATGATGGCTGTAGGGCGCGTGGCTAGCATGGGATAATCGCACAGTGACTGCACGTACTACGCCGAGAATAACTATGCATAGCTTGCCATCGCCCGGCGCGCCTGTGCGCCTGGATGGGTGTCCATCGCCATGATGGTTGAATTGTACGAACGCGTGGTGCGCGCGCTGGCGGCGGTGCGCTGCGACGTCGGCGCCGCCGAATGTCACGGCATGTTGTGTGGCATGTTGAGCGGGCCGCGTGTTTTCGATGCCGACCTGTGGCTCGATCATGTCAGCGGTGGTGAGCGTGAGGTGTTCGCGAGCGGCGAACCGTGCGCCGCGCTTGAGGCACTCATGCGCGACACGCTGGAGACCATGAGCGCAACGGACTACGAGCTGACGCTGCTGCTGCCGGCCGACGAGGCGCCGATAGTCGAGCGGGCGGCGGGTTTCGCGGCCTGGTGTCGTGGTTTCCTGTCGGGCCTGGGGCTGTCGGGGATTGCCGATCTCGAGGCGCTGGGCGAAGATGCACGGGAATTCCTCGCCGATCTTTCGCGTTTCACTTCGCTGGCGATGGACGCCAATGGCGATGAGGAAGACGAGCGCGCACTGGTCGAATTGACCGAGTTCACCCGAATGGGCGTGATGCTGGTCCGCGCTGAGTTCAAGCAGGGCGAAGGCGACGAGGACGAGTTCATCATCTTGCACTGAGGCGCGACCATCGGCACGGCGCGTCGTCACCATCCACGCCGAATTGGTCGAGGTCGCATGGAGAAGAGAGAATTCGCACGCCGTCGCAAACGCCTGATGGACATCGCAGGCCACGGCGGCATCGTGATCCAGCCCAATGCGCCTGAGCGCATTCGCAATCGTGACGTTTATTACCCCTATCGCCCCGACAGCGACTTCTACTACCTGACCGGCTTTCCCGAGCCGGAGTCAGTACTTGTACTGGTGCCCGATAGACCGCAAGGCGAGTGCATCCTGTTCTGTCGCGAGCGCGACGATGAAGCCGAGACCTGGCATGGCCGTCGCGCCGGCCTCGAAGGCGCTTGCGAACTGTATGGCGCTGACGATGCGTTTCCGATCACGGATCTGGACGACATCCTGCCCGGCCTTATCGAGAACAAGGAACGCATCTATTTCACCATGGGCCGCTATGCGGAATTTGATCAGCGTCTGATGAGCTGGTTGAATCGTGTCACGAGCAAGGGCCGCGCCGGTATTCATGCGCCGGATCAATTCGTCTCGCTGGGTCATGTCGTGCATGAGATGCGCTTGTTCAAGAGCAGCCAGGAATTGAAGGCCATGCGCAAGGCCGCCAGTATTGCCGCTGCCGCCCATCGTCGTGCGATGGCAGCATGCAAGCCAGGTCTGCGTGAATACCAGATCGAGGCCGAAATCCTACACAGCTTCTTGCAGCAGGGCGCGCGCTCGCCGGCCTATCCGTCCATCGTCGGTGGCGGTGCGAATTCCTGCATCCTGCACTACACAGAGAACAGCGAAGTGTTGAAGGACGGTGATCTGCTCTTGATCGATGCCGGCGCCGAATACGACAGTTATGCCAGCGACATCACGCGCACCTTTCCGGTGAGCGGTGAATACACGCAGGAACAGCGTGAGGTTTATGAGATCGTGCTGGAGGCCCAGCTCGCCGCGATCGCCGAAGTGCGGCCGGGCAATACCTGGAACGAACCCCACGAAGCGGCCATCGAGGTCATCACCCGTGGACTCATCGATCTCGGCATTCTGAAAGGCCGCTTGCGCAAGTTGATCGACGAAGAGGCCTACAAGCCTTACTACATGCACAAGACCGGTCATTGGCTGGGCATGGATGTGCATGATGTCGGTGACTACAAGGTGCACGACGAATGGCGCGTGTTCGAGCCCGGCATGGTGACGACCGTGGAACCGGGACTCTATCTTGCCGCCACGCTGAAGGATCTCGGCAAACAGTGGTGGAATATCGGCATCCGCATCGAGGACGATGTGTTGGTGACCGAGACCGGCCATGAGATTCTGACCATTGAGGCGCCCAAATCGGTCGAGGCGGTCGAAGCGGCGATGCGCGAGCGTAGTGCCGCCTGATTTCGACGCCATCGTGATCGGCGCCGGGTTGGTCGGCAGCAGCGCTGCTCTCGCTCTGCAGCGCGCCGGTCGCCGCGTCCTTCTGCTCGACCAAGGGCCGCCACCGCTGGCACCCGACGGTGATGCGCGCGCGCTGGTGCTATCGGCTGCATCGGTCGAAATACTTTCCGAGTTGGGTCTGTGGTCGGGGCTCGCGCCTCATGCCCTTCCCATCTGTCACATACGCGTCAGCGATCGCGGCGGCTTTGGCGTATTGGAATTGAACGCCGATGATAGTGGGCTCGAAGCCATGGGTTGGGCTTGCCCCGCCGACATCTTGCTCTATGAGTTGCGCGTCGCCGTGGTCGAGGCGCTGGGCGAAAACGCCTGTTGGTCGACGCGCTACATCAGCCATCGCGCCCATGACGATCACGTCGATGTCGAGGTACAACAGGGCGATGCAAGCCGCACGCTGCGCGCCGCGCTGCTGATCGGTGCCGATGGCAATGCGTCGCCACTGCGCGTCGCCTGCGGCATAGCGACCGAAGGCTATGATTACGGCCAGCATGCCTTGATCGCGCCGATCGAGGTCGAACGGCCGCAGTCTTACACGGCCTTTGAGCATTTCACCCGTGAAGGGCCGCTCGCCATGATCCCCTGCGGTGGCGCGCGCTATGTGAGCGTGCAATGTCTGCATGAGTCACGCGCATTAGCGGCACTGCAACTCGACGATGCCACCTATGGCGCCGAACTTGAACGCCGCTTTGGCGCGCGACTCGGGCGTATCACCGTCAGTGGGCCACGTCGCGCCCATGGCCTGACGCGTCAGCGTGCGCGACGTCTCATCGACAAGCGCGCGGTCTTGATCGGCAATGCCGCCAACACCATGCATCCCAATGCCGCCCAAGGCTTGAACTTAGGCTTACGCGATGTCGCGACCCTGGCCGCCTGTCTCGCCAGCGGTAGCGACGCGGGTGACGCCGGTTTGCTCAACCGTTACGCCGCCGCGCGCGCGCCCGATCATCGCCGCACCGTCGGCTTCAGCGATCTGCTGGCCCAGGGCTTTCGTTCGCGTCTGTGTGCTGTCACCGCCACGCGGCGCTTCGCGCTGGCGCTCGCCGATCTGTGTCCCGGTGCCAAGCAGCGTTTCATTCGCGAGGCCAGTGGGCTCGCCGCGTTGGCGCGCTCCACAGCGGCAGTGCGGTCATGATTTTTGCCCGTGATTTTTGATGCGGTCATCGCCGGCGGCGGTGTGGTCGGTCTCACCACCGCCGCGTTACTGAACGATGGCGGCTACAGCGTGTGTCTGCTGGAGCCGCGACTCGATCGCGCGCCACCCCAGGGCGAAATCGCTTTGCGCACCTATGCCATTACACCCGCCGCGCGACGGGTGTTGGAAGCGGCGCGCGCCTGGGCACCGCTCGATCACAGCCGTGTCGGGCGTTTCGACGCGATGGAAGTGTGGGACGCCGGTTCCAGCGGTCGTCTGGATTTCACGCCGCCACCTAATCATCGCGGCGCGATGGGCTACATCGTCGAACATCAGAATCTGATCGCGGCCTTGGCTAGCAGTCTTAAGATCCGTCCCGGTGTGAGTATTCAAGCGCGCGCGCTGAGCGGCTTCGCAGCGGGTGCGTCGCTCAACGTGACTTTGGACGACGGCACTCGCCTGCGTGCGCGACTTCTGATTGGCGCCGATGGCGCCCACTCGGCGGTGCGCGCCGCAGCCGGCATCGCGCAAACGAAAGTGTTCTACCGCCAGAGTGCCATCCTGTGCAACGTGACCTTCGCCCGCGCGCATGGCGGCATCGCGCGTCAACGCTTTCTCGACAGCGGCCCGATTGCGGCGCTGCCGCTGGCCGCCCAGCGCGAGTGTTCCATCGTGTGGTCGTGCAATGACGAACGCGCGGTCGAACTCATGGCCTGTGAAGATGACTATTTCATCGGAGCGCTGCGCGAAGCCTTCGAGGATAGCCTTGGCGCGGTCACTCACCTGAGCGCACGCGACGCCTTCCCGCTGGCGCGGGCTCAGGCCGCCCGCATGGTCGACGGTCACTGCGTGCTACTCGGCGATGCCGCCCACCTCATGCATCCGCTCGCCGGCCAAGGGCTGAACATGGGCCTCATGGACGTCGCGGCGCTGGTCGAATGTCTGGGGCCGGCCGGCATGCCGACCTGGCCTTCGGCCAGCGCACTGCGCCGCTTCGAGCGCTGGCGCAAAAGCGAGACCTTGGCCATGACCGCTGTCACCGATGGTCTGCATCATCTGTTTCAGCGCGACGAGGCGTTGGTCCGTCAGGCCCGTGGTCTGGGTATGAGCCTTACCCAGCGTCTGGTACCGCTCAAGCACTGGTTGATCTCGCGCGCCATGGGCACCGCCGGCGATGTGCCGCGCATGGTCATGCCACGCGCCACGAGCACGCCGTCCGGCTCGGCTTAAAGCGCGTAGCAATCGTACTGATTGCGGCAAAATCCCCACGTTTTGCGCGGTGGCCTTTCCACCTTTCATTGGGCAGAATACGCGCCCCCTTCCTTACGAGCAGGCATGCATGACGACCGCAGCTCTCTACGAATCTCATCTCACCAGTCTGCCGTTGATCCAACGCGGCAAGGTGCGCGACATCTACGCAGTCGATACCCAGCATCTGTTGATCGTGACCACCGATCGCATCTCGGCTTTCGACGTGGTGTTGTCCGATCCGGTGCCCGGCAAAGGTGCGGTGTTGACCGCGCTGTCGAACTTCTGGTTCGCGCGCATTGAGGGCGTGATCCGCAATCATCTCTCCAAGCTGAGTCTCGCCGACGTGCTGCCCGACGCCGCTGAGCGCGCCACTGTCGAAGGCCGCGCCATCGTCGTCGACAAGTTGCGACCGTTGCCGGTTGAAGCGATTGTGCGCGGCTACATCATCGGCTCGGGCTGGAAGGATTATCAGAAGACGGGCAGCGTGTGTGGCATTCAGCTACCGACAGGCTTGCAACAGGCGCAGCAACTGCCCAAGGCGCTGTTCACGCCCTCGACCAAGGCCGACATCGGCGAACACGATGAGAACATCGATTTCGAGCGGACCTGTGCATTGCTTGGTCGCGCGCGTGCCGAACAGGTGCGCGATGTGAGCATCAAGATTTATCAGACCGCCGCCGACTTCGCGCGCACCAAGGGCATCATCATCGCCGACACCAAGTTCGAATTCGGCCTCGACGCCAATGACGAACTGGTCTTGATCGACGAAGTGCTGACACCCGACTCCTCGCGCTTCTGGCCGGCCGACGAATACCAGGTCGGTGGAAGTCCGCCGAGCTTCGACAAGCAGTTCGTGCGCGATTATCTGGAAACGCTAGACTGGAACAAACAGGCCCCCGCGCCGCAATTGCCGAGCGAGATTCTGGAGAAGACCGCCGCGAAATATCGCGAAGCGTTGACGCGGCTGACGGCCTGACGGGGGTTTCGCTCTGAGAGCCGCGAGCCTCTATTGTGGGTCCGACTTCAGTCGGACATTCGTTCCAGAGCGCGCATCGGTGGCGCGCCTTTCAATGTCCGACGCTGAGTTATCCCCAGGTATTTTTCCGAGAAAGGTGTGTCGAACAACAAGATAAAGGATCGACGACCATGCTGCCCTCTGATCTAATCGGTGGTTA
>JAYWAC010000105.1:0-6085 GCA_043782755.1 Pseudomonadota bacterium | reverse complement strand
TGCTCAGGGCACCATTCAATTTGCTACCAATGCTGTCGATTAAGGCGAGCTCAAACAGGAACTCGCAGCGGCAGGGATTTTCGATCACCGCCAGCGCGGCGGCTCGGCGCACTACGGCGCACTACAAGGTGTCAAGACGGTCTATTGAACGCCCGGTCGGCCAGCTGCGACCGGTCGGTGTTTCTTATCGTGTGAAGAGTGGCTTAGCACCAGGGCGGCTACCGTGTTCAAGCGGCGCCTTGACCACACCGATCGACACGCTGGGCAGGGGTGCGATACCAGCCTTAAGCCTGTTCGCCCGGGCAGCGCAGAACGGGGCGCCACCGGGCCTGATGGATATCAGACCCGGTGGCACTCCACCCTTCTCACATACAGGACAGAACGTAGTCCGGCTGGTTATCCAGCCGATGTACCCGTCAGCGCTATTTCGTGTGCCAGGTAGACAGTGAGTCCGACCATTTCTTGAAGTACGCCTTGCTGAGATCGGACAGCGGTAGTCCTATCGGCAAGCGTGACTCGCCGTACTTCGAAAACGCCAGGTAATCCTTGATGACCTTGAGTTGCGTAGCCGAAGTCAGCGCCAAACCTTCGTTGACGAAGTGCAAGATCATGCCCTTCTTGAGGGCTGCGTCGAGCATGCGATTGCGTTCCTGCTCGTCTTCGGGCAGGGCAAAAATACTGTACATGACGACATTGACGTTGCGCTCTTCGACGATGTGCCACAAGGTCGGCAGGTGCAGCATGTCCTCCAGATCGAACAGTTCCAAATCGGCGGTGAGGCCGTGCTTTTGGCTGTAGTCCGCCAGCATATAGCGCTGCAGGTGGACCGGTATCGGATAGGTCGCGGAGGTGTTGTTGGCAACATAAAAGATGTTGGACTTGCCATTCTTGAACGCCACGGCCTGTGCCGGCTGCAATGCTAGGGCGTCCTCCTCGGCTTCGGTCTCGGGGATAAGGTGGAAGTAGCCGGCCGGTATCTTACGACCCAGCAGATCGCCATAGATGCCCTCGGCGATACGGAAATCCATGCTGACGCGTGTCTTGTCAGTCACGTTGGGCCGGCCCGAACCGTGGATGTTCTCCTGGGTGAAAAAGCACATGCTGCCGGGTTTGGCCTTGATTTGGTGGCTTTCCTCGCCGAACAACTCGGTCATCGCTTCCATGCTCAGTCGGTTGTCGATGGCGTGTCTGATCAGCTCACGCGAACGCTTGATGCCAATAATCTGCATTGAGCGGCTGCGATCCTCGTCTGCCGTAACATCGACGAACGGCAGCCAGAGGCTGCGCGAGGCGATACCATGACCGTAGAGCAGCCCGGTATGGAACGGGAAGAATAAATCCGGTGTGGTCGGCAGCATGATGCGTACATTCATGTAGCGCTGGACCGCGACGGGGAGACGCAGCTTGCCCTTGGGCACCACGACCTCACGCACAAAACGGTTAAGCATGCGCCGGAACTCGGGCAGATTTGTATCGGCGCAGAGCTGCTTGGTGACCTTGAAAACCTCGGGCTGCGGGACCACGGTGTGCAGGTAGTCCAGGTTATCCAGCGGGTAACCCATCCCACGAATGCGGTCCAATATCCATTCGCTGAACGGAAAGCGATCAGTGGGGTAGTCGACGATTTGCGCGTCCCACTCCGTTGTCAGGCTGCGCTCCAGCTCCGCGTCGATATCGCTTGCTTGAACCGGTTTCAGGGCCGGGGTTGTATTCGCCACGCTAGACATATTTTTTTCCTCGATAGCGCTGACATTGCGGCAGCCGCACTTTAGTTGGTGAACGATTTGGAGAGGCTACGCCCAAAGAGTCGAGAACGTAAAGTAGCTGTGATGCAGAGTAGTGACGAAGTGCCCGTTTCTCGTGAGTCTGGCGACCCGCAGTGGCCGAAATCGAGCCCGGCTGTAGTTCCGCTGGCGGCGCGCGTGCGAACGGCAAGAGCCCCTTCGACGCGGGGGTAATTGTTGCGGTTATATTTGCGAACGACGGCGCGAAATTGCCTTATTTTCAGGCAAATCGCCCAAACCTCGACGCCTGCTCAGAGCACCCAACCAAGCCTGCGAGACTCAGTCATTCGCCCCGCTAGCCGGCCGACCTCGACGGCCTGAGCTCATTGTTCTGCTTGCTCACACCTCAAACTTGCATCGGCGCGGCCGATGCGCCCCATCCTCACGAGATAGTCATCGCGGTCGCGGTCACCGACAGGGCGCTCGCGCCGCCACGCGCGGCGGGCGAGAACGTGGTGAGTTTCTACAGCGCGCGCCGACGCGTGCCATCGGCGCGCATGCCCTCTATCAGCTAGACTGCGAGCGACGGCGCAGCACGGCCAGGGCCGGCAGCGCTGAACCCAATAGCAATATGCCGAGCGGCAGCGGCACCGGCGCGATGTTGTCCTCCAAGCCCTGCACGCTGTTGCGTCCATGATGGCCACGCCCGCGCTGCTTGTTACTGTCGTCTTCAAGCAACTGCACTTCGATATCCGTCGCCTGCGGCGGCGGGTTGTCGATCGAGACCAGCACGGGCGCGGGATTGGGCGGATCGATGGTCGTTGGCGGCGGCGCGGTAGTGGTCGGGACCGTGCTTGGCACACCTTCATTAAAGACGATGTTGTCGATCGAGAAATCCCAGGCCGAGCCGGCGTCGGAGGTGATAGTCACCGAGGTCGCATTGGCCGGGTTGAAGCCTATCTGGGTGGTGCCGCTGGAAAGATTCGGCACCAGCACGAAGGAACTGGAATGACCGTTATTGTCCGCCACCGTATAGGTGACGTTGAAGACCTGTCCGTTATACACGTCGAGATAGAAAGAGTTAACGACCGTCGGGAAATTCAGCGTGACGGTCGCTCGATAGCCCGAGGTGCTGGTGTTGGTCGCGAGCGGTGAGGCAAAAAACGCCGTGCCGTAGAGCGCAGTGCTGTTGGCTGGCAGGAAGGTTTCCTGACTCAGTACCGTACCGCCGGTGATGGTGACGTTACCGTCAGCCGTGGCGATGCTGAGATCCCGATTGGCGCCGGCGGCGGCATAGGTGCTCGGACCGGTCAGACCCTGCGCGTCAAAATTGATGACCGTTGCTTGCACGGAGCCCGCCGCGAGGGCCATGCCCAAAACAGCGAAACTGCGAGTCGTGTGAATGCGTGTCATGAAGTTCCCTCCCGGGGAATGTGTAATCGTTGTGATGCCGGTGCGACCTGCATCACTAGGAGGGACGTATTCGTTCATGGACACAATCGGCCAGCGGTGGAACTGTGAATCGGTTCCGCCTTGGGCCTGCGTCTAGAGAATCCACGCGAGCGCGTCGCAAGCCTCGCGGCGATCAGTCGGTCGCAACAGCCTCAGCCGGTGCGACGGGCACGAGCCGCGAGCCATTCGCGCATGCCTACCACCAATGTCGGCAGACCAGGGATGATAATCAACGCGATGATGACCAGAGTCAGATTATTCTTGATCCACGCGATGTTGCCGAACCAATAGCCTGCCAGACACAAGCTCACTACCCACAGCAGACCACCGACGATATTGAAGAGCTGGAAGCGCCCGTGGCTCATGGCCGCAACGCCGGCCACGAATGGTGAGAAAGTACGCATGAAGGGCAGGAAGCGCGTGACGATGATGGTCACGGCGCCGTGCTTTTCGTAAAAAGCATGGGTCTTATCGAAAGCCGCGCGATTGAAGAAGCGCGAATTCTCCCAGTGAAAAACTTTCGGCCCGAGCGTGCGCCCGATCCAGTAGTTGCTGGTATTGCCGAGGATGGCGGCCAGCGCCAGTAGGCCTAACAGGGTCGCCAGACTGAACTGCCCACGCGCGGCAAATGCGCCCGCCACGAACAACAGCGAATCACCGGGCAAAAAAGGCAACACCACCACACCGGTCTCAATGAACACGATCGCGAACAGGATGCCGTAGGTCCAGACGCCATAGGCCTCGATCAGATCAGCGATGTGATGATCGAGATGAAGGATGAAATCGACGAGGCTGAGCAGGATTTCCATGGGCGCTCCTTGATGGGCGCCCATGATAACCGAGGGACGAACGAGCACCCCGTCGTGAGTGTGTTCCTGCGCCACCCAACCGCCATCGACCGGCAAGGCCACATCGATGACATAGCTCGACTTGTCGGACATCAACCACGCCACCGCGTCGCCTATCTCATGGGGCTGGGCGACAAGGCGCAGCGGCACGGTGCCGATCAACTGCTCACGATCAGATCGGCGAACTTGCCGGGCCGCCACGGACAAGCATGCTGGTCATCGCCTTTCTCCCAAAAGAATGGCCTTACGTGCAACTTCGTAGGCAGTGAGCGCGGTATACCGCGCGACGCGCGCACCACGACCATCGCGACAGCAACGTGAGAGCCGTGCCAGGGGGTGGCATATTGCTGACGAGTGCTGCACCCTTGTGCAATATCGATAGATCAGAGGGGAGCTTCGATGGCGGGCGTTTGCGCGGGCAAGATTGCATTGGTGACGGGCGCGGCCGGCGGTATTGGACGCGCGAGCGCGGTGGCCCTGGCACGTGAAGGTGCGCGCGTGATGGTGGTCGACATCATCGATTGCGCCGAGACCTTAAGCCTGATCATTGCCGCCGGTGGCGAGGCGCGCAGCTTGCAGGTCAACGTTGCCGATGAACAGGCCGTCGAGACCATGGTCGCGGCCACCGTTGCGAGCTTTGGTCGCCTCGACATCGCCTTCAATAATGCCGGCGTCGCCGGCGTCTTTACCAAGACCGCCGACTATCCGAGCGACGACTGGGCGCGCGTCATCGCCATCAATCTGACCGGCGTGTGGCATTGCATGAAATACGAACTGCAACAGATGCTGAAACAGGGCGGTGGTTCGATCGTCAACACCGCCTCGGTGGCCGGCCTGGTCGGCATGGGCCACGCCGCCGCCTATTCCGCCGCCAAGCATGGGGTTATCGGTCTGACCAAGAACGCGGCCATGGAATACGCGCGCAACAACATCCGCGTCAACGCCGTGTGTCCGGGCGGCGTGCGCACCAACATGACGGAAGCGGCCGACCACGCCCTGCCGGGCTTCCTCGACCGCCTGGCCAAGCTGGAGCCCATGGGCCGTGTCGCCGAACCCGAGGAAATCGCGAGCGCGGTGGTGTGGCTATCATCCGACGGTGCGTCCTTCATGACCGGTCATGCCCTGCCGGTAGACGGCGGCTACGTCGCGCGCTGAGCGGCACAACTTTTCATCACACGACTTAAGGAGTAGCGCCCATGCCACCCAGCATCGCCGCCCGTCTTGCCGCTCTCGACATCGTGATCCCGCGCGCGCAGGCACCGCGCGTGGCCAACATCAAGGGTGCGGCGCGCATCGGCAACATCTTGTATATCTCCGGTCAGATTCCACAGTGGGAAGGCGAGCTGCGTTACGTCGGCAAGGTCGGACGCGAATTTACCATCGAGGAAGGTCGCGCTGCGGCGCGACTCTCGGCGCTCAATGTGCTGGCCCAGGCCAGCGAGGCGCTAGGCGGCAATCTCGACCGCATCAAGCAGATCGCCAAGGTTGCCGGCTACGTCAATTGCACGCCGGATGTAACGGAAATCGGCGCGGTGATCAACGGCGCCTCGGAACTCTTCCTCGAGATCTTCGGTGAGCGCGGCGCCCATGCGCGGGTCGCGATCGGCGCTTACAGTATGCCGCTTGGCGTAGCGGTCGAAATCGAAGCGATCATGGAAGTCGATTGAGTGTCTGCGGTGGCGATGACCGTCGTCTCAACATTGCGGAACTCACCCTCGGAGCGCACCTCTTAAGCCAGGGGCCACCCGCGTCTTTCCATCACCGCATGCACCGGTACGTACACTGCGCGCCGGCGCCTAATGCATCAGCCACGAGTAAACCGCATGAGCAGCATGACGCAGAAGTTGTCCATCACCCGCAACGGCCAATTCGGCAAAGTGTGGGCGCTGATCAAGCCCTACTGGCAGTCCGAGGAAAAAGGCATGGCCTGGCTGCTACTCGGCGTAGTGGTGGCGCTGAACTTAAGTCTGGTCGCGCTCAGCGTGGCATTCAATAAATGGAACAACGGCTTCTACAATTCGATCCAGAACAAGGACTACGAGGCCTTCAAGTCGCAACTGC
>JAYWAC010000104.1:0-6097 GCA_043782755.1 Pseudomonadota bacterium | reverse complement strand
TGCTTGAGCGTTCGCTTCAATATTCAAGCGGCCGAGTCATCGAGAGCAACACCCCTTGCCAAGCACAACTTCTCCAATACCTTCAGCTATGCATTCTGAAAAATCGACCGTATTCGCCGTCTATTCCCGCGTCACCACCAGCGAGGAATTCTGCCCGCCAAAGCCGAAGGCGTTGACTTGCAGCGTGTCGATGCGGCCTTCGGCGGGCGCTTTGATAACGACGTGCAGCTTGCCCACTTCAGGCATGAGGTCACGTTCATCATAGGTGCCGGCGGTCGGCATGAGCGCGTTCTGGTGCATGCTGAACAGGCCCGCCAACAGGCCCAGCGCCCCGGCCGGGCCATGGGGGTGGCCAAAATTGCCCTTGGGCGACATCACTCGAAGAGGCTTAGCGCGGGCGCCATAGATACGATTTAGCGCGGCGAGTTCGGCAATGTCCCCGACCGGAGTGCCGGTGCCGTGGGCTACGATTGCATCGACGCTGTCCGCACCTCGCGACAGCTGGGCGTTCTGCAATGCCAACTCCATGACGCGCTGTTCCCAACGGCCTTCCGGTTCTGGCGACGACGGGTGATAACCGTCGGCCAGGGTCGCGTAACCCCGTAGTCGTCCATAGATCGTGGCGCCACGTTGCCGCGCCCGATCTGCGCGCTCAAGGATGAAGATTCCAGCCCCTTCTCCGAGCATGACGCCGAAGCGCTCGACGTTGAATGGGCGACAAGTCTTGTAGGGATCGGGTTGGGGCGTGAACATTTTGTTGTTGCGCGCGCCGAAGAACACCAAGGGGCTGATGGCACAATCGGTGCCACCAGCAATCGCAACGTCTACCTCCCCCGCTTCGATCATGCGCGCGGCAATCCCCATGGCATCGTGGGACGACGCACAGGCGGTGGCGATGGCGAGCTGCGGCCCGTGCAAACCATAGCGCAGGGCAATGTGTGCGGCGGGCATGTTGAGAAGCGAATTCACCATGAACTTCGGCGATACGGCATCCGGCCCATCGTTGTCGAGCCGCGCCTGGTCGTCGGCAAGGGAATCCACGCCACCGAGTGCACTGCCGATTACGACAGCCGTGCGCAGCGGGTCGAACGCCTCGATGCCAGCGTCCGCCACCGCTTGCGCGGCTGCGGCAAGCGCATATTGCGAGAATGACGTTGAGTTACGCACGACGCGGTCTTCCATCCACACCGAGGGATCGAAAGCTTCGATGAGAGACATCCAGATATTTTCGTGACTCTCCTTCCACGGTGCGGCGCTCGCCACGACCTTGCCCGCCAGTAGACTGTCATTGAAGCGCTTGAGATTCTGCCCGATGGACGAGATTACCCCCAGACCGGTGATGGCGACGTTTTCCACGATGTCTCTCCCTTGGCAAAAGTGTGGCGCCGGGTCGATGTCACGGTCCGGCTCTCGGGCGACGCAACGACGAGAATTGACCAGTCGCTGCCGTCACCGTTGCACTCAATATACTTGTCATCGGCGACGGCGAAAAATGGTCGACGGCATCCGCTGCAAAACTCGTAGCCGTGCCAAAAGATCGATCAGATAGAGAGAACTCAGGTGACATTCGGTGGTCAGGGGATGATCCCAACTCATGGACAGTGGCAGGACGAGACCCGGCACCGGTTGTAATCCGTCCCACATCACACGGGTCTGGGCCTTGCCGACACCTAAGATAGCAACTTGCGGCGCGTTGATGATGGGTGTGAAGTAGGTGCCGCCAATGCCACCCAATGACGAGATGGTAAAGCTGTCACCGCTCACGTCCGCCCACGATAACTTGCCGTCACCTGCCTTGGCCGCCAGCGCGGCGGCTTCAACGGCGAGCTCGAGCAGTCCCTTCTTATCCGCGTCACGGATCACTGGCACGACCAGTCCGTGGGATACATCCGCCGTAAAGCCATTAAACGTCTCCGCTTGGCCTGCGGCATGTGACGATTCGACGGGCGGTCGAGCTAGTTCTGGTGCTGCTTCGACAATAGCGAGCAAAGACCCCGCCCTCACTTCGCCACCGATACCAATCGTCTATTCCCAGATCACACCATCGTGTTCGGCAGAGATCTCTATCTTAGCGTTGTCGGTCTCGACCACCATGAGGTTCTGACCGGCGCTTATACCAATGCCGCGATCGCATCGCCGATATCGGGCATCCGCAATTCCATCGGGACCTGCATGTTCAACACGTCCAGGGCGCGTCCGCTTCGGTGTCGATGCCGTAGCGCGCGATGGCCTGGGTACAGATCGAAGTCTGGATAGCGCCGATATTCGCCAGCGCGGTTAACGCCGCCAAGACCACGTGATGACGGTCCACTTCGAAAAAGCCGCGCAAGGCCGCGCGCGAATCACTACGGCCAAAGCCATCGGTACCGAGCACCGTATAGGGAGAAGCGATGTAGGTGGCAATCAACTGCGGCAACGCGCGTACATAGTCCGTCGCAGCAATGACAGGCGCACCCGGCGGCAGGCAACGTGCCACATGGCTATGGCGCGTTTCTGCGGCCGGATGCAGCCGATTCCAACGTTCCACCTCACGCGCGTCACGCGCCAGCTCAGTGAAACTCGTGGCACTCCAAACCTCCGCGCCGATGTGCCAGTCGCTGGCCAACAATTCGGCGGCCGCGATCACTTCAAGCAAGATTGCTCCAGAGCCGAGCAGACGCACCGTCGCTGTCGCGTCGGCAACAGCCTTGGTGTCAAAGCGATAGAGACCTTTGACAATGTCCTGTTCCACACCGTGAGGTAACGACGGCTGGGCATAACTCTCGTTCATCAAGGTCACGTAGTAGAAAGCGTCTTCCTGACGCTCGAGCATGGCACGCATGCCGTGGTCGAGTATGACGGCGAACTCCGCCGCGAACGCTGGATCGTAGGCACGACAATTGGGGATGGTGGCGGCACTCAAATGGCTGTGTCCGTCCTGGTGTTGCAGGCCTTCGCCGCCTAAGGTCGTGCGACCTGCGGTAGCGCCGAGCAGAAAGCCGCGCGCACGCTGATCGGCGGCAGCCCAGATGAGATCGCCCACGCGTTGAAAGCCGAACATCGAGTAGTAAATATAAAAGGGCAGCATCGCCAGACCGTGGGCTGAGTAGCTGGTGGCAGCCGCCACCCACGAGCTGATCGCGCCCGCCTCGCTGATGCCTTCTTCAAGGATCTGGCCGTCCATCGCTTCGCGATAACTCAGGATCGAACCGATGTCCTCGGGTTCGTAGCGCTGACCATGGCTGGAATAAATGCCCACCTGTTTGAACAGATTGGCCATGCCGAAAGTGCGGGCCTCGTCGGCCACGATGGGCACGATGCGAGCGCCGAGCAGGGGGTCGCGCAACAGGCTGGTCAGCATGCGCACAAAAGCCATGGTGGTCGACATTTCCTTGCCATCTGCCGCCAAGGCAAAACGCGCATAGGTTGGCAGCGCGGGAACATCGACGGTTTGCGCCGTCACGCGCCGCGCGGGCAGCGCGCCGCCCAGCGCCTGACGCCGCTCGCGTAGATAACGCATCTCCACACTGTCGTCGTCGGGTCGATAGAAGCACAGCGCTTCCGTCTGTTCGTCGTTGAGTGGCAGCGCGAAGCGATTGCGAAACGCGAGCAAGGCGCTGCGATCGAGTTTCTTCTGCTGATGGGTCGTCATCTTGCCCTGACCGGCTTCGCCCATACCGAAGCCCTTCTTGGTCTGGGCCAGGATCACACTCGGCTTATCACGGCACGACACGGCCGCCTGATAGGCAGCGTAGATCTTCACTAAGTCGTGACCACCGCGTTTCAAGCGATCGATCTGCTCGTCGGTGAGCCCTTGCGCGAGTGCGGCAAGCGTCGCGTTCTGACCAAAAAAATTATCGCGATTGTAGCGGCCATCCTTGGCGGCGAAGGTCTGGAATTGTCCGTCGACGGTCCGCGCGAAAGCCTGCCTCAAGGCACCGTCGCGATCGCGCGCGAACAGCCCGTCCCAGTCGGATCCCCATACGAGTTTGATGACATTCCAGCCCGCGCCGCTGAACAGCGCTTCCAACTCGTCGATGATGCGGCCGTTGCTACGCACCGGCCCATCGAGACGCTGCAGATTGCAATTGACCACCCACACCAGATTATCGAGACCTTCGCGTGCCGCGAGTGTCAGAGCCGACATGCTTTCCGGCTCGTCCATTTCGCCGTCGCCGAAGACACCCCACACGCGGCGTTCGGCGGTTTGCAACAAGCCGCGATGCTGCAAATAGCGCATGAAACGCGCCTGATAAATCGAACTGAGCGGCCCGATGCCCATTGAGCCGGTGGGAAACTGCCAGAAGTCGGGCATCAACCACGGATGGGGATAGCTCGACAAGCCACGCACACCGACGCGTCGCGCCGAAATCTCCTGGCGATAGTGCGTGAGGTCCGCTTCACTCAAACGGCCCTCGAGAAACGCGCGCGCATAGACGCCCGGCGCGGAGTGCGGCTGATAAAACACCAGGTCGCCGGCGAAGTCGGCACTGGGCGCCCGGAAAAAATGATTGAAGCCGACCTCGAACAGATCGGCGGCACTCGCATAGCTCGCGATGTGACCGCCCAGATCGCCATAGGCATGATTGGCACGCACCACCATCGCGAGCGCATTCCAGCGCATGATCGACGCGAGCCGCTCCTCGATCGCAAGATCCCCCGGGAAGGGCGGCTGACCATCCACCGGCACCGTATTCACATAGGGCGTCACATGGGCGGGTCGCCAACCAACAGCCGGGTCGCGCGCGATATCCGACAACAGCTCGAGAATCTCGTGGGCACGCGCCGGTCCGTCATTGGTGATGAGGGAAAGCAGCGCATCGCGCCACTCCGCATTCTCGATGACCGTGTCCGGCGCGGGGCTCAAAGACGCTAGATCTATCATTTCCGTGGCTCCTTCTGACCACGGCAACAATAGGCTTTACGGCCTGACATTTCTGACCGAAATCGCCTTACGAGCCGCCCTCATTCAGCATAATATGCCGCCAGTCATACCGAGCGCGGCATCATGAAACTCGATTCCATTGATTTGCGGATACTTCGTGAACTGCAGGACGACTCGAATCTGTCCAATGTCGAGCTTGCCAAGCGTGTGCATCTCTCGCCGTCGCCCTGCCTCGCCCGCGTCAAGGTGCTGGAGGCCGCCGGCGTGATCAGGCAATACGTCGCGCTACTCGATCCGGTACAACTCGGTCTGCTGCTCAACGTCTTCATCTTCATCAGTCTCAAACAGCAGACACGCAGTTCGCTCGAAGCCTTTGAGGCAAGGGTCTGCGCGCGCGAGGAAGTCATGGAGTGCTATCTCATGACCGGCGATGCGGATTACCTGATCCGCGTCGCGATCCCGGACATCGTGGCGCTCGAACGCTTCATCGTCGAAGAATTGTCGCCGATGCCTGAGGTGGAGAAGATTCGATCGAGCTTCGCCTTGAAGCAGGTACGTTACAAGACGGCCTTACCGCTGCGCATGGCGTTCAAGGGGTCAGAGTAATCGATGTCACCGAGTATGCGCTCCGAGCACGGTGCGCCTTCTCGACCCTGACGCCATCGAGCATGGCGACACGCAGTGGTCCTTGCTCAAGTCTCAGCACAAGATGTCAGAGCTTGCCTTTTGCTTTTCATTGGCTCGTCGACGTGCCGCAATATTCCCTGACCCTGAGACTCAGCGCAGAAAAATCACGCCAGACTTGCCCATGCATCCGGATCTGAGGGTAAGGCAAGCTCTGACTCTTAGTCGGAGGGCCGATCCATCGGGTGTCGGCCGCCGTCTTCGTACCAGCGCCGGTACTGACCCCACCACATTTCGGCGCGTAACTGCGCGCGCCGTCGACGTTCCTTCGTGACAGTGTTTTCAGTGCCGATGAAAAACTTCACCTGCGTCCGCCGGCCGTCGGGACGCTGGGCCCGGCAGACGATGGCGTGCTCTGTTACCCCGTCAGCGCGTCGCTGCTGTGTGTGCTCGTAAGGCCCCTTTCCGCGCAGCTTGAATTTGCGACCCGCCAATATATCCATGCGCCACTTTGCGGCGGCGCAGTGGGCGGCCGCTGCATCGCCCTTGAAAGAGCTATAGCTGTAGTAGCGGCTATAGCGCTTGCCACTCAAACTCACCCGCACCTGC
>JAYWAC010000103.1:0-16354 GCA_043782755.1 Pseudomonadota bacterium | reverse complement strand
GAATTCCCCCTCGGAGTGTTCGGCCTGGCATTAAGTACCGTGATTCTGCCGGCGCTGTCGGCGCGCCATAACGCCGGCACGCCGGCAGCGTTTTCGGCGACGCTCGATTGGGGTCTGCGCTGGGTTTTTCTGATTGGCACGCCGGCGGCGGTTGCGCTCGCGGTGCTGGCCGTGCCGTTGCTGAGCACCTTATTCCAATACGGCAAGATGGATCATCACGCGGTGCTCATGTCGGCCCAGGCTCTGGTCGCATTTGCGGTGGGCTTGTTGCCCTTCATTCTGGTCAAGGTGCTGGCGCCCGCTTTCTACGCGCGCCAGGACACCCGCACACCGGTACGCATCGGCATCATTTCGATGATCGCGTCCAGCGTCATGAACCTAATATTGGTTTTTCCGCTTGCGCATGGAGGCCTGGCGCTGGCGACCTCGCTGGGCGCCTACATCAATTCGTGGATGCTCTATGCGGCCCTGCGTCGCGAGGGAGTGTACGAAGCGGAGCGCACTTGGTGGCGATTCCTCCTTAAGGTCGGCGCGGCCAGTGCCGCGATGGGCTTGGCCTTGTGGTTGGTGGTCACGCCGCTCGATCAGTGGGAACCGTGGACCATGACGACCCGCGCCCTGCGACTGAGTCTCGCATTGCTGGTTGGCGCGATAGTCTATTTCAGCTGTCTGTGGCTTAGCGGATTGCGTTTTCGCGATATGGCAGCGCGTGAGCACGTCGTATAATGCGGCAGCCCCAAGCGCGGTTCCCACGCCAAGTTTCAACCCGTCGCACATGCAACTGATCCGCGGAATACACAACATCCGACCCGAGCATTTTGGCTGCGTGGCGACCATCGGTAATTTCGACGGTGTCCATCTCGGGCACTGCGAGATCATCAAACGGCTCAAGCGCCTCGGTAGCGAGCGTGGTGTGCCGAGCATGGTCGTGCTGTTCGAACCGCAGCCGGCTGAGTTCTTTGACCGTGGACGCGTGCCTGCGCGACTTACCCGCCTGCGCGAAAAATTTCATCTGCTGGCTGCACGCGGTGTTGATCGTGTGTTGGTGTTGCGCTTCAGCCAGACATTGGCTTCCATGCCACCCGATCGTTTTGTCGGTGAGCTGCTGGTGGGGAAACTGGGTATCCAGGCGCTCATCATCGGCGACGATTTCCGCTTCGGCAGTGGTCGCGGCGGTGACTTCAGTCTGTTACAGGATCTTGCCGATCGGCATCACTTCGTGATGGAACAGACAGTGCCCTTCCTGTTTATTGGCAAGCGCATCAGCAGTACCTACGTGCGCGACCTGTTACACCAAGGCTACTACCACGAAGCCACGCGCATGCTAGGTCACCCCTACATGATCGAAGGGCGCGTAGTGCATGGTCACAAGCGCGGTCGTGAATGGGGCTTTCCGACCATCAATCTCGACCTGCATCGACGCAAGAGCCCGATCACCGGCATCTTCGCGGTCAAGGTTCGCGGCCTTGGCCTTGAGCCCCTGCCGGGTGTTGGCTATGTCGGTTCGCGACCAACCATCGACGACCCGCGCTTTGTGCTTGAAGTCCATCTTTTCGACTACAACGAAGAGTGCTACGGCAAATACGTCGGCATCGAATTCATCGACAAAATTCGCGACGATATCAAATTCGATTCCTTCGCGGCGATGGCCGAGCAGATTGGACGCGACTGCGAATCGGCGCGCGGGATCCTGGCCGTTGCGCACTGAGCAACCCGCGCTGTGGCCGTGGTTGGGCTTGGCCCTGGTGGTGAGTGTGCTCGACCAGGTGACTAAACTCGTGGCCAGCGCTCAGCTTGAGTATGGCGTCCCTCACGCGGTGATGCCGGGCTTCAATCTGACCTTGCTGCATAACACCGGTGCGGCCTTCAGCATGCTCAACCAGGCCGATGGCTGGCAGCGCTGGCTGTTCTCCGGCATTGCGCTGGTCGTGGCGAGTGGGCTGAGCTGGTGGCTCACGCGTATGGACCGTTCCGACCGCGTCGAAGTCTGTGCGCTGGTTTTGATCCTGGGCGGCGCGGTCGGCAATCTCATCGATCGTCTGCGACTGGGCTACGTAGTCGATTTCATTCAAGTCTATTACCAGCAGTACGCTTTCCCTGCTTTCAATATCGCTGATTCCGCAATAACCGTGGGGGCATTCCTGCTGCTGCTGCGAAGCGTCGGCATCGGTGTGCGTGGACAGCTTCGCGGCTGACGCAGATAGCGTTCTGCCTTCCCTCGACGCGCGGGTATACTGGCGCGCATTCATAGCTCTTGCAGGACTGCGAAATAATGCAAATCCATCTCGCCAACCCACGCGGTTTTTGCGCCGGCGTCGATCGCGCCATCGGTATTGTCGAGCGTGCACTCGAATTGTTCGGCGCCCCGGTCTATGTGCGGCATGAAGTGGTACACAACAAGTACGTGGTCGATGGACTGCGCGCCAAGGGCGCGATCTTCGTCGACGAGTTGAACGAAGTGCCCGACGACGCCACCGTCATCTTCAGCGCCCACGGTGTGGCCAAGGCGGTGCGCGAAGAGGCCGCGCGCCGCAAGCTGCGGGTGTTTGACGCTATCTGCCCGCTGGTGACCAAGGTGCATATGGAAGTCGGGCACTATCAGGGCGAAGGCCGCGAATGCATTCTGATCGGCCACGCCGGTCATCCCGAAGTGGAAGGCACCCTCGGCCAGTATCGCCATGGCGACGACGGTCGTGGCGGCATGTATCTGGTCGAGTCCGTCGAGGATGTGCGTCGCATGACGGTCAAGGATCCTCAATTCCTCGCCTTCGTCACCCAGACCACGCTGTCGATGGACGACACGGCCGAGATCATCGACGCACTGCGCAAGCGTTTTCCGAAGATCGTCGGCCCCAAGAAGGAAGACATCTGCTATGCGACACAGAACCGTCAGGACGCGGTCAAGCGCATGGTGCAGAACTGCGATCTGATTCTGGTGGTCGGTTCGCAGACCAGTTCCAATTCAACCCGCCTCAAGGAAATCGCCGAGAAGCAGGGCATCTCTGCTTATCTCATCGACAGCGCAGATGAAATTCAGACGGCGTGGCTGGACGGCAAGAAGAGCGTGGGCGTGACCGCCGGTGCCTCGGCGCCCGAGGTGCTGGTGGAGCAGGTGGTGAAAATCTTGCGCGATCGCGGTGGCATCTCGGTCAAGGAGATTCCCGGCATCAAGGAACAAGTGGTGTTCAGTCTGCCGCGCGAATTGGCCAAGGCCGAAGAAGCCGGCGTCGAATAGCACCGAGCTAGCTAGGCGGCGCTTCCACCATGATCAATTAAGGCGCTGGCGCTGCGCCTGCTGCGACATCCCCTGCGCAATTCTCCGCAATTTTCGCCTGCGCATCCTTGACGCGCTCGTCCAGCATGTCCTGCGTCAGGAAGGCGAGTTCGCCTTTCTCGTTGGTGTATTGCAAGCGCCTGGCGCGTGGCTCCTGTAACTGGGCCAAGCGCTCGTTGGCGGTCTCGCAGTTCTTTTGCTTGGCCGCTTTCTGCGCCGGCGTCAGTTCCTTGGGCTGCGTCGCTGCATCGGTCGCCGACGGTATGGCGCCGGGCTGAGAGGGCGGCGTGAATGGCGCCGCCGCGCCGGCAACCGGGGTCGGCGGTTTCGTATAGCGCGGCTTGACGACTTCGGACTGGCCGTCCTTGGGTGGCTTCTGCGAGAACACGACGTGGCCGTTTTCGTCGACTGATTTATAGACCTCGGCCGAAGCGCCGACGGTAAGCAGCGCCGCTGCCGCAAGCACACTAAGACTTGCCCATCCGCGCGCCGTCATCACTTCGACCAACAGATCGCGTCGCCGGTCTGGCTACCCTGGGCACTTTTGGAGTCGAGCGTCAGAAAGGTGCCGCACGTATTGTCCACCCACGGACTGACCGTCGTGATTTTCAGCGTGTAGCTGGTGGTGATACTGCTGGTGTCACCTGCCGCTATCGGATTGGTCAGGGCGTAGTGCGACTGGTCCGATTGCGGCGCGCTGGTGGCATAGCCGAGATTTTTGGCGTCCGACGCATAGGAGTTGTTGTCGAAGTAATAACGCTCCTGGCGCGCCGCGATTTCCATGAGGAAGGCTTTGCCTTCGCTGCGTTTGGCGCGGTCGACATAAGCCTTGTAGGCGGGGAAGGCCACGCTCGCCAGGATGCCGACGATGGCCACCACGATCATGATCTCCATCAAGGTGAAGCCGCGCTGGCGTCGTCGCAAGTCGGCGCCAGTCAACGCTTGCATGTTCGTCATGTGATTCTCCGTTCCTCGGTCACCCATTATTGAGTGCTCCGGTATTCGCGCCAAGATATCTCGCCGTCGCTGATACCGCCACGGTCCTTGACGTTTTTGGCTTTGTCCTCGCCAGTCTGCATGTTGATAACCGCCGTACCCATGCCGGCGCTCGCGGTCGTGGTGCCACTGGAATCGACCGCGCCATTGATGGCCGCTGCATCGCCGCTGGCGACCGGGCCATAATGAATGGCGGGCGTTGATGCCATGCCGACGCCGAGGTCGACATAGGCAGTGGCTTCCTTGACCGTACCCGACGGGCAACTGCCGCCGCAGAAGGCGTCCTGCGAGCCGATATTGGCATCCGGCAGCGGTGTGCCCGTCTCGAAGGCAAGTACGTACAAACGACTGGTGCCCTGCGAGGTGCATTGATTGAGGCTGGGCGTAAACGCTGCGTTCAAGATCAAGCCATCAAACAGCGTCGAGCGGTTGGGGCTGCGTTCCGACGGATTGGGCGAGGTGAAGATCGAATAATTACGCTTCCAGCCTCCCGTGCTAACCACAGTACTGGTCAGTGCGTTGAAGGTAGTATCGATCGCACCATCACCGTTCAGATCGACATCACCATTGGTCCGCACGCGCGCATTGGTGACGTCGGTCAAGCCGGACAGCGAGACGGGCGTCGCCGAGCTCTTCGCGCTCGAGCCCGTCAGCGGGTTGGTATCGATGACGCCGTATAAGGTCTGCTGCGTGGTGCTGGTCTTGTCGGCCGCCACCAGGGCGCGGCCAGAGCCCGCGATCACCCAGGTCCGCAGGCGACGATCGACAGTTACCGACGGCTGCGCCTGGAAGGGTTGATTGGCCGCCAACAACTTGAATGGCGTGCCCCAATCTATCGGATCGGGCTTTTCAGCGATTGTCATGCGCCACAAGGAGCCAACGTTACCCGTGGCGTCACCGACCGTGCCGACGTAGAGCGCTTCGCTCTTCATGTTGAGATCGAAATCGGGTACCACCGGGTCACCGACGAAGGTGTTGTTTTCGTTCAACTGCGCGAAGCCGCCGGCAAAGGGGCCGGTGGTCACACGCGCATCGTCGATGGTGGTCAGCGAACCGCGTCCCGCCGCCAACTTGGTCAAGTCGAAAGCGAACATGCGCGCCTGTTGTGTCGAGGCGCCGGTGCCGATGGCGGTCGGGCCTGAACCGAACACCAGGTACCAAGCATTGGGTGACGATGTCGTCGAAGCAGAGCCGGGCAGTATCGGGTCGCCTACCGGCACCACGGTCGGCGCTGAGGTCGTGAAATTAAGCGTGTCGGGTTTGAGCTCGGCCAGTATGACGGGCGGCGACTCCGGATCGGTGATGTCCATGACGACATAGGCGGATTTCATAGTCTCCGCACCGTTAGCCGCGATCACGTGGTCGTTATTGACGTCGATGGAGATCTTGGTCGCGTCGGAGCCACCGCCGAGCCGCATGCCCTGCACCAGCACCGTCCCCCAGCCGCCGGGATGCACGGTGTCGGCGGTGAAGATCTTGGCGTCGAAGATGCGCGGCGTTTGATCCATGGTGAAGACATGGGTGTAGTCCGAACGCGCCGACCACTGCAAATGCGGTAGCAGATTCTTGGGAATATAGGCCCACAACTCAGCGCCCAGCGGGTGCGCCACCGCGCCATTCAAGGACAGCTTGAACTGACGTATCGCATTGCCGCTGCTGTCCTTGTCAGTGTCGCTGAAAAAGCCGGCATTGAAGGCGTGAATCATGCCGTCATTGGCGCCCACATAGACCACCTGGCGACGGTTGCGGTATTTGGCATGGAACGCTCGATAGGACTGATCCTGCGATAAGCGATCGTAGGCGTCGGCCGGCGCAGCGACGGAAATCGGCGAGGAATCGACGATGTCTCCAAGACGCATGACTTCGGGCTGACCCGAGGCTGTCAGTGCCACGCCGCTGCCGTTGTCACCGTCGTAATCGACGGTGCGATTGCGCATATTGCTGAACTCCTTGCCACGCACCCAGTTGATGAGCTGCTGGGCCTTGGTCGGGTCGTCTTCGTCCAACCAACGAAAGCGGTTCGGGGCAGCGAGGGTCGTCGCGTCGAAACTCATGATCTCGGAGCCATCGGCTTTGACGATGTTGTTCAGATCGCTATCTATCCAGGTCAGGATGTGGCGTCCGGCGCCGGGCGTATTGGCGATCTTGGTGGCATAGGCACGCTGGTTCTGGATCGTACCCGCATCGAGATCCGCCAATCTCTGGCGCGCATTCCACAGCGTTTTGAGTTGATTCAATTCCAGCGCCGGGGGAGTCAGCGTCGCAGCCTTGAAGAAGCTCGCTTCGGTGGATGTGAAGCGACGCATCTTGGCGCGTCGATCGACGGGGTCGAAAAAGATCTGTATCACCGGATCGACCGTGTAGTCGTCCAGCACGCCGTCCTGATTGCCGTCCTCGCGCAACAAACCGAAGGTGTCGACGAACAACGCAGTCAGCGTGCCTATCCATTCCGCCTTGTTACCGGCCGCCGTGGAGTCGGATTTGATCGGGTCATAGACCGCCTGAAATACCGCGCCTACGCCTTCCTGGTCATTGGCCACGACCGCTGCTGCGGAACCGGAAGACACGCGCTCGATGATGATGTCGAAGACCGCCGTCAGTGCGTCTTCCAGCGCGGAGGGATTGGAGACGAAGAAGTAATTGTCCGGCACGCCGTCGCCGTCGGGAATACCGTCACCATTGCTATCGGCGGTCGGTCGACCGTGGGAATCGCGCGTATCCCATTCTTTCTGGAGGTTGGGTTTGTCGTTGCCGTCTGAGTCGATGAAGCCGCCCCACTTCGCCGCATAGAACAGCGGATTCTCCAGCAGATCGGCAGTGGCTGTATTGCTGACGGTGAAGGTGTAGGACTGCGCGCCCTGTTGACCACCGGTTTCCGACAGGGCCCGGCAGTTGGCGCAACCCCGAACACCGGACGCGTCGGCGTAGTTGCCACCGAGGGTACCGGAATAGGCATGGAAGCCGTTCTGCGTGGTGCCGCTGATGATGAAGCCGAACAATTGGCCGTTGACGCTCGATTGCGCGACGGCCTTGGTGGTGATGGTGACCTTGGCCGGGTTGACGTTGGTATTGACCACATAGTCGAGCGTGCCCCACCCATCCTGGTCGAAGTCGCCGCCTTCCTCGGAGTCTTCCCAGACGATCATGAACTTGCCGTGGAAGATGCCCGTGCCGCTCTTGGCGACGGGGAAGTTCACCGACGGCACGCCCGTCGCGGTATTGATATCGGCGATGCCGTCAGGGTTGGTGTTAGGCAGACCGGGGCTGGATCTATCCGTCGGATCGACTTCGGTGTGCTTGCGCACTACCTTGAAGTCCATCAGCGTACCGCCGCCGTTATTGAAAATCAGGCGATAGGCCGGCAGCACGCGCACCTTCTTGGCCGTGCCGTCCGGGCCTATGGGTATTTCGATGGTCGGCACCGAGGTCGCGAGCGCGACACCATAGGTGTTGATTTTCTGACTGCCGGGGAGGTCGGGGCGCATGTCGTGGGTATGGGCATACCAGGCCATGCCGGCCATATGGTAGGAGCCCAAGCCCGTCGGTGCTTCGGGACAGATGCCGAAAGCGTTGCCGAGATCGGCGACCGTCTTCTGCGTGCAGAATTCATCGACGCTCGCGCCCGAGCGACCAATGAAGTAGCTGTTGCCGGTGATGTGTTCATCATCACCAATCAGCTTGGTCTGCGCCGCTGCGGTGGTGCTGCCGAAAATGGTACTGCCGGTCTGATCGTTGTCGTAGGTACTCACGCTGGCGTTGAAGGCGATGATGTTCAGCGACGCGCAGGCGTTGTTGGCGTTCAAGGGGTCAGTGGTCCACGGAATATCGATCATGCCCGGAAACGTGCCAGTGTCATTGGGATCGAAAGCCGGCGTTGGCCCGCGCGCACCGCTGACGGAAAAATAGCGCAGCGTTTCGAGATAGATTTCCGACATGGGATTACCCCATGAGCGGCACGCGCCTTCGACGATGGTCGCCTGCTGGAAGTGGCAGTCGTCGGAACCCCCCGCGATGTCACCGAAGTAGGTGCCGTCGGCGTAGCGATAGCCCCACATGCGCATGAGGTTCAAGGTGTTGATGATGCCGCCGGTGGCGGGTGCGGCCTTGAAGGTGCCATTGGTGGTGGTGTTGATTTCGTCGGCCATGTCGCCGACCGCCTTGCGCAGTGCGCCGCCGGAGATGTTCTTGCTCCAACTGCCCGTGACCAGGCCGAATTTAATCAGACCCGCTTCACCATAGCGCTGCAACAAACCAGTGGGTTTGCGGTTGCCGCTTGGGTAAAGCTCGCAGTTTTCGAGATTCTGGCTGGCGTTGAAATAGGTCGGGTCGCAGACCTTCACACGCACGATGCGTTCCGCGCTGCCGCCTGGCGTCAAGAGACGTAAATTATCCGGCGGATCGCTCGACACCGAGTCCAAACCCGATTGGGCGGGAATGTTGCTATTCGAGTTGTCGCCATGCTCATTTTCCCAGGTGCACTGCCAGCGTTCGTTGGCCGCCCATAACTGGCGGTTGCCGAACACGATGCGCATGGTCGGCAGCGCGGTCGAGTTCTGCGACACCGCGCTGCTGCCGTCGTAGCTGGTGTTGCAGATGGTGATGCCTTCGTTGGCATCGTCGTAACCGTTGTTGTTACCACCGTGGGTGGTATCCGTCATCTGGTTGTCGAACGGCGTCAGCTTGTCGAGATCGGGGAGGTTGTAGTACTTGGTGAAGCTGTGCGCGTCGGTCGGCAGGTGGGCGCGTTCCAGCACCGTGGTGGTGCCGTCATCGGTCGAGCGCAGGCCGCCGTAGAGCAGTTTGCGCACGATGTCCATGCGCGTCATGGTCGCCCAGTTGAGGAAGTTGCCGCTGAACTTGTCGGACTGAGAACCCAGGCAATAGTGCTGATTGGCGCTGGCATCTGTGGCGCCAGTCGGCTCGAAGCGCTTATTGGCATCGCTATAGAAGTAGCACAGCCGCGAGTGGAAGTAGCCGTAATATTCAAACGTATCGTCGTAGGTGGTCTCGACGACGCCGTCGGAGTCGATGTCGGAAAAGTCGTTATAGGCCTTGAAAAAATACTGATGGTCGCGCGACATCGACAGCATCACGAGCGGCGTGATCTGCGCGGCGGTCGAGATTGGACCGGCGGCGTAGTTGGCCATGACAGCGCCCGAAAGCTGCGCGGCACGCACATCCAGTGACAGCACCGCTGGCAGGAAGGCGAGACTCAAGAGCAGACCATGGACCACCCGCTTCAAGTGCGAGGAAAAAATTTTCGGCGTGTCGATCATCGTCATCATCCTCGTTACGACGGCCAAGCCGTCATCTCACCAGCGCGCGAAATTCCGCGCCAGCCATCAGTTCTTTACCAGCGTGCGAAATTCCGCAGCGGTGATGAGTTGGGCATTGCCCGGCGCAGCGCCGCGCGAGCGTACATCAAGAAAGGTCAGCGCATTGCCGTTGCTGGCGCCAGCGCCGGTGGTGCCGCCGGCGACCTGAGCGCTGCAGCCAGTGCAGATGCGGGTCTTGAGATAAGTCACCCAGATATTGGCGAACATGTCATTAGTATCGATGACATTGTCATTATTGATGTCATGCTTGAAGCGGATGTCGGGGTTGCGCGTGAAAATGGGCGGGCCGACGCCGTCCAGTTTGCCGTTTTCGTCGGTATCGAAGTGCGCGGTCCACACCACGGGAAAGACATCGGCGGGAATGTCGTAGTCGGCGTGACCGACACCACCGGACGAGGGCGGCCAGCCGCGGTTGAACATGTGCGCGGAGAGTACGTCGCCGATAGCCGTGCGCGCACCCTCGGAATTCTGGAACGCGCGCCGTAACAGCACGGTATTGGTCGTCATCTTGAGATCGACCGTGGTGGTGCGCATGGCGACCACCGCGATCATCGTCATCACCAGCAGCAACACCAGGGTGATGACCAGGGCAATACCCCGTTGACGGGCAGGACGGCGAAGCCGGGTCGGGCGATTCATCGCTTATCCTCGAGTGGTGTTGCGGATCTGAACCGCAAAATTGTATTGCTTGCGGGAGAAGTGCCTGACAGCGGCAACCGGCGTGTAGTCGAAACCGCCGTAGAGCTTGAAGGTGCGTCCATCGGTGTGTGTCACGTCGAATTCGTTACCACGAACGATCAGTGAGACCTGCACGTTGACGATTTTCGGCCAATCCTTGGCGGCGATGGCGTTGGCGGCGAAGTATTGCGTCTTGGGCGTGACACCATCAGTCAGCATGCCGAAAGTGGCTTGCATTTGTTCAACGCCTGCGACGATGTCTTCCTGCACTAACGATGTGCCGCGCAACACCAGACGCGTGAGCGTCGGCGTGGTGTCGTCGGCGGCATCGCAAACGCCAGCGGTACCGAGATCCTGCGATGCGCACTTGCGAATGAAATAGATTACGGTGGTGAACTTATAGTTGGCTTCGTCGGGATACTTGGCTTCATCGTTCACGGTATCTGGCGAGGTATGGTGAATGTCGGCTGGCAGCGAAGCGAGGGCATCGCCCTTGAACAGCATGCCTGACGCGCCGACGCGGGTGCGCAAATAGACGTCGGTGGCGACGAGATTGGGCGCGGCCGTGCGCTCCGGCCCCGCATAGCGAATGATCAACACGTCGGTATTGGGCTGGTAGTCGTTCGCGGGTATGCAGCTCAAGGGTGAACTAGCGGCGCCCTCCAGGGCAAAAAATCCGACCGTCGAGACGGCGACGGATTGTGTGCAAGTGGTGGAGGCGATGGGCAAGGCCGCGAGCGTGCTGTCGACCTTGATGACATTAGCTTCGATACCACCCCAATGGTCGCCCATGCGCAGGTGATACTGGATCTGGTTCAGCGCATAGCGCGCGTTTTCGTCCAACACATTGGTGCTTTCCTGCAGACGATAGGCGGTCTTGTTGCTGACGAAGATGCTGAGCACGCCCGACAACAGGATCAGGCCGACGGTAATGGAGACCATCACCTCGACGAGGGTCATGCCGGTCTGGCGACGAAGGCGCGCGTTTCTCATGATTTCAGCCCGTGATAGCCGGATTATTTGACGTTATCGATGGCGGGCACGACCGTCATGACAAGATGCTGGGTGACCTTGTTCTTGTCGGTATTGGAAAGTTTGCCAAGGTCATTGGCGCCAGCCGTGCGTTCTTGCCATTGGACCTTGATGACGTAGACGTCACCGGTGTTGTCACACAGCCAGTCACCGCTTTCGCCATCGTTGGGCGTCGAATCACGACAGACGATGCCATCGCCCAGCGGTAGGGCATCGGCGTTGGACTGCACCAGCGCGCCGGCCTGGTGATAGTTCCAGGTCTTGAGGTCGTATTTGGCACGTTCCTGGGGATCGCACTCCACCGAGCTGCAATTGAGCGTGGTGGGTTGAGGAATGGCGGTGTCCTTGACGTTGTAGTAGCCCTTTTCCACACCAAACTGGTTGGCGCGCATGAGGTCGGCCATCGACTCGACTTGGCTGACGGCGATGGTGCGCAACTGCGAACCATGAGTGAAGCGCATGCCGGCCACCTGTAAGCCGGCAATGCCCAGCAGGCCGATGGAAAAAATCACCACGGCAATCAGGATCTCGACCAGCGTGAATCCCTGTGCCCGACGCATTACGGACATGTAAAGGCACTCCCGTTGGGCTGCTTCGAGATCGATGACAGTCGGCCGGTAGAACTCACCGCCACACCCTTGGCATAGGCGGCGCCGCGGAAATCACAGAGGGTGAAATAGCTGGTGCTGCTGGGGCAGGATTCGAGGGTGGCGATATCGACGTTGGTGTTACAGCGCACCGAGCCGTCGCCAACGTAGACCACGATGTCCTTGACGCTGTCCGCCGGGGTCAGGGTATTGGTACCCGAGAAGGCCGGTATCACTGTCAGCACGCAGTCCTTGGTGGAATCCTGCTTGCAGTCGTCCGTGCCGGTGGTGCCGTGGTCGATGACACTATTGTTATTGCGATCAACAAAGATAATCCAACCGCTGTTCCATGGCTTGCCGCTGTTATAGCCATCGCAGGAGGTGCCGTTACTGGACAGGCATACCACGACCCGTGCGTTGAGCTTGATCGCTTCGCTGCGAGCGTGGGCGAGCGAAGTCGAGAAACTGTTGATCTGGGTAGTCAGGCGACTGTTGTAGATGTAGCTCTGGATGCCGGGAACACCGACGCCGAGCAACACCCCGAGCACTGCGACGGTGACCATCAGCTCGATGATGTTGAAGCCGCTTTGTCTTTTCATGCCGAGAGTATCGTCACCGACATCGCGCTTTTCACCTCGTATTCGATGAACGTGGCAATCGACCCCTTGAGCGGTCAATAGGCAAGGCGAGGATGTGACTTCCCGCACAAGCGTCGTGCCGCGTTAGGGACGACCAGCAGCAGTCTCGCCAACGAGCCATCGTTTCTAAATGAAAACTATTCTTGTTTATTCTAGACACGGTCTCATTGATGGGTATACTTCCGCCATGACTCGTTCCGCCGCCCTGCCGCCGATAGCCCGTGAGGATATTCCGGCGACCCTGTTGCGCTACGGCATTTCGCCGACGCCACAGCGTGTCGAGGTGGCGGCGCTGTTGTTGGAACGCACTCAGCATCTGTCGGCCGATCAGGTCTTGGCACGTTTGCTGGACAGCGAAGCGCCGGTGTCGAAGGCGACCGTCTACAACACCTTGGGCTTGTTCGCTGAACGCGGTTTGGTGCGCGAAGTGATGGTCGACGCGACCAAGGTCTTCTACGACTCCAATGCCTCGCCCCATCATCATTTCTTCAATATCGACGATGGCACTCTGCTGGATGTTGCCTCGGGCGAAGTGGTGATCGATCAGTTGCCCGATGCGCCGGCCGGTACGCGCACCGACAGCGTCGACATCGTCATTCGCGTCCGCAACCAGAACTGAAAAGCGAAAATTGGTATTTGTGGACCCCGTCAAGATTGACGACAGGGTGTTGCATTGCGATGATTGCGCCCCGTCCGCGCCAGGGCCCGTCACCTGCGGGTGCCGTGCCGTCAGGCGCGACTTCTCCTTCGCCGGAGTAGCTCAGTTGGTAGAGCAGCGCATTCGTAATGCGAAGGTCGGGGGTTCGATTCCTCTTTCCGGCACCAATCACCCTTCCAGAGACATCCGAGAACTTCCTAAAACAGCGAAATTCTGGCCAAAAATCGCCAAACCGGCGTCCAGTCGGATCCACGGCCGACCGTTGACAGCCTGGGGTAACAGGGGGTAGAAATCGGGGTAACAAAGACGACCCGAGCGTGGTTACCCCCACATGCCGCTGACGGACATTGCCATCAAGACTGCCAAGGCCGATGCAAAGCCTTTGAAGCTGTTCGACAGTGGTGGGTTGTTCCTGCTGGTGACACCGGCGGGCGGAAAATGGTGGCGTTTGAAGTATCGATTCAGCGGCAAGGAGAAGCTGCTCAGTCTCGGCATCTATCCCGACGTGCCGCTCGCCGGTCGCCAGGATAAGAAGACCGGCCTTTGGATAGACGGCGCCCGCGAGAAACGCGACCACGCCAGAAAGCTCCTCGCCTGCAAGATTGACCCGGCAGAAACCCGCAGGGCAGAAAAAGCAGCCGGCGCAGCCGCCGGCCAGAACACCTTCGAAGTCATCGCACGCGAGTGGCATGCCAAGAAGAGCGGGACGTGGGCAAAAGTTACCGCCGACGCCAAGCTGGTCAGGCTTGAAGCCGACCTGTTTCCGCGCATTGGCTCGAAGCCGGTCAGCGATCTGAATGCTCCTGCTCTGCTGAAGGTGCTGCTGGCCATCGAGGAACGAGGAGCGAACGAGATCGCCCGCCGCGTTCGCCAGATGCTCGGCCAGATCTTCCGCTATGCGATCGCGACGGGCCGCATCTCCGTTAATCCGGCCGCCGATCTCGCGGGAGCCTTGCCTCCCGCCAACCCTGTACACCATGCCGCTATCACTGAACCGAAAGCCGTCGGTGGACTCATGCGTGCAATCCAGGATTACCAGGGAGAACCGGTCACACGCGCTGCCCTACGCTTTGCGCCCCTCGTGTTTGTGCGGCCTGGCGAACTGCGTGCCGCTGAATGGAAGGAGTTCGACCTGGACCAGGCAACCTGGCGCATCCCGGGGGAGCGCATGAAGATGCGCGAGGCGCACATCGTGCCTCTCGCGACACAATCCGTCGCCATCTTGCATGAGCTGAGTTCGCACACCGGCAACGGCCGATTCGTGTTTCCCAGCATCCGCAGCCGCGCCCGGCCCATGAGCGAAAACACCGTCAATGCCGCCCTGCGTCGTCTGGGCTACACGAAAGCCGAAATGACCGGCCACGGCTTCCGCTCGATGGCGTCGACCTTATTGAATGAACAGGGCTGGCACCGGGACGCCATCGAACGCCAGCTTGCCCATGCCGAACGCGACAGCATCCGCGCCGCGTACAACCGTGCCGAGCACCTGCCAGAGCGCAAAAAAATGATGCAGGCCTGGGCCGATTATCTCGACAAGCTTGCGTCTGGGGCGACAGTAGTACCTATACAAGGCAGCAGGGGCTGAAGTGTTTCTCGAAACGGCCCAGGTATCGTCATCGTCGCGCCCGTCATCGCCGAGCAAGCATGTAGGAGATAGCCAGGCCGCAGGCGTTGCCTGCTTGGTCTCGGCTATTTAAGACTACGCAATTTGCGTATAGTCGCCCGTGGTATTCATCGAACTTTCACCCTTCCGTGCGTTTGCCGATGCGCAATGGTCGGATGACGCGTTGCGCCGGCTGCAGGCAGCTCTGATAGCCCAACCTGACGCTGGCGATCTGATCTCCGGCGCGCGCGGACTGCGAAAGCTTCGATGGACGATGACTGGTCGCGGAAAGCGTGGCGGCGCGCGTGTCATCTACTACTGGCTGAGAGATGACGACCGCATCTAACTGGTGCATGCCTACGCCAAGAGCGCGACAACAGACCTGACGCCTGCGCAAATCCGTCAACTGGCGGCATTGATGATTGACGAGATTGAACGATGAACAAACGGGAATTCGCAAAACTCATGAAAGGCGTGCGTGAGATGGGTGCCCACATGCGAGGAGATGAAGTGAAAGGCGCACAGCTCACCGAAATTCCAGATCCGGACGTGCGCGAAATCCGGCAGATGGCGAACGTATCGCAATCAGAGTTCGCTGCGCTGATCGGCGTCAACTTACGGACCCTGCAAAACTGGGAACAGAAGCGCGCGCGGCCGACCGGTCCAGCCCGCGCACTGCTGCGTATCGTTGCGGCTGATCCGCGCGCGGCGATTGAGGCGCTGCATCAGCATCAGCAGCCGCGCTGATTCCTACGAGCGCCTATAGCGCGTGGCTTACCGCACCACGGTCAGCGCACCACGGCGACGGAGATACTGTCAGCGGGGGGTGTGGAAGGTTTCCTTCATTGCCCGCTTACGACCTTGGTCAACACCCCGAAGAATGATACGCCGGAGTGTATGGCGTCGGACGCTGCTTAGCCTAGCTAGAAGCACACATCAGAAATGGCCAGCTCGTGAAATTACAAAGCGTGCGCTTACTTCGACGGAACCGGCTCAGTGCGCGCAGCGCTGCACTTGGCGAATTTCTTGGTCGTGATGTCACGGCACCTGCCGGCCGGTGCTGACGACGCACACAACGCAGCGACGACGAATTTTCCGTTGTCACGGCATTTGCCTGTGGAGTCCAACGCTGGCGCTGCAGAGGCGGTCCCGACTGACGCTAGAATCAAGAGCCCCATGGGTAGCAATTTGCGAAGCATCGTAATTTCCTTGTGATCGGTTTGGTTGGGGTGAGCTATCCGAATCATGCATCCACGAGTCCGAGCCGGCAAGCTGGATTCGGAAGCAGCGCGAAGTGCAGGCCTCCGGAGGGCGTGGCAACAACCGCCAATTAGCCGGATTTGGAGAGAGACTACGCGATGGCTGAACAAGGCAAGTACAAAGCGACGATGCTTGTGACTATCTGGCAGGCCAACTTCTTTGGCGTTGTGTTCGCATCTTGGCTGTTTACTTCGGCGAAGGATGCTGGGCTGGCTATATCGGCGCCAGTATTCACGATGTGGTACGGGTCGATGCATTACATCGGTAAGCGTCCGGTCAGCACCGCCTATCG
>JAYWAC010000102.1:0-40892 GCA_043782755.1 Pseudomonadota bacterium | reverse complement strand
CACAATGGAATGTCGGACTGGTGTCTGCTCCTCAATAGTAATGGGGACTGTGGCAGGAATGTCCGACTTCAGTCGGACATTCGATTCCAGAACGTCACCGCCCCACCATCGCCACCATCGCATCCTGCAATCCCGCCGCATGTCGCGGCCGCTCCGGAATGTAACGCGCGAGACTCGCTACCGGCCCTTCGTCGCTCAACACCGCCGCGAGCTGTGCATTGGCCAGCACCTTGTGTACCGAGGTGACCTGCCCATTCAGCAACATCACATCGCTGATCAAGCGTATGCCGTGGCTGTAGTCGACGTACTCGATGCCGTGGGCGGTGCTGAGCGGTTGTATGGGTTCGCCGTTCGCTTCATGCCAACCATAGATGGCGACACGGCCGGGATGGCTGTCCATACGGTTCGACAGCACCACATCTTTCTTGTGGCCTGCCAGCAGCAGACCGGGCGCAATGCCGAGACGCTTGGCCTGAGCGACGATGTCGGCATCGTGGCGAGTGAAATAGGCGGTCGAGCGCATATCCGGCCCGGCGTGCAAGGGTTGCGGGCGCAGGTGTCGCGCGGATTCGCGATAGATGGCATCGACCAAGCGCGGCGTGGGCAGCACGAAGCCCAGACGCGAGGCAATCTCGGCGGCCGCCCGCAAACCCATGGGCATACGCAGGAAATCGCGATCGCTGCCGACCGCGAGGTAATCGGGCATCACACACACGGTTGCATGGAGCGCGCGGCCATCGCTGCTGACGGCATGCAGCTCGACGGGCTGCAAGTGCCGCAGAAAGTTCGGGATATCACCGCGCAACACCGCGCGCGCGGTCCGTGCATCCCGTTCGCCACGCACCAGGGTCGCGATGCTGCGCGCGAAGTTCGAACCACTGGGCATGTCGGCGGCGCGCGGCGGAATCTCGGCACTCAATAGCGACGGACAGGCAAAGCTGCTCTGGGCGCGACTCTGTGCCGGCGCGGCCAGCAGCACAGTGATGCTGAACGCGAACAAGGCTCTAAGCAGGCTTCTGGTCAAGTGGACTCCGAGCGCGACAGGGGTCTGCGCGGTGATGAAGGTGTACTACGCGCGGCAAGCCGCCGTCAACGTGGCAAGCCATAACGGGCACGCTGCGATTCCAGTATGGCGTTCATCGTCCGGCCCGCTCACGATCTCAAGTCCATGCTGGCGGACTTGCCGCAGGCGAACATCAAGCAATGAGCTGTGGACGCTCCGCGCCCATTTCTTGCCAGTCGAAGATCGACGTGCCGGCCGGCAGCGGCAGGATGCGTCGTGTAGCCAGATCGCGCAGCCAGTAGCAGAAGCTGGCCTGGGTATGCCAGGCCATGGTGAAGCCATGTTGTTTGATCTTCACGGTGCTGACGAAGATCGGCGGCGGTGATTGCGTCGCGCCATGAGCAAAACACATATCGGCATAGAAATGCGATTCACCGAGCAGCTCGGCAAGCGGTATCGGCATCAGTTCGTGTTTTGCCACCACGCGCTGCCACACCTCAGCATGGGCCGGGATGTAATCGGCGAGTTTGATCGATTCATCGGGTCCGACCGCCATGCCGAAATGCGTGGCGAGCGTCGGCCACAGGTCACGGAAGGAAAACACTTCGCCATTGGTGAGGTTGTAGGTTTCGCCACGCGCCCGCAGTTCCTGCGCCGCCCACAGCAGCGCCGCGCCGACCAGCCGCACATCCGCCGCTTCCCATACCCACTCGGCGCCGCCGGGAAAAGCCAAGGGCAGGCCGAGCTCCTGACGGATGGCGGCATAGATGCCGATCACCGGCGGCAGATTCATCACCACGCCGTGATTGGGGCCGACCACCAATTGCGGGCGGAAGATGGTGTAGCCAAAACCCTCTGCGACCGACATCTCCTTCAGATAGTCCTCTTGCACCCAATAGAAATTCGGATGCTCGACACGCGGCTGACTCTCACGCGCCGGCACGCGCATCGCACGGAAGGGTGCGCCATAGGCCTTGGTGCCCTGCAGGAGCGAGACATGCTGGAGTTTAGCCACGCGGCTCAAGGGTTCGAGGAGGTTGCGCAACATGCGGCCATTGGTTTCGATCTGCACAGGGTCGGACCAGCCCGCGATCAAGCCCGGTAATTCGAACACCGCAGCATAGACCAGGTGGGTCACGTCACTGAGCGAGGCTGCGATCTTCCGACAGGCCTCGGCGTCGGTCAGATCGAGGGTGAGATGCTGGATCGGCAAGCCTTTCAACAAATCCGGCACACGACGCGACAGCGCGATCACTTGCCAGCCGGCCTGTGAGAATTCGATAGCGGTCGCTGTGCCGATCAAGCCGCTGGCGCCAGCGATGAGTACCGTGCCGGTCATGATGCCCCCTCAATGAGTTGCCGATGTCAGGGCAGCGTCGTCGAATTTGAGGGCGGGCGTCAATGTGAAGCGGCAGCTCTCAACCAATCACCCCTCGTGCCCGCCATTGCGCAATCCCTTCCTGTTCAAACACCGCCTCACGGCGCAACTCGCGTTGACCTGCGTCATGAGCGGCCGAGCCGCAGCCGCTTGGCGATGTTGTTACGCTGCATGTTCGATGAGCCGCCGACGATGGGCAAACAGGTCATGTCGCGCACATGACGCTCTATGTCGTATTCCTCAGCGCAGCCATAGGCACCCAGCACCTGCTGACATTTGATCACGATGTCGAGACCGTGATCGGTGACGAACATCTTGGCCATCGAACTTTCCACCGCGCAGCTGCGCCCCTGATCGGCCAGCCAGGCGGCGTGGTAGAGCATGTGTTCACAGGCCTGGAACAAGGTGCGCGCATCAACGAGGGCATGGCGCACGGCCTGGTGTTCGCCGATCAGTTTGCCGAATTGTTGGCGTTCGCCGGCATAACGCCAGGCGTCTGCCAATGCACCGCGCGTAATACCCAGCGCCATGGCCGCCACCGCGAGACGTTCGACGTCCAGCGCCGGTCCCACCAGCTTCTGCCAGCCGCGATTCCAATGCTCGGGACCGCCGACGATGTTCTCGACCGGCACGTCGACGTCGTCGAAATGCACGTCACAGCTGCGCGCGTAACGCAGGCCGAGGTGTGTGATGTCGGTGATGGTTACGCCCTGCGTGGAGGGCGGCACCAATAGCAGGGAAAGATTCTCGTAGCGCGGCGCATGGGCATCGGAGCGCACCAGGCAATAGATGTAATCGGCGTCGCGTGCCATGGTGCACCAGCGCTTGGCACCATTGATGCGGACGCGCGAGCCGATGCGTTCGGCACGCGTCTTGACGCTCGCCAGATCGCCACCGACATCGGGCTCCGATAAGCCATAGGCGAGCAGCAACTTGCCGGCCGCAACTTGCGGTAGCAGTTCGCGCTTCTGTTGTTCGGAGCCAGACTCGCTGATGTTGAGCCCGGCGTACATGGCCGAGTGCACGAAGGGCCCGGCCAGAGCCGTGCCGCGTGTGCAGAGTTCATCGATCACCGCCAGCGCCGCCACGACGTCGCGCCCGGCGCCGCCGTATTCCTCGCCGAAGGTCAGACCGAGCACACCGAGGTCGGCAAGTTCGGCGAATTCGCGCTCTGGAAAATGATGGGCGCGTTCCCATTCACGCGCTTTCTCGCGCGGAGATTTAGCGGCGATGAAGCGCTTGAGCGTGTCGCGCAGCAGGGTGATGTGAGCGGGTTCGTCGGCGTAGTAGGGCGGCATGATCAATCTCGCGATGGCGGGTTCGAGTGAATTTGGTCGTGTCCTTCAGCGTTGCCATGGGTCGAAGCTCGCGAACGAATGTCCGACTGAAGTCGGACATTCCTTCCAGGGCGCCCCTTTTCACTTATTGCCCACCACTCCCGCTGCCGCCAACGCCAGCTTGCGCGCATGCCCCATGTCGAAAGTGCGTGCCATCATGATGCGCTGTGCTTTCAATCCTCCGCCCGCCTGCAGGGCCGTGACCAGATTCCAGCCACCATAGGCGTCCGCTGTCAGATCGCGTATCAAGCTATAGACCCGCATGCGCGCTTCGATGTCGGTGTTGGGGCCAGTGGCGAGATATTTACGCAGATAGGCGCCGGCTTCCGGATGCCTGAGTTCCGCTTCCTCCGGCAAGGTGATGACGAGACCGCCGGCGACGTCCTGCAGATGCTTGACCATCTCGTGGAAGTGCGAGGCGTAGTAATACTTGGTGACGTTGATGCCAAGGATATTGGGATGGAGCATGCCGTCCGGCGTTGTGTCAAAGTGGCGCACCGCGTAATCGATGCCCATGCGGATGGTCTCGGTATAGCAGATGAGTTCGGCGATGGTGTCCTGCACATGCGCATCGCGATCCTTGCCTTGCTGCTCGCAGACCAGTTGCGCAAGACCGGTCATGACCTCGGCTTCGTGATGGGCAATGACCAGGCCCAAGGTGCGTTCCCACAATCCCAGCGCGGCGGCGAAGGCGCCCGCCAATTGCCACTCGCCAGCCAGGAATACGCGGTCCCAGGGAATGAACACATCGTCGAACACCACGAAACCTTCCGGCATGCTGTGGCGCGCACTGGCCGGATAGTCGAACTCATTCAACTCGGCAGGCGCGAAACTGCGATTGATGATACGTACGCCGGGCGCATTGACCGGAATACTGAAGGCCACCGCATAGTCCGCTTCTTCGGGGCGCATTGACTTGGTCGGCATCACGACCAGTTCATGCACCAAGGCTGCGCCAGTGATATGCAACTTGGCGCCGCGTACCACGATGCCGTCATTGCGACGTTCGACGATGCGCACATACATGTCAGGGTCGGACTGCTCGTGGGCCTTCTTCGAACGATCGCCCTTGGCATCGGTGATGACCTCGGCGGCGCGCAGGTCGTTGTCGCGGGCATAGAGATACATGCGCTCAATGTTGTGGGCGAAGCGCGGATTGATGGCGGAGAGTCGGTCCTTGACCTGTAACAGCGCCATGTACACGCCCGTCACGCCGCCGACGATGCTCATGTGACGGCCAAGCTCAAGGCGCATCTCCAGTTCTTCGCTAGTGCGCGGCACCTGATAGACGCGGTGGGCGGTGGTGCCGTCCTCAGTGCGGTAGGTGATGATCGGCGCCAGCTCCGGGTCGTCGTAAGCGTAGTCCCGACAGGCGACGGCTATCGGCACCTGGAAACGCGGATGATGGATGACGTCGGTAATCTTCTCGCCACCCCAGTAGATGATGCGGCCGTCATTCAAGGATGCGCGATATTGCGCGGCGGTCATGAGACCCATGGTGTGCCCCTCAACTGAATTCGCGCGTGACGATATCACGCCCTTCGCCGGCCCAAAGCCCGCGCGGGGAGGCTTACGCAACACCGCCTTTGGCGGGTAGAATTGCCGAGCTGACGCGGGCCCCCAGTCCGTGTCAGCGTCACCGAGAAAGCATGGGGTCGTAGCTCAGCTGGGAGAGCGCCGCGTTCGCAATGCGGAGGTCGGGGGTTCGATCCCCCCCGGCTCCACCATTTCAGTATTCAATGGCGTCCAATATTGTCCAATATTGGACGCCATTTCCCTTAAAAGCGCCTAAAAACCAAGTCAATGGTGTTCAGCCTCGTTTAGTGGAATCCAAGACTCGATGGGGGTATCGTGCTGGGGTATCCACTCCCTGCACACCCTCGATACCCCCAAATGCCACTCACCGATACTGCTGTCCGCAAGGCGAAGCTCGACAAAGCTCGAGCACAGAAACTCTACGACGCTCGCGGACTGTTCTTGCTCGTGACACCCAGCGGGGCGAAATGCTGGCGGTTCAAGTATCGTTTTGCCGGCAAAGAGAAGCTTCTAGCCCTCGGCACCTATCCCGATGTTTCGTTAGCGGATGCACGCGAGCGGCGGGATGACGCGCGCAAACTGGTCGCGCGGGATCTCGACCCGGGCGATGTCAAAAAAGCGCAAAAGGCAGCAGAGAAAGAAGCTGGACGAAATACCTTCGAAGCGGTTGCGCGCGAATGGTACATAAAGCATTCGCCGAGTTGGGTTGAAGGGCACCGCACCAAAATTATCGCGCGTTTGGAGCGCGACGTTTTTCCCTATATCGGGCGGCGCGCAGTGTCGGCCGTTTCAGCACCTGAAATTCTCGCGCTCCTGCGGCGCATCGAAGCGAGGGGAGCGCTCGACACCGCCCACCGCGCTCACCAGAACGTCAGTGCAGTCCTGCGCTACGCGGTCGCGACGGGTCGTGCTGAGCGGGACCCTGCGGCCGACCTGCGCGGCGCTCTACCACCGGCGCAAGAAAAGCACTACCCAACCATCAGTGACCCGAAAGGCATAGGCGCCCTGATGAGGGCGATTGTCGAATACGACGGGGCCCCTACAACTCAGTGCGCCTTACGCCTCGCACCCCTCGTATTCGTTCGCCCAGGTGAGTTGCGCCAGGCCGAATGGGCAGAATTCGATATTCGGTCTGCAATCTGGCGGATCCCGGCGGGCAAGATGAAGTCGCGAATCGAGCATCTGGTTCCGCTCAGTCGGCAGGCGCTGAAGGTGCTCCAGGATCTCAAGCCGTTTACCGGCGATGGACGTTATCTTTTCCCCAGCATTCGCACGCGGAATCGCCCCATGAGCGGGAACACCATCAACGGGTCGCTGCGCCGTCTTGGCTATGGGAAAAGCGAAATGACGGGACACGGCTTTCGCTCGATGGCTTCCACAGTTCTAAATGAGGAAGGATGGAACAAAGACGCGATCGAGCGGCAGCTTGCACACGCGGAGCGTGATGAGGTACGCGGTGCCTATAACAAAGCAGAGCACCTCCCCGAACGCCGTAAGATGATGCAGTCGTGGGCCGATTTGCTAGACAAATTTGCGAAGCCCACTAGCAGCGTTAAACCAAGTCGCAATAAAACATAGATGCCCAAGCGTTTGCATACGATCGTAGAAGAGTGGGCATCGGAATTGGAAGATGACCTGCCACGGTTTGCGAAATTTTCATGGGAGTTCGAAGAAAACCATAATCACCCCTTTAACGAGCAAACGGTCAGCGTCACTAAGGCGGTCGCATATATCGCCGACGCATTGTATCCAGGTGAGCAGCCAAAGCCGGCACGTGATCGAGTACGGAAGGCGATTAGCTATCACCATAAAATCGGCCGACTCAACGGCAAATACACGCTTGATACTGCTCGCTTCCTGCAATGGGCGCGCGAACAGTGGAATGAGCTACCCACGGTCGCCCCAGAGTTGCCCTTCTGTCCGTTCCACATCCCCGGCTTCAGAGTGTACCCCGCGATAGAAATGGGCGGTGTCAGGCTTGTTGAAGTACCAGACCTACCGAACGATCTCAGCGATATTAAATTAGCGTGGGTCGCCCTCCACTGTGAACTAGATTTCGCCAAGCGAGAGATTGAAAGGTTGCGCTCGGCGCTCGATGCGGAATTAACTACGGCTGGCGCGCGAGAAATATCAACATTAACGCGAAAAAAGCTCTCGAAAGCTGGACATAGAGGTGGCCGCGGACGAGGAGAAGAGGGAGAGAAAACGGAATAGCCTTCCGGCCGGAGATTCTCTCCATATAATGCTGGAGCCATAGCATCCAACCGAACCTTAAGGGGTCCAACTATGGCGATTTCAATCCTTCGTGCCGCTCAAATCAAAGATCGCTTTCGCATTGCCCGCAGCACCCTCCATTACTGGCAAGGTTTGGGACTCTTCCCGAAATCCATAGCGTTCGGAAGAAATTTCTCCGGCGTCATTGAACATGAGGCGGAGGCCGTGATGCTCGCCCGATCCGGCGGCGCAACCGATGATGAGATTCGCCAGCTGGTGACGCAATTGGAACAGAAGCGCGTCGCGGCGCTGGCCGGCATTCTGGCTGGCAGCGCCGATGCCTAACGGAAAATCTGGCGCGCCAAATTTTGTGCCGCAAGACCCGGTGGTCGCCCGACTCTACGCCGCGTTGCGGTGTCGTTTTGGTGAACCTTGGTGCGCAGCCTATGACAACACTGCTGCGGCTATCGAGTGGTCCGCAGCGTTGAGGTTTATCAACGCTGCACAGATTCGACGAATGGTTCGTAAGTGCGTAGACCAGCAGGGCGCCGATCTTCCTACCCCTGCTAATTTCATTAGCGACTACGGTGGCGAGAAAAATCGCGAAAAGCGATCTCACGTACTCGGTCGGCCACCCGTGAACCCACCTCTGAACCAGATAGACCGCGCCATCGGAAGCGCGCGTATCGCAGAGTTACGGCAACGAGTTATGGCCGGGGTGAGTGGCTAGGGTGTACGGCAAGATATTCGAATCGATCTACGATGGCACGCTAGCCGAAAATTGGCAGGCGATGGTCACCTTTCAGCAGATGATTATTCTCTGCGGAGCTGATGGCGTGGTCGACATGACCGCGAATGCACTCGCTCGGCGCACGGGCCTTCCTATTGAGATTATCGAGTCGGGTATCGCGGCCCTGGAAAGCCCCGATCGGCACTCGCGTACGCCAGACGAAGAGGGTCGCCGGATTCGACGAATCGACGATCGCAGACCGTGGGGCTGGTACATCGTTAATCACGAGAAATACAGGGCGATTCAGGGGTCGGAAACGATACGACTGCAGAACCGAGAACGGAAGCGCCGGCAGCGTGGGCGGTGCTCGGGGGAGGGTCACGAGTCGTCACAACCGGCAGCAAGTAATCACGGCGAGTCACAGCCTGTCACGGTAAGTCACGCTCCGTCACGCATGTCACGCCATACAGATACAGATACAGATACATATACAAAATCCCCCTCTCCCCCTTGCTCCGATCGTGACGGCTTTTCGTTGTTCTGGGATCGGTACCCGAAACAGCAAGACCGCGAAGATGCCGAGCGTGAGTGGGAAAAGCTGGCGCCCGATTCTGGTCAGCAGGAGGAAATTCTCGCAGGACTCGAGCGCGCCAAGCTTTCCTCTCAGTGGCGCAGAGCCGGTGAAGATGGCAAGCCAGGCCGATACGTAGCTAAGCCAGCAACGTTCCTTCGGAAGCGCCAATGGAAAAATTGCTGGGTATCTCAGTTAAAGCCAGCGCGATCGTCTACATCAACTCATGCACCAACGCCTCCGCAGGGACCATTAACTGACGAACGGCGGGCAGTAGGGAGGAGCGGAGTTCAAAAGTCCAAAGAACGTATCCGCAGCGCCGGAAGTCGATAAACCGCTCAGCACGGCGAGTCTCTAATTGCCAACGATCCCGAATCCTGCCGTGAGGCAGCGCAGTCCAAAATTGGAGCAACAAAATGAACGACGATAATCAACATCAAAAGCGCCTTGTGACGATCACGGTCGATGCCCCGTATTGTCCGCACTGCTTGTCAGTTTCTATTCGGGGGAACGGGACTACTCGTCATGAACAAACCTTCGAGCGGTATTACCTGTGCCTGTCTTGCGCGGCGTCATTCCGGGCGTTGTTCGCATTCCCTGACAAACGGCTTCTCCAACAGGCGGAATGATAGTTACACGATCGGTCTGGAAGCTATTGCGCCCCACATACGCGCAGCACACATTTGCATCGTGCTTTCATTGGTTCCACCGCGCCGACCTCATACCCCGGCGTGGTGGCCTTTTAAATTTCAATCGAAACAGTTCTATGTTGAATCCAAAACCAAAGGCGTCGGGGCGACTCGCTGCTAGCTTCGTGTCGTTTCTCACATTGCCGTTGACCACCAATCGGACGGCATCGCGCGCTGATTCGGCGAAGCCTGCGGTCTCTTTGAAGTCGTCGAATGTGGCGGCGCGCGTGAAGTCGGCATTCACGGGAAAGGCAACGCGCGCCGCGAATGCTGCTGCCACAAAGGCAGCCGAGGAGGGTGCGCACCGCGCAGCATTGAAAGCTGCTGTTAAGCGAGAGCGGGCACGATGCATTGCAATCGTGTCTGCGGCAGTCGAGTGCGGCGCGCCGTGGCTTGCGGCAGCCATCATCGCCGATGCCAGCGTCACGCCGGAAGCCGCCCAGCGAATATTCACCCGGGTGACGTCTTCAATGCGTCGCGGCTCCCGTCTGGCAGAAGTCATGGCCGCCGAGCGTATCCCAAATCCGGGCAGCGAAATCGCTGGGCCAGAACTAGGCGGCATGGGTGACCTGGTCGCTAGAGCCAAGGCCGTCTACAACGCTGCTGTGGGCCGATAATCCAATTCATTTAGGAGCAACATCCGTGAAAAAATCTCATTTTGATCAGCTTCGCGAGAACCATGTCGAGGTAAGCGCTGTCAGCGCGGAAATCTCAGCCCTCGAAGTAGAGGAGGCGCGCTGCTTCGCTGCCATTGCGGCCGAGAACGAAGAGACAAGCGCAGTCGAAGACGCGACGCGGGCCTGGCGTGAAGAGCAGGGAAAAGCCTGGCGCGGCCTCGGTGCTGACGTCGAGGGTGCGCTCGTAGCGAAGCAATCTGCAGAACAACGTGCCGAGGAGCGAAACTCGGATGCCGAAGGCGCGCGTGCTGCGCTACCTCAGGTCCAATCCGATAAAGCAACTCTTGAAATCAAACGCGCCAAGTTGCTTGCCAAAGCCTATCCGCCTGCCTCTCTGCATTTGGCTGATCAGCTTGGCTCGGCGTGGGCCAGACATGATGCCGCCGAGGCCGCCCTGCAGAAAGCATCCGCAGAGCTTCGCGGGATCTGCGACGCCGCCACTGAGGTATGCCCGAACGCAACAGTCAGCGTGTGGCAAGAGGTCGGCTTCAAGCTGCACCAGATGAGCGTCGATGAAAGCCACTGCGGCGCCACGATGCGTAAGGTGCTCAGCGAGCTGGCCGATGTCGGGGTCACGCCTGGCAACCACTTGAAGTCGGGTGCCAGTAGCTTCGACGAGCTCGCTGGTGGAGCGCGCGACGCGTTCTGCGCCGCGGTCGGTAAGCCCGAGTGGCGCGTCAAATATCCTTCATCCTCTGCTTCGCGACCGGTCCAGGCGGAAGGCGTGACCGTCACGTACATAGACTCGCCCGTCACGGTCGCCGTGAAAGGCGAGGACGCACACCCGCAATGGGACGGGCCGTCTCGCGTTGTCATCGACCACGGTGCCGAAGCCTGGCAGCCGGGTCGCGTCCCCGTTCGCTGATAAGCGGAGCCATCTATGAATACTTCAAACCGCGGCCTGTTGACCAGTCTCGTGCGTGACGTCGCTTTGCGATCCTGCGAACTCATTCGAAGCGACTCCGCGTTTGTCTCTGTTGATGACGTGCTCGCCTATTCGAGCAGCCTGGCGGCGACGATTGGCGAGTCATTGACTGACCGCAACTTTCATCGCAGCGGCTGGCGCCCGGTGCCCCTAGCCACCGCGCAGGAAGCGGTACGTCAATACCTCGCCGAGCTCGGCGTTGAGCTCGATGCTGCTGCTGGTCGTGCTCGAGTACTGAGCGGCGTCGCGACGAGCAGCAGCGAGGCGCGCGAGATAGGCGAACAGTTCGCTGCGGCTCATGAGCGATGCGTGGCGCAGTTCGAGTTCCTGTTCGCGGCCAAGGACGTCACCGACGATGCTTAACAATGCATTCGAGTCCGGCATGTGGCCCCCGGTCGATTGGGTCCTTCCCCCGGCTTTCCAGCCCGCGGGGATTGCGCGCTCACTTCATTTTTGTGTAAGCGTGTAATTTTTTAGGCTTACACGTCTTACAACTCATGAACACGAACACGCAGCAGTTTTTATTAGGTGAAATCTCGACAGAGAAATTACTGGGCAAGGCCGATCTGTGTGCTGAGCTCGGATGGTCCCGGCCGCGATTGGATGCACGGCTTCGCGAAGATCCAAAATTTCCGATCACTCAAATTGGAAACCGTGGCGGCGGCTGGCTTTTTGATCTTGCTGCAGTCCTTTCGTACTTGCGGAGTGCTGATGATGACCCGCGCTCGCGTGCGCCGATCGCCCGGCCGGTGGCCGACATGGAAGGCAAGAAGCCGGTCGTCGAACACGCGGGTGAAACCACGGCGAAGCATCGTCGTGAGTTGATTCAAACGGCGCTGCTGGCCGATAAACTCAAAGCCAACCGCGGCCAGCTGCTCGATGCCGAAAACGTAAGGGCGCGTCTTGGCATGGCACTCGCTGAGCATGGCCGATGGCTCGACGGCCTCCCCGATGTGCTAGTGCGCGATGGTGGGCTTCCTGACGAGATTACGCCCCAGCTTCGGCATGCGATTGACGTTGAGCGGGCGAAGTTCTTCGGGGCCATGAAAGCGGCCTTGTCGGTGGCATAGGGTGGACGGATTCGCTTCTTACGCGTCGGCCGATGAAGTCCTGCTCGCATGCTATGAGCTTATCGCCCCGCCCAAGCGACAAACCGTCGCCGAACACGCTATTGATCATCGTATCTTGATTAACGCCGGTGGTGGCTACAGCGGCCGCTGGACGCATACCCGCGTGCCGTACCTCGTCGAGCCGATGCGAACGTTGACCGACATGCGTTACCAGACCATCGCGGTGGTAGGTCCGGGCCAGTCGGGCAAGACGACGATTGCCGAGAATTGGCTGCTGCAGGCCGTCGATGCCGACCCGGCGAATATCCTCTGGTACATGCAAAGTGACGATGCGGTCGAAGCGTATTGCAAGGGCACGATCAACCCCATGATCGACGCTCACGAAGAGTTAAAGGGACGCCTCGGCCTGCGCCCTGTCGATGACTCGCTGCACTTTAAGCGCTTCCGCGGGATGCACGTCGAGTTTCTGAGTGCAACCTTGCGGACGCTGATCAACAAGAAGGCGCCGCGCATCATCGCGGACGAGATTGACGCCTATCCGCAAGGCCTCGGCGATGTGAAGGCGTTGCTCGACGTGCGCCGGCAAACCTTCGGTAAGCAATCGAAGCTGCTCATGATGTCGCATCCCGATATGGCGCGTGGCATCAATCCAGAAACGGACTGGACGGCCGGCATCATGTCGGTGTACGCCGATTCCACGCGATGCGTTTGGTATTGGCCGTGTCCGCATTGCGGCGCGTGGTCATCGCCGGTGCCCATCGCTCCGCGCGTGATGACCATCGATTACCCGCTCGAGGCGACCCTGGCGGAGATCGAGGCGCAGGCCCGGCTGCTCTGTCCCGTCAACGGCTGCTTGATCGAGAACCGATTGCGTCAGCCGATGAATGCGCGCGGCGTGTGGGTGGGCGCGGGCGAAGAGATTGCTGAGGACGGCACCATCACCGGTGAACGCGACCGCAACACCGTGGCCGGGTACTGGATCGTCGGCGCGATGTCGAGCTTTGTTATGGGTGGCATAGGCGGTCTGGCTCGCGCGCGCGTGAAAGCTGAACGCGAGTGCGCCGTCTCCGGCGACGATGGGACCATCCGCCAGGTCATCTCCAAGGCGTGGGGCATCCCGTATGCTCCCATGCGCGGCGTGGGCTCAATCGAAGCCGCTGCTCTCATTGAGCGCGCCGAACCTTCACTCATCCTTGGTCGAGTTCCTGAGGGCGTGCGCTTCCTGACGTGTTCGGTCGACGTGCAGATCGCGCACTTCGAATACTTGGTGCGTGGCTGGGGGCGCAACTCCGAAAGCTGGATCATCGACCACGGCAAGCTCCTCGCGGAGCCGGCGACCTCTCCGCAGTCTTGGGATGATCTATTCGAGAAGGTGCTGACGCGCCGCTACGCGCTCAGTGACGGCAGCGGCCGTCTCATGATGTTGCGAGGTGCAGGGTTTGACTCGGGCGGTGCGCCAGGCGTCGCACAGCAGGCCTACGCGGCCTGGACGCGATGGCGGAAACGGAAAGTCGCCGATCACATCGGACAGTTGGCCAGCGGCGTTCGCTGGTTTGGCAAAATCAGCGGCCGCGACGTCTACAGCATCATTCCCTTGAAGGGCGCCGGCGGCGTCAACGCGCCGAAGCTGTCAGTGACCTACCCCGACACCGTGCGCGCCGCCAACCTGGCTGCAGCGCGCGGCAGTGTCCCCGTCGCGCTGTTCAATTCGAATCTTTTTAAGGATGACTTAATGGGCCAACTTGCACGCGCCGATTTAGGCGACTGGTATGTCCATTTCCCGGGGGCGTTGAAGAGTCATGAGGCGCCCCACGTCTTTTTTGAACAGCTCACCTCCGAGGTTCGGCGGGGGAATGGCGCCTGGGAAAAGGTGAGGGCCGCCGCTCGGAATGAGGCGCTCGACCTGATGGTCATGGCGCACGTGGTTGCGCATCTGCATGGCCTGGGCCGCATCGACTGGCAGCGCCCGCCGGCATGGGCAGCTGAGTGGGATGACAATCCGATGGTATTCATCCCTGATTCTGCGAAGCCCGCGGCAACGGATCACGCCACTGCGTCCGGCGCTCTGAGGGCACCGTCACCGACGGCATTAAGCGTTGACCCCGCGCAAGCCAGCCGGCGGCAAGCGCTCATTAAAAAACTGGCAGGCTCATCCCAGGATTACGAATAAATGCGCGCCGCGCGCACAAGCGAGGAATCAAAATGAAGGATGATCTGTCCTTAATTGTTGGCGAGCGAAAGATCTCCGGCTGGACCGCTGTTCGAGTCTCGCGCAGCGTCGAGCGGGTGCCGGGTGATTTCGACATCGGATTGACAGAGCGCTACCCGGGCGAAACCGAAGGCCTCGTCGTGCAACCTGGTGACCCCTGCAAGGTGCTGCTCGGTGACGACCTTGTCATCACCGGCTATGTCGATCGATACCGGCCCAGCGTCTCGGCAGGCATGCACGGCATCCGGATCTGTGGTCGCGGCAAATGCCAAGACCTGGTGGATTGCTCTGCCGAATGGCCAGGCAGCCAGATAAGTGGCGCCACCGCACTCGGCATCGCAAAACGCCTTGCGAAGCCCTACGGCATTACCGTCAGCGGCAAGCCCGGGCCCGAGGTACCGAAGTTCATCCTGTCGTATGGAGAGACGGCTTGGGAAATCGTCGAGCGCGTTTGTCGCTTCGCCGCACTGCTCGCCATCGAACAGGTTGACGGCAACTTATTGCTGACGCAGGTCGGCACCGCCGAAGCGGGAAGCGGCTTCGTCCAAGGCAAGAATGTCGAGCAGGCCGACGTAGAGCTCGGCATGGACCAGCGGTACAGCGAGTACTGGGTCTGCGGCATGGGCGCGAACATGTACGAAGACGCCGGCAACAACCCGATGCTCATCAAAAAACTCATCGACCCAGGTGTTCCGCGCCACCGCCGAAAGGCAATTGTTATCGACGCCGGCCCAGAATCAATTCAGCAAGCCATCGGCATCAAGCGCGCGATCTGGGAGATGAACCGCCGCGCGGCGCGCTCGCGTTCGATCCGCGTGACGGTCGATGCCTGGCGCGATGCGAACGGCAAGTTGTGGGAGCCGAACACCCTGGCGCCGATTGAGATCCCCGCACTCAAGCTGCCTGCGGAGAAATGGGTGATCTCGGAGGTCAGTTACCAGCGCGATGAAAATGGCACGCATGCCGACGTCATTTTGATGCCGGCCGATGCATTCCAGCCGGAGCCTTATTACCCATTTCCGTTCTTCCCTGACGTTCCCTTCAACATTGGTGCGCCAACAAATGGTTGAGAAAATCACACTCACGCTTCAGACGCCGATTTCGTATCAAGGTCGCGAATATTCTGAGTTGAAATTCCGGCGACCGACACCCTCCGAGTTGCTGCGTCTGCGGCGCCCCAACCTGGTGGCGGCCTCAACGCTGCTTATCGCGACAGTCACGGGTGTTCCTCAAAAAGCAATCATGAAAATGGAGGTTAGCGACTTTAACGAGGCTGCTTTAATCATGGCTCGCCTGATTTCGCCATCGGAGGAATACGAGCATGGCCAATAAATTTGAAATCACGATCTCCGCTGTCGATCGCGCCACGGCGGTGGTGCGCAACGTCAATCGCGCGTTAGCCAAAATCACTGCGCCGATCTCGCGGATCAAGGCGTCGATGCGGTCGTTATCTGCCGAGCTCGGTATCGACAAGATCGGCAAAGGCCTCATGGGTGTCGGTCACGCCACGATGGATGTCACCGAGCGCCTGAACGGCATGCTGACACCACTCACCGCGCTGCTGGGAGTCTCGACACTCGCGGGAATTCTCGAACAAGGTAAGGCATGGGCGATGGTGGCCTGGAACATCACGGAGGCCAGCCAAGCCACCAACGTCGCGGTGTCGCGGCTCATGGGGTTAGATGGTGCCGCTAAACTATTCGGTATCGACGTCCACACCACGAACGCGAGCCTGGCCCAGTTCGGCACCACACTCGAAGATGCGCTGTTTGGTCGTAACCAGGGTGCGCTGGCCATGCTTCGCCAGCTCGGCGTTGGATTCCGAAAGACGAAAGACGGCGCCATCGATGTCGCGGCCAGCTTCAATGACATCGCGCGCGCTATCTCGAGCCCGAAGATTGCCAATAACGCACCGGTGCAGAAACTCATCGCGAGTGCTTTCGGCCTTGACGCCATGCTTCCATTGCTTCGCCAGGGGCCTGATGCCGTCAAGAGATTGACCGATCAAGTCAAGGCATCGGGCTACGTCATGAACGAAGCCGCGACCAACCAGGCGGCCGGCTTTCAGAAGTCGCTCTTCCTCCTCGACGTCACGGCCGAAGGGTTACGAAACACGATCGGGTCGAAGCTTATTCCGATCATGGGCCCGATGATCGAGCGGCTCACGACATGGATACCAGATGACATAATCGTTTACTGGGTCGATCAACGAACTCTTTTGACTACCTTTCTTTTTTACACAGAGCGTTACGATAAAGCAGTCTATCCCCAAGACCTCGTCCATTATTTCCCGAACATAATGAATGTTCTCATCGGAGATCTGCACGAACACCGACCCCGACGGATGCAACAGATCTCTGGCCAATAGCAGCCGATCGCGCAAATAACTCAAATACGAATGCAGCCCCAGCTCCCAGGTATCCCGGTAAGCCTGCACTGTCTCCGGCTCGCGACTGATATCTTCGTCCTCGTTGTGCTTGACCTCGCGTCGGCGCACGAAGGGCTGAAAATTCGATCCGAATTTCACGCCATAGGGCGGATCGATATAGATCATCTGCACCTGACCGCCCAGGTTCTCGTAGTGCAACAGCGAATTCATGACGACCAGAGAATCGCCGAGGATCAGGCGATTGACCCAGTTGTCCTCGAACTCGTAGGCGCGCAGTACTTGATCCGATAGATCGCGCTCGGCGACGCCAAACACCTCGTCGAACAAGCCCAACTGGCGGTCGTGCTTGTGCCCCTTTAGGGTCTCCAGGATGGCGCGCGTCGAGAGTCGCTCGTGGACGAAGAGCGGCAAGGTCGGCACGTCGAAAGACAGGCGCTCGGCCTTGCCGCTCCAGTTGAGGAAGGGCCGTGACAAGGCCTTCAAGCGTGCGGCTGCGGCCTTTGCTTCTTCCAAGGTGGTGGCCTCTTCGATCGCACGCAGCAAGGCCTCGCCTTCCTCGCGTGCCGGGTTCTGGCCATCCCAGTTGAGTTCGGGTGCGAGCGAGGAGTCATAGCGATAGCGCGCCGGCGGCTTGGCCTTCTTGAAATGCGCCTGGGCGCCAATCTCTGGCCGGCTCGGGCTCGCCGCTTCGGGATGACCATAGGCCGCTACCCCGCTGCCGGGGGCGACGACATCCACTTTGTTCTTGCTGGCCTTGCGCTTCGCCATGGGCTCACCTGTGTGGTCCAGTGCGTGCAAGCGCCCGGACAATGATTCGACGCCGCACTATAGCAATCCAGCAACGGTGCGTGGCGACCGGCCTGCTCCATCCACTGGCGGTCGCAAACGAATTACACAAATGGGAGTTCCGTCTTCACGTACGGACGCGATACTGGCAGGGCACTGGGTACGGTGTCGTTCTCGCCCGCCAGTGGCGCCATGCTTACCCCAAAAAGATGCACTGGCGCCATGCTTATCGGGCCCTCGCGCAGCGTCGAACAGATTTTTTATTTCGACAGAGACGACGTCTATGCTCCATCAAAATAGCGATTGGAAAGGAGGCCAGCGAGCATGGTCGTGATTCATATAGTTGCCCGTTCTCGGCACACCCTTCGTGCGATCTTCCTGCTTATAGGTGCTGCCCTGCTCGCGGGCTGCCTGCGCAATGCGGAATACAACCTCGTCGATCAGCGTGCCAATCTGGCCGGCGCGGTGCAGCTGTTTCCAAATAACGATTTCGAGCACGTCGATCTCGCGCTGCTGCTCGATCCGTTCGACAAACGCAAAAAGAATTCAGACTGCATGAGGGCGATCCCGCCCGAGCACAACGACATCGACGCGGCATTGAACGCCTTCAATTTCTGCTATGGCGCCGTGGACAAGCAGCAGGCGGCGGAAGCCGATGTCTCGCTCGACACCTGGCGCATGCTGCGACGGAATCAAATCCAGGAGCGCATCCTTGAAGCGTCGAACCAGTACTGCAATGTGTTCAAGATCTACATTCAACGGGCGCAATCGACCACCAATTTCACGCTCGGCTCGCTCGCGACTCTAACGGGCGTTGCCGGCGGCATCGTGACCGGGCTGGATGGTTCGCGCATTCTGTCCGGCTTAGCGGGCGCTTTGAGCGGGGTGAATGCTGAGTTCAACCAGGCTTTCTTTCTCGGCAAGGTCGTGCCGGTCATCACCAAGGGCATCGATCTCAAGCGCAAGCAGGTCTATGAGGACGCCGTGCTGCACGGGCAGCGTCTGAACTATGCGCAGTACGATGTCGAGTCCGCCATCAAGGATGCCATCACCTATCACGGCGCATGCTCGGTGGCGGCGGCCTTTGAGACTGCCGCTGACTCGATCGACAGCGTCGAACATCCCGGCCTTGACGAGGCCCATCGCACCGTCCTGCAGGTCAAGGCGATCGCTCGCGAACTGAATGGCGGCTCGATCGATCTGAAGGCCTATCGCAAGCTGCGCAAGATCGGTTACCTCGAAGCCGGTAAACCCTTGCCGGAAGACACCGCAAAGGTCACGCCGACGATGCCGATGACGCGCCTGGTGTCGGCCATCGAAGAGGTCAAGAAGCAGACCGCTGCCGGTAAGGCGAAGGCCGACACAGCGCCGGCACTGAAGGCGCTCGACGGCGGTGCTGAGAAAGTGACTGCAGCGCTGACCACCGGCGGCAAAGCCATTCTCGATAATTTGACCGTCTGCCAGGACCGCGCGAGTGCGACGTCCACTACCTACTACCAGAAGTTGAGAGAACTCGCCGAAGCGGCCGATGGCGCGCCGCGCAAGCGCGCACAAACCGAAGTGGACATCGCGCTTGACGCAGCGAAGGCGGAACTCACAACCATCGATTCGACGGTCAAGCGTCACGGCAATGCAGTCGATGCGCTGCTCGCGGCCGTGATGGAGGAGCCGCTCGATAGCGCGGCGGTCGATAAAGCGGTACTTACCTTTAATACCGAGATTAAGGCTATCGTCGAAGCTGGCTGCAAGCCGCTCACGCCGGTAGCAGCTACGACACCCGTCGCGCCGGCGCCTGTCGCCAAAAAGACTCCCTGACTTAGCGCACGCACAGACCATGCAGATGATCGACCTGGCACTGGCCTTTGCTCTGATCTACGCGATGACGGCGGGGCTGGTCAGTGGCGTGCAGGAGTTGTTGGCATCCTTCGTCCAATTGCGCGGCAAGTATTTGCGCGATGGCATCGCCAGCCTGCTGCACGAATCAGAGCACGGCGGTGATACGACGCTTACTGCGCTCTACGACCATCCGACCTTCAAGGCGCTGGCCGACACGCGCACCAGCATTTTTTCGCATCGCTTGCCGTCCTATGTGGCGGCCCACGACTTTGCCGTGGCTTTGGCCGACACCTTGGTTAAGCGCTACGGCGCCAATGGCAGTTTGTTCGAGGGCCTGCCGGAAGCGGTGCAGCGCATGCCTGTCGACTCACCGCTGCGCCAGCAGCTGTCCCTGCTGATCGCCTTGAGCGGCGACCAGGCACAGGCGCTCAAGGCCGCGCTTGAAGCGCACTACGACGCCGTGATGGAACGGGTCAGCGGTTGGTATAAGCGACGCACACAGGTTGTCGCCTTCGTGATCGCTCTCGGTGTCGCCTTCGCCTTCAATATCGATTCGATCGCGATCGCTGCTTATCTCAGGGCGAACCCGGCCGAGCTGGACCGACTGGCGAGTCAGGCGATGAGCACCGTCAGTAAATCCCCGTCGACCGCGCCGGCCGATGCTAACAAGTACAAAGAGCAAGTCGACGCCCTGCTCAAGGCGCACGATAGCTTCGCCCAGCTCAAACTTCCTATTGGCTGGGAGGCGATACCCCATTGGCGGTGCCTGATTTCGACACTGGCCCCGCTCGGCTGGTTGATCACAGCGCTCGCCGCCATGCTAGGTGCGCCGTTCTGGTATGACCTCATCTCGCGCTTTGCTCCGTTGCGCGGTGCAGGGTCGCGGCCGCCAGCGTCGACGACGGGTGCGACCGCTGTCGCTGCGACTACTACTGCCTCAACGGTTGCTACCGCGCCCTCGGTGGCAGCGCCAGATGATCGCGATAGCTACGAGCGTAGCGCTCTCAATGAACTCGACATCGCTGCGCTCCAGGAAGCGCTAGGCCTGGTGCCTGACACCGTGAGCGCTCGCATCGATGAGGCGACACGCGCGGCGCTGCGTCGTTGGCAGCTCGAGCATCAGCGTCCACCTAGCGGCCACTTCGATGCGGATACGGCCCGCATCATCTTGTACGGCGCGTAATGGCAGCGACGATGGACCAGGTTCTCTTCATGCCGGCCGAAGGTCGCCCGCAGTTCAATCGCGCCCAGATCGAAACCTTGCTGCGCCCACTGTCCGTCGACTACAACGCTTATCCGCTCGTGATCGTCGGCCTGCGCGGCTGGTTCGCGGCGCAGCGTGGTGGCAATGTGCGCAAGGTTTACGACGATGCCTTGTGTGTGTTCGCGCCCTCACTCGATATCTGCGCCGGGTTCAACGGCAACACCGATCCGAGTCTGGTGCGACCGGGTATTGGTACGGGGCTTGGCAAGGGCATGGCCGTACTGAGCCCCGGCTTGTGGTGTGCTTACCGCTTCGATGCCCATGGCGGCCGTGCGCCCCATGAAGCGCTCTGCCAGCGGGCCGGCAAGGTCACCGTGATACGAGATGGCACACCGCCCTATGTCGACAGTGGCGACTTCGGTATCAATATCCATCGCGGCGGATTCATGACGACCTCCAGTGAAGGTTGCCAGACGGTACCGCCCGCGCAGTGGCCAGAGTTCTACGCCACGGCGCACGATGCCGCGCAACGCCTTTTCGCTGCGGCATGGCGAACGCGCACGGTGGCCTACGCCTTGCTTGATCCGGCCACGCCGGTGCCGCGGGTGTGGCGAACGGCCGCCGAATTTCGCAGCGAACTGGTCCAGCCGACCCTTGCCCGTCTCGGCAAACCGTCGCTCGCCGCCGAGGAGCTGTTGTTGGGGACCGCGCTGGTGGAGAGCGATCTGAAAGCCCGACTTCAAGACAACGGCGGGCCGGCGCTTGGCCTGTTCCAGATGGAGCCGACCACGCACGATGACATGTGGAAGAATTACCTGGTGCGCGAACCCTCGTTGAGCCAAGCGATCCGCATGTTCTGCTATGGCGCCAAACCCGACAGTACCCTGCTGGAGAACAACGACGAATACGCCTGCGCCATGGCGCGGGCGCACTATCTGCGCAAGCCGGATCCGTTGCCGGCGGCCGGCGATATCGCCGCCCAGGCGGCCTACTGGCAGCGGCTCTACAACGCGACAAGTGACGATGCGCCAGCTCGCACGCAGCGCTATATCGACGTGTGGAATGCGCGCGTCGTCGAAGGAAAGTAGTAGCCCATAGCCATCGCCTTACCTAGCGCAAACGCCTTACTCATTGCCTCTCCCAGCTCCTTAACGCGCTCTGCCAACTACTCAGCGACATAGGTCCGACCGGCTTTCTGTGTGACAATCGCTTCGACCGTGTCACCACACTCGACACATCTGCGGGGAGATGCGCTAAGCCATGTGCCCGTCCAGGAATCCTGAGTACCAGTACCAGCGCAAGCAGGTCGACGCTATCGTCGTGCGCGCCTTCAACTTCGACTTTCCCGACAATCTAGCGCCCAAATGGTCTCCCGAACAGGTCGTGCGCTCGCACATGTTCAACGGCTTTTCCCTGACCATGCCCTACCTGGAGCCCTACCTCATCAAGACCATGCAGGAGGCAACGGCGCATATCGACGTGCCCGAACTGCTGGCCGACATCCGTGGTTTCAATGGCCAGGAAGCGCGTCATTACCAATGTCACCGGCGGCTCAATGACTTGATCAAGGCCAATGGCTACCCGGAGCTTGCGGCTGTCGAAGCACGCCTCGCGGCCTCCTATGCCCGTTTGTCGACCCGCAGCCTGCGCACGCGTCTGGCCTACAACGCTGGTTTTGAAAGCATGACCAATGGCTTTACCAGCTGGTTCATCAATAAGCGCCGACAGTTGTTCGGCGACGCCTGTCCCTATGTGGCGTCGTTCTGGATCATGCACATGGTCGAAGAGACCGAACACAAGACCGTCGCCTTCGACGCGTATATGGCCTACTCCGGCCAATACCTACCGCGCGCTATCGGTGTGCTACATGGCTCCATGCATGTGCTCGGTTATGGCTTTCTCTCAATGTTCACCGCGCTCAAGAAAGACGGCGACTTGTTCAGCCCGCGCCGTCTGCTTGAGCTTCTGCGCGAAACAGCCTCACTGTTGCGCAATGTCGGCCCGTTTCTGCTGCGCGCAATGCTGCCTGGTTACAATCCGCGCTGCGAGGACGACCCGCAGTGGATGAAAGACTGGGTGGCTGGACATGCGACCCTGCCGGCGGGTGCGGTGCTGCCACTGATCGACACCGCCAGTCCCGATCTGCCGGTGCCCTTCGCGACTCTCAAAGTCGATCCGATCTAATAGTCGATCCGATCTAAGTGCCGCATCGTCTGTGGCGAGCGGCAGATGCACATTGCGAATTTCCCGGCCTTCAACAAGAGCGCAAAACAATGGAACGATTACAAAGAATCATGATCGGAAACGGTCTGCTGGTGATCCTGGCCGCGATGTTTGCCGGCTTCATGCTCATGTTCCAATTGATTGGCGGATTGGAATTCTGGCCGGGTCATATCCTGCCCCTGCATATCTACGGCAGCAGCGCAGGCTGGGTGCGTGCTCATTCCGGTGGCACGATGAACGGCCTGTTGGTCGTAGTGATCGCGCTGGCCTTGCCGAAGTTGAATCTCAGCGAAAGTCTTCAGAAGTGGACTGCCTATGGTTTCATCTATGTCGCCTGGTCCTTCACTTTGTTCTATTGGCTGGGCAATGCTGCCGGCAATCGCGGCTTGACGCTCGGCGACAGCCAACTCGGCAAGACCGATATCATCAGCGTGTTGGCGTTCCTGCCCGGTCTGCCCAGCGTAGTCATTGTTGTCGTGCTGCTCGGCATCGCCGCCAAGAGCATTCTGTCTGCGGGCCAACGCTGAAGTCCGAAGTCCAGGTAAGCGCCTGGAGGATGATTCGACGGCGCACGATAGTAATCCAGCCGCAGCGGAGGCCCAGCTGTCCTGGGGCGCCAACTCACTTTTCTGATCTCAGCGCCGGCAAGACCGTTTTATCGTGCTATCTCATCACGGTGTTTAGTTGGCGTTCTGGAAATAGTGTTCGACTGAAATCGGGCCTACAGGGAGAGACGGGGCGCAGCCACAGTTTGTTCGTCAATGCATCCGCTATACTGCCGCTGCATGAATGACAGCACCTTCCTCGAACAACTGCGCGTGTTTCTCGCCCGGCCCGAGAATCAGTCGCCGCACAATAAATTTCTCGGTATGCAGGTAGTTCACCTCGAGCATGCGCGTGCAGTGATTCGAGTGCCCTATGCTGAACGCCTGGCGGGCAACGCTACTACTGGCGTGTTACATGGTGGCGTGATCACGACGGTCATCGACTCGGCCTGCGGGGTGTCAGTGATTGCGGCGCTCGGCAAACGCATGGGCATCGCGACGCTCGATCTACGCATCGATTATTTGAAACCGGCGCGGCCGGGCGAGGCAGTGACGGCAGCCGCCCACTGCTACAAGGTCACGCGCAATATCTGTTTCGTGCGGGCGCTCGCTTACCATGTCGATCGCGACGACCCGATAGCCAATTGCGCAGCGAGCTTCATGATCACTTCGCTGGAGCCGGCCGGCCCGAGCCTGGCGGGAGACGCGCCATGAACTTCGTCGATGTGATTCGCGCCGCGCGCGAGAGTCGCGATTACACCCGCCTGGGGCAGGCCATCCCCTATATGGAAACCTTGGGGCTGACGGTCGAAGCGCACGAGGAGGGGGTAGTGTTGCTGCTGGCGGCCGCCGAACTGCATGTCGGCAATCCCTGGCGCCAGGCCTTGCATGGCGGTTTGATCGGCGCGGTGCTTGAAACCGCCGCCATCGTGCAGCTGATCCTCGAACCCGACGTCGATACCCTGCCCAAGCCCATCAACATCACGGTCGATTATCTGCGTTCAGGGCGAGTGGTGCCGACCCGTGCCGAAGCGCGGGTCACCAAGCTCGGGCGGCGCGTGGCCAACGTCCATGCTAGTTGCTGGCAGGATGACAAGGCGCGTCCGATCGCGACCTTGTCCGGCCATTTCCTCATGACTTGAGCGGCGCGCTTCTCATCGCTGACGACAGGGCGTGGTGAGCACCGCCCCGTCACGCAACACCCGTCATTAAACTTCGAGCAGACTGCGCAACATCCACGCGGTCTTTTCATGCACGTCCAGACGTTGGGTGAGCAAATCCATGGTCGGCTGATCGTTGGCCTTTTCGACCGCTGCGAACAAGCCACGCGCGGTGCGTGCAGTGGCTTCTTGGGCGGTGACCAGATGACGCACCATGGCGAGTGCCTTCGGCACGCCGTTCACTTCGGTGATGGAGGCGAGCTTGACGAACTCTTGGTAGGTGGCCGGTGCGGGAAAGCCCAAGGCGCGTATGCGTTCGGCGATCAGATCGAGTGCGGTCCACTGCTCGGTGTATTGGCCCATGAACATCAGATGCAGGGTGTTGAACATCGGCCCAGTGACGTTCCAGTGGAAGTTATGGGTCATGAGATAGAGCGTGTAGCTGTCGGCCAGCAGATGGGCGAGGCCGTCGGCAATCTTGGCGCGGTCGCCAGCGGAGATGCCGATGTCGATGGCGATGCCCGCCGGCTTGGCGGAAACAGTAGTCTTGCGTTTTGCCATGGTCGATATTCCTCATTAGGCGTTGAACGGCACGCGCGGTCTGCGCGTTGCGCGACGCCTTGATCCTAGCAAGCACTGCGCCGCGCGCCTATCGTGAGAAGCTTGCGATGAATACCTTACGAAGACTGTGTACGAGCCTGCTACGCCTATCGCGCGTCGCTCAAGCGACCAGCCATCGGTTACCCTAGAGTTCGGCCGTGCGTTCTCCGTTTTCATCCGCACGGGCTGCAAGCAACGGGGAATTCAATGCGGGAAAAATTAGCTGATCGGCGCGGAGATCGCTCGTGAGCGGCGCGCTCGAAGGTGTGAAGGTCATCGATCTGACCTCGGTGTTGATGGGGCCTTTCGCTACCCAGCAACTGGGCGACATGGGCGCCGATGTGATCAAGGTCGAGCCGCCGGCGGGCGACACCAGCCGCAACGTTGGCGCGACGCGTCATCGCGGCATGGCCAGCGGCTTTCTGCACAGCAATCGCAACAAGCGTGCGCTGGTCTTGGATCTCAAGCAGGCCCAGGGCCGCGCCGCCTTGTTGCGTCTGGTCGAGCACGCCGATGTGCTGGTCTATAACGTGCGTCCGCAGGCCATGGCGCGTTTGCATCTGACTTACGCCGACGTTGCAGAGGTCAATCCGCGCATCATCTATGTCGGCATGTTTGGCTACGGCCAGCGCGGGCCCTATGCCGCCAAGCCGGCCTATGACGATCTGATTCAGGGCGCGGTCGGCATTCCGTCGCTGGTCGCAACCGTCGGCGATGGCGTACCGCGCTATGTGCCGGTGACCATGGTCGATCGCAGCGTCGGCACCGCCGCTGTCGGCCACATAGCGGCAGCGCTCTATCGTCGCGAAAAGACTGGCCTGGGCCAGTCCATTGAAGTGCCGATGTTCGAGACCATGGTGCCCTTCGTACTCGGCGAACACCTGGCCGGCCACAGCTACGAACCCAAGATCGGACCGCTGGGTTATGCCCGCCTGCTGGCGCGCGAACGTACGCCTTTTCCGACCCGTGATGGTTATGTCTGCGCCTTGATCTACACCGACAGTCATTGGCGTTCGTTCTTCACGCTGCTGGGTGAGCCACAGCGTTTCGATGCCGATCCGCGTCTCGCCGACATCGGCACGCGCACCGCCCACATCGGCGAACTCTACGCCATGGTTGCAGAGATCATGCGTACGCGCGGCACGGAGCAATGGCTGACTTTCTTCGAGCAGGCCGATATTCCGGCCATGCGCTTGAACACCCTCGATTCACTGTTGAGCGATCCCCATCTCACGGCGGTCGGTTATTTCGAGACTTTGGAACATCCGAGCGAAGGGGCGGTGAACCAGATGGGCCACGCCAGCACCTGGTCGGAATCGCCGCCGTCGACGCGGCGCCTGGCGCCGCGGCTGGGCGAGCACAGCGTCGAGGTATTGAAGGAGGCCGGCTATGACGACAGCGAGATTGCCGCGATGATTGAGAGCGGGGTGACGATGGTGGCCTCGTAGGTGCGACCATTCGCACATTCATTCCTCGAGCTTGTCTTTGTGGGTCAGACTTCAGTCTGACATTCATGAACTGCCGAGGCTATTGAGGCTGAGCGAGTGTCAGACTGAAGTCTGACCCACAGAGGAATAGAGAGGTGGCGTGCTAGAGACGTGGTAATGAGCAGATAGAAAGCCCGCACAGAATCCAACCCCCCCGCTCATCAGGTGAGCAGTTTCAGATCTACACCCAGCGAATTCGCACCTACAACGGGATCTGCCTAAAGCACTCGCTAAGGATTTATAGTCCTCGCCTTGTAATCCCGCGCAAGGCTCAGCCATGGTTTCCCTCGACGGTTCCGATCACCTCGTTCGTCATTTCCGGCAGATGCTGCTGTGGCCCTTGCAGTTGATGCCGAACGAGGATGAGGGCAAGGAAGAGCGCCCTCACTGGCGGCTATTGGAAGCGGCCGATACCGCGAGACGCTGGTCGCGGGTCGAGGACGAGTTTACTTCCGACCCCAGCCAGTTCCAGGAGCGGCACTACAAGGAGTTCGTTTCCTTCCTGCCCTATGTGCAGCGTTTTCTCTATGGCGAGAGTCGTGGTGCGCGGCCGCGCGCCAATGACGGCCCGCCGGGCGAATCCGCGCTACGGGTCTATCGTCGTCACGACATCGCCGCGCTGCGAGTCATCCTGCGTGCTGGCGAGCAGCCGCTGGTCTTAAAGCTCGCGCACATCGATCTGTATTTCTTCGATGACGTCGACGTCGCGCTCTTGAACACCGAGGTGATGGCCGACGATCTGCCGCTGTCCACCGCGCTCGATCTCATGTATCGCTTTGGCCGTGCTTATCCCACCACCTGGGACGAACACGGCAACAGTGTGCATAACGTCTGGTCGGCTGAATGGCTGGATGCCGAGGGCAATGTGCTGGTCACTTCCGACAGCGGCAATCGCGCCAAGTATCTGGAATTCGCCTGCCAGTATCGCGCTGCCGGCACCGCCGCCCATTGGTCTTATCTGGTCGAACCGATGGTGCTCGATGCGGCATACGACGAAGGTCTGTTGCGCTACCGACAGATTGCCTACCATCGCATGCCGCTGATGGCGTTTATCGCGCTGGACGATCCGCGCACCATTACCGATGCCGACTGGGTGCGCCTAGGCTTGATCGCGAGCGTACATCCCGACGAACCCATGCCGCAGAACGACCCTGATATCACCGCCTTCTTTACGCGCTACAGCTTTGACCGTTATTGGAGCGGCACCAACAATGGTCCGAATACGCGCTTTCTGTGTAGCGGCCGGGTGCTGTCAGTGATCGGTGACGCGCGATCACCCTATTTTCTCGATCAAGAACGCGGTCTGCTCGGTCAATTCCGCCATCAGTATTTCATGTTGTTCCTGATCGCTCATTTCCATCAGGCGGCGCTGCTGGTGTTCTCGGACCGGCTGGTCGATGCGATCCACGATCTCGACATGCATGATCGCAATTCCATCCGCCGCTTCCGTAGTCGCGTGCACGCGAGCTTTGATTCCTTCCTGCGCTTCACCCATCGCTACTGGTTCAATGTGCTGTCGGAACATCCGCACATGCAGGCTCTGCATCATGCCTGTGTGCGCCATCTCGGCAATGCCGAACTCTATGCCGAGATCAAGGAAGAGTTGCGTGACATGAGTCAGTATCTCGACAGCGACGCGCAACGGCGCCAGTCAACCACCGTCACGCGCCTGACAGTGGTGACCACCTTCAGTTTGATAGGCACGGTCGCGACCGGCTTCCTCGGCATGAATATCATCGACGAGACCAGCGCGCCGATAGCCGCGCGGCTGATCTATCTGGTCGTGACGGTGGTCGCGACAGCGGTCTTGACGCTGTACCTGGTCAAGAAGTCGCGACGCTTGTCGGATTTGATGGACAAGTTGTCCGATGAAAAGCTGCCGCCGAGCCGGCGCGCACCGCGCGGTTCGATCGGGCAACGAGGGGACGAGTAAGGATTGGGAAGATCAATGTCCGACTGAAGTCGGACCCACAGAAGAACAGACCTTTCCCATTGTGGGCCCGACTTCAGTCGGACATTCATGTCAGAGCCCGATCCTCGCTGTTCCACGATCGGAATAGCGCCACAGCCCTGCGACAATATGTCACAGTGACCCCACCGGCCGCGCCGCCTAAGCTCCGCTCTCGTTCACCGCACGGCATGGACTGACATGGGTAAGGCATTACGCACCACGGCCGCGCTGGCGGCGCTCGCACTCGGGCCTACAGCGCAGGCCTGCGATTACTGTCTGATCTCCCAGGGTGTGTCGCCGCTCGACACCGTCAACGGCCGTGGCCTGCGTATCACCGAACGCTATACCAGTCTCGACAGCGTCTACGATGTCAGCCATGCGCTTGCCAATCCCGGCGCCAGTGAGACCTACTACACCACCGAGGTCACGGGCTTCTGGAATCCGCGCCCGTGGCTGACCCTGATCGCGGTCGTGCCTGTTCGCGTCACGCAAGTCGATGGTCATCTTGAGCATCACGGTGGCGACGAACCGCATCACGATCCCGATCTCAAGCCCGGCGACGATCCGGCACTGCGCGGCGTGAACGAAGATCAGCGTGGCGGTGACAGTGGTCTCGGTGACATTGCCTTATTGGCCCGCGCGCGCGTGTTTCAACATCACACCCTCGCCACCACCACCACGGTCGCGCTGCTGGCCGGCATCAAGACGCCTACCGGCAGCACCACTGGGCGCACCGACAACGGCGCTTATCTCGACGCGCATCTTCAGCTCGGCACCGGTTCCACGGACGGCCTTTTCGGTGTGGCGCTCAGCCATGCGCGCGGCCGCTGGTCGCTGAGCGCCAATATGCTGGGCGCGGTCAAAGGTCAGGGCGAGGCCGGTCACCAAGACTTCGACTACGGTGACTCGCTCAACTACGACCTGACCCTGCGTTACCGGGTGTTGCCCGCCACCATCGGTGCGGCGAGCCAGCAGATCTTTCTGTCTTGCGGGTTAGCGGGCGAAGTGCGCGGCCAGGACACGGAAATCGGCAGCGTGATCGACGACTCCGGCGGCCACGTCATGTTCGTGCAACCCGGTGTGCAGTGGAATATCGGCCCGCGCTGGTCGCTGGAGGTCTCCGCCCAGGTGCCCATCCACCACGACCTCACCGGCACGCAACTCGGCGACGACCTCAAGCTGTTCGGTTCCATCAATGTGATGCTATGAGACGGCCGTGGTCGCGCCGCATGGCCGTCGTGCTGGCCTGGTTGTGCTTGGCGGCGATGCCGGCGCGCGCCGAGGATGTACTCGCCATCGAGCCGCTGGCCGATGAAGTGCCAAAGCTCGCGCTGGTGTCGGCGCAAGGTGGTGCTGTCGTCACCAACAGCGCGCTGCTTGGCAAGACGGTGCTGCTACATTTCTGGGCGACCTGGTGCACGCCCTGTAAAGACGAATTGCCGGCCCTGGACAGTCTCGCCGCCAGCCTCGATCCGGCGCGTTTCGTGGTGGTGCTGGTAGCCGTCGATGACAACGCCACGCCGGTCGAGGTGTTGGCCTTTGCTCGCGGGCTGGGTGTGCACCTGCCGGTCTATGTCGCCCGTGCGGGCGGTGTGAGCGACAGCTTCTGGGGCTGGGGTTTGCCAGTCTCTTATCTCATCAACGACGACGGCCACTTCATCGGTCGTCTGCGCGGATCGCGCGCCTGGAGCGAGCCCGTCGTGCGCAACGCGCTCACCGCACTGCACGCACCTTGAGCTGAGTACTGGCGCTGATGCTCGGCACTCACGGCTGCGGCAGCCGGTGCAGTAGTATTTCGGGCATGACCTGCGCCGGCTCACCATGAACGCCTCGTCGTCCCGCCTGCTCGGACGCCCCAAGGACATGGAGAAGCGTGCCGCCATCCTGGCTGCCGCTTCGCAGCTCTTTCTCGAACTCGGCTTCGAGCGCGCCACGGTCGACAGGATCGCGGCGGCGGCAGGCGTGTCCAAACTCACCGTCTACAGCCATTTCGCCGACAAGGAAGGCCTGTTCGTCGCGCTCATCGGTTGCAAATGCGATGAACATTTCGAGGCGCGTGAATTCGTTGAACTGGCACCTCTCGGTGCACGCGAGGCCTTGCGACGCATCGCCACCTCATTCCTGAACCTCATGTTCCATCCCGATGTGGTCGCCCTGCACCGCGTGTTGATGACCAGCGCCAGCGCCGAGACCCATATGAACCAAGTGTTCTGGGACGCCGGCCCCACGCCGACCCTGGCGGCGCTGGTGCGTTTGTTAGAGCGCTTGGACGCCGAGCGCGTATTGCGGGTCGAGCGACCGGCACGCGCCGCCGATCAGTTTTTTGCCATGTTGAAGGGCAGCGAGCATCTACGCGTCTTGCTCGATGTCGGTACGCCGCCCGACGGGCCGGCGCTGGCGGAACTGGCAGAAGACACGGTCACGATGTTCCTGCGTGCCTACGCGCCGACTTGATGATGTGATAGACCGAGCCCGGCGTCACCGGGCCATAACGACAAAAGGGGAGAAACCATGGCATTGACCAAGATTCAGACCACCACCGGCACCGCCGAGCCGGATCAGCTGGGCCGTACACTGATCCACGAACACGTATTGATCGGCTACCCGGGCTGGGAACTCGATGCGCGCGCGCCGAAGTTCAAGCGCAACGATGCGATGATCCGCGCGGTCGATCAGATGCACGAATTGCAGAGCCATGGTGTCGGCACTTTCGTCGACCCCTGCCCGATGGACTTTGGTCGCGACCCGGTGTTTCTCGCCGAACTCTCGCAGAAGAGCGGCATGCGCATCATCTGCACCACCGGCGCCTATTTCGAAGCCGAAGGCAACACCTATACCTTCCGCCACATGCCGATGGAAGAACTGGTCGCGATCTACATCCAGGAAATAGAACAGGGCATCGGTGAAACCGGCATCAAGGCCGGCGCCGTCAAGATAGCGACGGGTGACGGCAAGGTTTCCGACTACGAACGCAAGCTCGTGATCGCCGGCGCACGCGCCGCCAAGGCCACTGGCGTGCCGGTCATCTCGCACACCCAGAATGCGAGTTGCGGTCACGATCAAATTGATCTCGTGACCGGCGAAGGTTGCCCGGCGGAACAGCTGGTGGTCGGTCACTCCGATGGCACCACCGATTTCGACTACCAGAAGTCCCTCGCCGATCGCGGTGCCTTCGTCGGTTTCGATCGCTTCGGCATCTCGCTGTTTCAGCCCGACGAAGTGCGCATCGCCAACATCATCAAGATGATCGCGGCCGGCCATCTGACCCGCGTATTGATGTCGCACGATTCCATCTCCTGCTGGCTGGGTCGGCCGTTTCCCTATGCGAGCAGTTTCGAAGCCATGCAGGAAATGCTGCCGAACTGGCGCTCGAATCACATCTTCAAGGAAATCCTGCCGAAGATGCGCGCGGCTGGTGTGACAGAAGAGCAGATTGAAACCATTCTGGTCGACAACCCCAAACGCTTGTTCTCTTGCGCGCTGGGGCATCAGCACTGAGGGCCTGATCGATTCGATTCGATCTTCTGTGGGTTCGACTTCAGTCGGACCCACAATAGAAACCTAGCGAAAGTTCATCCTCAAGCCGCCAGCAGCTTCCTCACCGCCGTCACCCGTTCACCATGGCGTGTTTCTTCGCGACCATTCAAACGCAGCAAGTCGGCGATCTGTGGATTCTTCTCGGCCTCGGCCCACACCTGGTAGACCAGATCGCCATCCGCTTCGCCTTGCTCCAGCGCCGCGATCAATTCGGCGTCGCAGTTGAGCTCGGTCGGGCAGAACTTGAAGAAGGGATTCTCTTCATTCGGCGGCAGTGCAAACTCGCTGCCGCTTTTCAGTTTGATGGCCTTCAGCAAACGATGGGCATGGCCACGTTCTTCCTGACCGTTGCGGGTCAGCAGGGCCTTGGCCTCGGCGTTGCTGACGTTCTCGGCCAGCAGGAAGTAGAAGGCTTCGCCAAAGCATTCGATCATGGCGAGCACCTGCATGTCCTCGACCGACAATTCTGTGCGGGATTTCAAAAGGGCAAAGGCATCGAATGCCTGTTCCGGATAACCGGCGGGAAGCGAAGCCATAGATCACCTCGTGATGGCGTTGTTGGTCGCCCGCCAAAATAGCGGAAAAATCCGCGCCCTGAAACCCAAACGATTTAGCGGTTTTTGCCCTGGGCAGCGGCTGCACCGGCGATGCGCCCGGTGGCGAGACAGGCACTCAGCAAATAGCCGCCGGTTGGCGCTTCCCAGTCCAGCATCTCACCGGCGCAGAACACGCCGGGCAGGGCGCGCAGCATGTAGTTTTCATTGAGCGCGGCGAAGGCAATACCACCGGCGGTGCTGATGGCTTCGGCCACGGGGCGTGAGCCATGGAATATCAAGGGTAGGGATTTGATGAGATGGGCGAGGCGCGCGCTGTCGGCAAGATCAGCAGCGCCGGCCACTTCCCGCAGCAGACTCGCCTTGACGCCATTCAGACCGGCACGGCGTTCGAGTACATGGGCGAGACTGTGCTTGCCGCGCGGCGCGGCCAGCACACGTGCCAGCTGGGTTTCATCGCGGTCCGGCGCGAGGTCGAGGTAAAGGGTGGTGGCGCCATCCCGCTCTAGCGTGTCGCGCAGAACCCGCGATAGTGCATAGATGAGACTGCCTTCCACACCGTGCTCGGTGACGATGAATTCACCGCGCTGAGTGCGCGTCGCGCCATCACGTTCGACACAATGTGCGACCACGTTCTTCACCGCCGTCCCCGCCCAGCGCTCGCGAAGGTGATCACTCCATCGCCGCTCGAAGCCGCAGTTGGCGGCACGCAACGGTGTGATGGCGATGCCGCGCGCGGCGAGCAAGCCGACCCAGGCGCCATCGCTGCCGAGGGCCGGCCAGCTCGCGCCGCCGAGTGCCAGTACGACGCGCTCATGATGCACGCTCACCTCGCCCGATGACGTCGCGAAACGCAAGTCACCAGCCGTATCCCAGCCCAGCCAGCGATGACGGGTATGGAAGCGCACACCCCTGTGTCGCAGTCGTTGCAGCCAGCGGCGTAACAGCGGCGCCGCCTTCAAGCCCAGCGGAAACACCCGCTCGGAACTGCCGACGAAGGTCTCGACGCCGAGACTGCGCGCCCAGGCGCGGATGGCATCGTTGTCAAAGGCGCGCAGCGCAATTTCGAGGCGCACGCTCTCGGCGCCATAGCGCGACAGGAAGACGGTCATTGCTTCGCCATGAGTGAGATTGAGTCCGCCTTTGCCGGCCAGCAGAAACTTGCGGCCGACCGAGGCCATGGCGTCATACAGCTCGACTTGTGCACCCTGCGCGTGCGCGGCCTCGGCCGCCATGAGGCCCGCCGGTCCGCCGCCGATGACGACGACGGTTTGTGTCGTCAGCGTGGCGGTATTCAGCGCAGACTGTCCTCAAGCAGTCGCTTGCGCGCGCGCCAATCGGGACACACCGCATCGAGCAATTTGTAGAAGCCCTTGCCGTGGCCGTGATAGCGCAGATGACAAAGCTCGTGCATGACCACGAACTCGATGCATTCGCGTGGTGCCTGAATCAGCACCAGGTTCAAGCTCATGCCGCGCCGCGAACCGAGGCTGCCCCAGCGCGTGCGCATGGCGCGGATTTGCAGCGCCGGGCAGGGGTAGCGCGCAAAGCGCGGATTGAGATGACACTCAGCCAGGATCGCGTTGAATTGTTCGTCGGCGCGCTTGCGATACCACTGGTTCAGCGCGCTCCGCGTTGCCAACGCATCGCGCGCCGCGCGGCCACCGATGATGAGGCTGTCGTCATGACGCTCGACGCCCTGGCGTGCATCGGCATCGAGGCGCAGACGATGGGGTAGACCGAGGTAGTAATGGGTTGCGCCGTCGGCATAGGTCGGCACCAGCGGTAGGCGCGGCGCGCTGCGGAAGTGTTCGAGCTGGGCGGCTATCCACAGGGCACGCGCCGCCACGAAGTCCTCGATGTCGCGTTGCGGAAAACGCAGCGGCGCACGCACCACGACGCGCAGATCGGGATGCACTTCGATGCTGAGCGAGCGACGCTTGCTGCTCAAGTGCAATTCGTAGACGAAGCCAGCGTGGGTATTCTGTGTGCTTGATGATGCTGGCGTGGGCGTCGCGACGCGCGGTGTCGGTCGTCGCGTGTGGCTGGCCAATTCACCGCACAGGTCGAGCGCGAGTTGTAGAGGCTTGATCATCGCAATGCGGTGTCGCCTGCCGGGCGTAAAGGAATCGAAGCACGCACGCGTTGCACCGGACTACCTATCAAGAGCTGTCTCGGCCCCTAGTCTATGGCGCGGCTGGAGCGTCGAACAGGGGCTTTCGGTGTGTAGCGCGCGCTTGTGCCGCAACCTATTCGCCACGGACAATGTGGTCATGGCGAACCCTGGGGAGTGGAAAGCCGAGATCACGGCGGGCTGGTCCTTGTTGCTGACGGCGACTATCGCCTGTGGCTGCGGCGTGTCGTCGCTGATCTATTACAGTTTTGGACTGTTCGTCGGCCCTTTGCAGCAGGCCTTTCACTGGTCGCGCGGCGAAGTCTCCGCCACGCTCTTCTATGGCAGTGTCGGTCTGGTGTTGGCGGCGCCCGTTTTGGGTTGGCTCATTGATAATCTCGGTGCGCGGCGCGTGGCGCTGGTGGCGGTGCCGTGCTTCGTTGCGATGCTGTTGGTGTTGTCGCGTTTCGATGGGCCGCGCGTGCTGTTCTATGGCTTGTTCTTCGCGCTCAACGTGGCCGGCATCGGCACCTCGTCGATACTCTATACGCGCGCCGTGGCGGGCAGCTTTCATGTCGCACGCGGCATGGCGCTGGGCATCACGCTCGCTGGGCCCGGCACGGCCGCCATTGTGCTGCCGCTGCTCATGCAGAGTGTCATCGCTGCTTATGGCTGGCGCATGGGCTTTATCACCTTGGCGGTGTTGGCGCTCGCGCCGTGGCCGCTGGTGTATTGCTGGTTGAAACCGCGCGGTGGTCAAGCTCATCTCGAGCTTGGTGTCGACGTGCCCGGCATGGGGCGTCGTGAGGCGCTGCGCACACGGGTGTTCTGGACGCTCGCCGTTGGTTTCGCCGCCGTCGCCGTGGCCTGTTCCGCGTTGGTCGTGCACATGGTGCCGATGCTGCGTGACGCCGGTCTCGACCAAGCGCATGCCGCGCGCATCGCATCCTTGATCGGCATCGGTGTGATCCTCGGGCGCATCGGTATTGGCGCGCTGGTCGACCGCATGTTCGCGCCCTATGTCGCGGCCGCCATTTTTCTTGTCACCGCCGGCGGCTGCGCACTGCTCATGAGCGTTGGTGCCGCGCGTGCAGCGCAAGCTGCGTTCCTGATCGGCTTCGCACTCGGCGCCGAAGTCGATCTCCTCGCGTTCCTGACCTCGCGCTATTTCGGCTTGCGTCACTACGGCTTTCTCTATGCCACGGTCTACGCCTGTTTCTGGTTATCGAGTTCCTTCGGGCCGGCAATGGCGGGGCGCTTATTTGATCGCTATGGCGATTATCAAGCGACGCTGGCGATGGTCATCGGTTTGCTGGTGTTCGGGGCGCTGGCTTGTGCGTCCTTGCCGAGATATCGCGCGCTGTAGGCGCGAATTCATGCACATCACTCCCTCGTCTGTGGGTCCGACTGAAGTCGGACCCACAGACGAGGGATAAAACGCTTCAGGGCGCGCGTTGGTCGAGGAAATCGCAGGCGGTCTTGGCGCGTAGGTCTTCGATGGTGACGCCAGGGAACAGCTCCTTCAAGGCGAGGCCCTTACCAGGCAGCACCTCGAATACACAGAGCTCGGTGATGATCATGCTGACGACGCCCTTGCCGGTGACTGGCAGACTACATTCCTTCAACACCTTGGAGCTGCCGTCCTTGGCGGTGTGTTCCATCAAGACGATGACCTTCTTCACGCCCGACACCAGGTCCATCGCGCCGCCCGGGCCTTTGACCATCTTGCCCGGCACCATGAAGTTGGCCAGATCGCCGTTCTCGGCCACTTCGAGGCCACCCAAGATCGACAGGTTGATGTGACCGCCGCGGATCATCGCGAAAGAATCGGCGCTCGAGAAGATGCTCGCGCCGGCAATGGCGGTGATGGTCTGCTTGCCGGCGTTGACCAGATCCGCGTCGACGTCCGCTTCCGCCGGGAAGGGCCCGATGCCGAGCAGACCATTCTCGGACTGCAAGGTCACCGTCATGCCTTCCGGAATGTAATTCGCGACCAGGGTCGGAATGCCGATGCCGAGGTTCACGTAGTAGCCATCTTCCAACTCCTGCGCCGCGCGCTTGGCCATCATCAGGCGCTCGGGGGTGTCCTTCTTCGCGCCGGCGCCGACGACAGTGCGGAACTCGATACGCTTCTCGTAATTGACGCCCTGCAGGATGCGGTCGACATAGATGCCTGGTGTATGAATCTGATCGGGATCGAGCTGACCGACTTCCACCAGTTCTTCCACCTCGGCGATGCAGACCGTACCACAGGTCGCGATCATCGGATTGAAGTTGCGCGCGGTCTTGCGATAGATGAGGTTGCCGGCCTTGTCGCCCTTCCAGGCTTTGACGATGGCGACATCGGCGGTGATGCCTTCTTCCAACACATACTCAACACCCTTGAAGATCTTGGTCTCCTTGCCTTCGGCGAGCTTGGTGCCGGCCGCAGTGCGGGTATAGAAACCAGGGATGCCGGCGCCGCCGGCGCGCAGGCGTTCGGCGAGGGTGCCCTGCGGGGTCAGTTGCAGTTCGAGTTCACCGGCCAGCACCTGCCGCTCGAATTCCTTGTTCTCACCGACATAGGAGGCGATGACTTTCTTGACCTGCTTGGTACGCAGCAACAGGCCCATGCCGAAATCGTCGACGCCGGCATTGTTGCCGACGATGGTCAGATCCTTCGCGCCGCTGTCGACCAGCGCGCTGATCAGATTCTCGGGAATGCCGCACAGACCGAAGCCGCCGGCGGCGATGGTCATGTCGTCGTGCAACAGGCCCGCAAGGGCGGTCTTGGCGTCTGAATAGACTTTTTTCATGGATGCTTGGCCTTATCCGCGGCGGCAGATGCCGGCAGCGTTCGTTGAGATGGATGGCAAAGCGGCTGCACGCCGCAAGTCTCCCCGGAGTTTAACGCGATGTGAGGGGCAGGGGAGAGAGGGGCGCGGCGCCTTCTTCGGCTTCTTCTTCTTTCATTGTGGGTCCGACTTCAGTCGGACATTCAAAGGCGCACCGCTGAAATGCGATTGAAAGGAGTGTCCGACTGAAGTCGGACCCACAATAGAGTGCAATGCCCGACGCAAGTCAGCCCCACAAAATCGAGTATCAACAGGAAGGATAAGCAGTCCTCAATTACTCGCCAGACTCGCTACCAGCGTCTGCGTGACCTGCCCATCTACCGGCATCTGGCGGTCGCGCTGGTAGGCGCGAATGGCGGCGCGCGTGCGTTCACCCATCACACCATCCGGCGGGCCCGGATCGTAGCCATGTGCGGCGAGCTGGGATTGCAGGTTCGATATGGCCTGGTTGAGATTCGGTTTGGCGGCTACCGCCTGGCTTATCGGTGCGGCTTTCTGGCTAGTGGAGGACTTCCACGCCGGATCGCCCATGTTGACCTGCGAGGGCTTGGTCAGCGCGCCGGTCAGGCCGCCGCCGACCGCGCCGAGCACGACGCCTTCGACCACGCTCAAGCCGGTCACGGCGCCGATGATGGCGCCCGCGCTGGCACCGATCCCAGCGCCGCTCAAGCCACGGTCCTGGGTGGTGGTACCGCAGCCCGCCAGCGTACCGAGGCTTGCCACCAGCACGTAGTGGCAGAGGAATCTGGTTTTCATTTCGCTCTCCTTTACTCGCATAACATCAATTGTCGACATACCAGCTGTCGCCAGGGCCGCGACAGGCGCGGCGCTTCTCCTGCCAGCGACGACCGTCGCTCTGCACGATCATTATGAAGTTGCGGCATTGCCGATCGCCTTCATGGAACACGGCCGCCGGTGTCATCACATAAGTCGTCGCACCGTTTACCCACTGCACGGGGCTACCGTTCTGCGCGTACTGCAAGACCTGTTGCGAGCAGCCACGGTCTGCTTGATCGAAAGCCTGGCCGCTGGCATTGCCGAGCAGCGCGCCGACCACGGTGCCGATGGCGGTCGCCGCCGCGTCGCCCTGGCTGACTTGATTGCCAATCACACCACCGACCGCGCCGCCGAGCACAGTGCCTAAGGCCTGGCGGTTGCAATGACCATTCAACACGCCATAGCGCTGTTCTATCACTATCGGTTGGGCGACCATCGGCGCGGCCTGACGATATTCGCGATGATCGTCATCATCATCACGCTCATGGTGTTTGTCATGCCTGCCACGATGCTCATGGTCCGGCGCACCATCGGGCGGATCGGCGGCCACACCGCTGGCGACGACAAGCAGGGTGAGCGCGAGAAGACGATGAGTCAGCATGTCATGCAACACTTCAAATCAGGGGCGCGATCTCGACAGGAGATCGCACAGTTCATTTGAGCGGGCAGTATAGAAAGCGCCGAGAACACGCGCGTGACGACGCGCACAATCCGCGCAGATGGTCATCGTGACCGTGACAGGCTGTGAACGAATCGTGCGTGAGCCATGCGCGGCGTCAGCCATTTCTCCGACCACTTCACCACGCGCCACACAGCAATTCGCGCTGGCGATTTAACGGCGAGAGTCGGTGCTGACTTGAGCGAAGCGTCTTTGAATCAGGACGCCGCGATGTCATGACGGGCCCGATAGCTCCCCGGCGAGACGCCAAACCAGCGCTTGAAGGCCTTGCCGAAATTGGCCGGATTCTGAAAGCCGAGTGCCGCCGCCACTTCCTTGATCTTGATGCGGTCATTGGCCAGCAATTCGGCGGCGCGGGTGCGCAGGAACTCGTCCATGATGCTTTGATAGGTGGTGCCGAGACGGCGCAGACGGCGGATCAAAGTGCGCGGCGCGAGATGCAATGCGTTCGCTACTTCTTCCAAGGTTGGCAACGCGCGACGCCGGTCGCTCTGCTCAAAGGCGCGACACAGATGATTGCGTACCTCACCGAGCGTGGTGCGCTCGGGCGAGGAGGCGAGCGCCTCGCATTGACGTTGGGCATGCGACCAGGTCGACTCGTGATAATCGAGGTTGCGAAGAGTGCGCCATGCGAGCGGTATGAGCAGCGCGTTATGCGCAGCGCTAAAGGTGACCGGGCTTTTGAAGTAACGCGGGTAGCGATCGACATAAGGGGTGGCTGGGTAATCGAGTTCGATGCGCGCTTGCCCGAAGTCAACCGCATACACGGTATGTAGATACTGCTGCAGGATGATGAGCGGCGTCTCGACCAGCATGGGCCGTGCCGCACCGAGTTCGATGAGTGGACAGAACTCGGCGCAGAAATAATCGCCGTCGCGACGGCCCTGCATGTGCATATAGGGAATGCGCGCCGGGAAGTAACGCACGAAGGTGTCGAGGCCATCGCCCAAGGTCGGCGAGCTCATCAGCGCAAAGCTGACCGGGCCGTGGAAGTGATCGGAGAGGGTGCTGGCCCAGGCCAAGTACCAATCGGGTTCGGAGGCCAGACTCAGAGTGTTACTGATGTACTTAAGGGCCTGACGCACGGTGATGCGCCGCTCGCGTTCGGCGAAATCGGCGTCGGTCAGGCCGGTACCCGCCAGCAGCTTCTCGAGCGGAAACAGACGCGATAGATGGCGGCCGTAGGTGGCCGGCATCAGCAGGTCTTCAATTATGCTGACATCCATCGTAGGGGCTTGGGGTGGCAATACATCTGTCATCAAAATAACAGAGATTGGCAGGAGCGTCTCTTTCCGTGACTGGAGGTTGGCCCTAAGGTTGCGGGCCTCTGTACGGCGCCGACGGTGGCGTCACGAGACCTGCGGCACGGCGCTACGACGCGGGCCACATATCACGAGCCGCGCGGCGCCGGAGTGCCTAGCCGGCGCGAGATCATGACTTCGGGGAGTGCGGCCACCGGCCGCAGAGGTCTAGCATGAGCGAATTCATCCTGCATCATTACGATGAGGCGCCCTTCGCCGAGAAGGTGCGCTTGGTGTTTGGCATCAAGGGGCTGGCTTGGCGCTCGGTCATCCAGCCCTCGGCCATGCCCAAGCCTCACCTGCTGCCGCTCACCGGGGGCTATCGCCGCACGCCGGTCATGCAGATTGGCGCCGACATCTACTGCGACACGCAGCTGATCATCGCCGAGCTCGAAAAGCGTCATCCCGCGCCCAGCGTGTTTCCTGACGGCAATCCCGGTCTCGCCTATGCGCTCGGTAGTTGGGCCCATGGCCCCTATGTCGTGACCTCGGTCGCCATCTACATGGGCGCCGACGATCCCTTTGCCGGTGACGTGAGCCTGCCGCGCCACTTCTATGAAGATCGCAAGAAGATGTG
>JAYWAC010000101.1:0-6122 GCA_043782755.1 Pseudomonadota bacterium | reverse complement strand
CCGCACGCAACTCGGGCCGGCCGCCAGTGATGATTATTACTGGGCGGATCTGATCGGCCTCAAAGTTATCAATTGCGAAGGCGAGGAGCTTGGCAAGGTCACGGGTCTCATGGAGACCGGCGCCCACGACGTGATGCGCATCGAAGGCGCGCGCGAGTATCTGATACCTTTCGTGCGTGATGTCCATGTGCTGTCGATAGATGTGCCGGGCGGCGAGATGCGGGTGGACTGGCATGCCGACGACTGAGTGGTGAAACGCTACACCGTCATCACCCTGTTTCCCGAATTGCTGCACGCGTTTCGCGACATTGGCATCGTTGGCCGTTGTCAGAGCCGCAGCCTAGTTGCGATCGAGACCATCAATCCTCGCAGTTTTACCAGCGACCGCCGCGCCACCGTGGACGACAGTCCCTATGGTGGTGGGCCGGGTATGGTCATGCAGGCCGCGCCGTTGCGGGCCGCGATCGAGGCCGCTCGCGTCGCCGCGTCGCCTGCACTGGTCATCTATATGTCACCCCAGGGCCGACGCTTCCAGCAGCGCGATGTCGCCCGTCTGGCGGCCCGCTCGCACCTGGTGTTTGTGGCGGGACGTTATGAGGGCATAGACGAGCGCCTGCTGGCCCGTGACATCGACGAAGAATGGTCGGTGGGCGATTTCGTGCTGAGCGGTGGCGAAGTGCCGGCCATGCTCATGATTGACGCCATCGTGCGGACTCTACCCGATGCACTCGGCGACGAACGCTCGGCCCAGGAAGACTCATTCAGTGACGGGCTGTTAGACCATCCTCATTACACGCGACCCGAGATACTGGACGGTGAGTCGGTGCCGCCTGTGCTGCTCAGCGGACATCATGCCGCCATCACCGCCTGGCGCCGTCAGCAGCGGATCGGCCGGACGTGGGCCCGTCGTCCTGATTTGCTGCCGGCCGCTGGACTGAGTGCCGCCGATCAGGCCTTGCTCGATGCCTATCGTCGCGCCTTGGAGGAATCTTCAGGCGACTGAAGATCCGGGTGAAAACCGCCCTGGACTTGCTGTAGAATCGCGCGCTCGCATCATCCCTCAGAGAATAACGTCATGGCGAATATCATCGAGCAGCTCGAATCCGAACAAATGCAACGCAAAGTGCCGAGCTTCGCCCCTGGCGATACCGTGGTGGTACAGGTCAAGGTCAAGGAAGGCAATCGCGAGCGTCTGCAGGCTTTTGAGGGTGTGGTGATCGCCAAGCGCAACCGCGGCCTGAATTCCGCTTTCACGGTGCGTAAGATTTCCCATGGCGAAGGTGTGGAGCGTGTGTTCCAGACCTATAGCCCGATCATTTCCGATATCGAAGTGAAGCGTCGTGGTGACGTGCGCCGCGCCAAGCTGTATTACATGCGTGACCTGCGCGGCAAGGCCGCCCGCATCAAGGAAAAGATCACCGCCCGCGCCGACTAAGCGCCAGCGGCTCTGAGGTGCGCGGCCTAAATGGTCGCTGCACCCCTCCCCGCGCCGAATCGTTTCGCCAGATAGGCAATGATGTCGGCCGATTCATACAGCCACTTCCCATCCGCTCCCAGTCCGATACGCAAGCATGGCACCGTCGTGCTTCCGCCACCTTGTTCCAGATCCCGGCGATGCTTGGCATCACGCAGCACGTCGCGCAATTCGATCTTGAGATTCAGCCGTGCAATGGCCTTGCGCACGCGCGCGCAGAACATGCACGACTCGTAATGATAGAGGACAAGATCGGCAGTCTCCCTATCGACCTTTTGTTGATCTTCGGGGTTGCGTTCGACGGCGGCGATATCGGTGGCGTTGGAGCTGAACCAGGAATCCATGGTAGCGACGACCTCTGTTCGTGGCGGTGAAAGTTTTGCCGGGGCCGCGTCGCCGCTTGCGCGGCGGCGCGATGGTCGGCCAGGGCGCGGCTCTGCTAAGGTGATGACCGTGGCAAGTCATAGAATAAGCGATTGAGCGTGCGCTTGAAGACCGGCGAGCCGCTGGCGCGGTTCCTCGATCATTTGTGGATCGAGTACGGTCTGAGCCCCCATTCGCTGGCGGCCTATCGCGGCGATTTGACCACCCTGTCGCGCTTCCTCGCGAATCGTCATCTGAGCTTGGACGAGGTAGGTGAGGCTGACTTGTTCGACTTTCTCGGTCAAGCCGATGGACTCAGCGCCCGCACCAAGGCGCGCCGCCTGTCGAGCATGCGGCGCTACTATCAGTATCAACTGCGAGAAGGCGTGCTGAGCGCCGATCCCACCGTGAGACTCAGCGCGCCACGGCTAGGACGCTCGCTGCCCAAGACCTTAAGTGAAGCGGATGTCGAAGCCTTATTGGCCGCACCCGATGTTGGCTCTGATCTCGGTTTGCGCGACCGCGCCATGCTGGAGTTGTTGTATGCAACGGGATTGCGCGTCAGTGAGTTGGTGAGTCTGGAACTGGGGCAGGTCAACACTCGTCAGGGGGTGGTGCGAGTCACGGGCAAGGGCGCAAAAGAGCGGCTCGTGCCGCTCGGTGAAGAGGCGCTCGACTGGCTGCAGCGTTTTGTCGATGAGGCGCGTGGCGAATTATGTCGTGGGCGTCCGAGCAATGCGTTGTTTCCCACGCGGCGTGGCGTTGCCATGTCGCGTCAGGCCTTCTGGTATCTGATCAAACGTTATGCGCTGAAGGTCAGCATCAACACGGCGCTATCACCCCACACGCTGCGCCACGCCTTCGCCACCCATCTGCTGAATCACGGTGCCGATTTGCGCGTGGTGCAGATGTTGCTCGGGCATAGCGACATCTCGACCACCCAGATCTACACCTATGTTGCCGCAGAACGGCTGAAGGCCTTGCACGCCCAGCATCATCCGCGCGGCTGAACGCCGTTAACGCTCGGGCGCTGGCACCACGCTCAAGACCTCCTCCAGCGTACTGAATCCGTCAGCAATCTTTATCGCACCGGCCAGGCGCAAAGGTCGCATGCCGGCCTTGAGTGCGGCATGACGCAGCTGCGCGGTTTGCATGTCGGACTTGATCAACTGACTCAAGGATTCACTGAGGCGCATGATCTCATAGATGCCGGCGCGCCCGCGGTAACCGGTATGGCGGCACTCGTCGCAGCCCAGCGGCCCCATCACCTTGGTCGGCACAGCGATACGATGCGGGGCGACCAAGGCCTGCCAGGCGTCGGGCAGGACGGTGCCTGGGCGCCTGCACAGTGGGCAGAGCGTGCGAATCAGTCGCTGTGCGACCACACCCAATAAGGTTGCGCTGATCAGAAAGGGCTGTACGCCGATATCCATGAGGCGCGTGACCGCCGCCGGCGCATCATTGGTATGCAGTGTCGACAACACCAGGTGGCCGGTCAGCGCGGCCTGGATCGCGACATCGGCCGTCTCACGGTCACGCACCTCGCCGATCATGATGATGTCCGGGTCCTGGCGGAGCAGGGTGCGCACGCCCGAAGCGAAGTCGATGTCGACTGCTGACTGCACCTGCATTTGATTGAACTGCGGTTCGACCATTTCTATCGGATCTTCGATGGTGCAGACATTGATCTCGGGCCGCGCCAGGCGTTTCAGCGCCGAGTAGAGTGTGGTGGTCTTGCCCGAGCCGGTCGGGCCGGTGACCAGCATCACGCCGTGAGGCTGGCCGACAATGTCGTTCCACAGGTCGAGATCGTGGGGTGTGAAGCCGAGCTGCTCAAAGGGCTGCGCGATCTTTTCTGGATCGAAGATGCGCATCACCAACTTTTCGCCGAAGGTGGTTGGCATGGTCGACAGGCGCAGTTCGACTTCCTGACCGTTAGGCACTTTGGTGCGCACGCGTCCGTCCTGCGGACGACGCTTGTCGGCGACATCCATGCGACCCAGTGATTTGACGCGACTGATGATGGCGCTAATCACCGCCGTCGGCAGTTGATGGATGAGGTGCAGCACGCCGTCGATGCGAAAGCGGATATTGCTCTGCTCGCGGCGCGGTTCGATGTGAATGTCGCTGGCGCGCTGCTCAAAAGCGTATTGCAGCAGCCAGTCGACTAGGTGCACGATGTGGCGGTCATTGGCGTCGGGTTCGCCGACCGCGCCGAGTTCGGTCAACTGCTCGAAATTGTTGACCAGACTGCGGGCCGTGAGACTGCTTTTGTGGGTGGCGCCGGAGATCGAACGACTGACGCCATAGAACTCGCGCAGATAGCGCTCGATGTCGCGCGGATTGGCGAGCACGCGCGTGATCTTGCGCTTCAACACTCGCGCAATTTCCGCTTCCCATTCGTTGGCAAAAGGTTCGCCGGTGGCGATAGTCACTTCCTGTTCGTTAACTTGCACCGGCAGGAACTGAAAGCGCGTGGCATAGGCCTGCGAGACCAGCGCCGTCACCGCCTCGACATTGATTTTGAGCGGGTCGATGCGGAAGTAATCCATGTGGCTCGCCGCAGCAACCAGGCGGGTGATGTTCTCCAGCGTCAGCGGTTCGCGATTGGCGCCAGTGGCGCGCAGACCGAGGTCGGCGAGTTGTATAAAGGGATGACGGTCATCGTCGAGATTGACAGATTTCTTGACCTGCGTGGCCTGCGCTGCGGACAAGGCTTGCTGTTGCTGTAGCAAGCGGATGGTCAAATCCAGCGTGATCGCGGTGCGCGCGCCAGGTGGTTCGAGACGTGTTGCCATGGATTCTAGAGTTTCTGAGGAGCGAGCCGAGCGCAGCGCTCAGCTGCCGCCGTTGGCTGTCGCGATGCGCTCCGTCGCGTGTTCAAGTCGTTCGATGAGCGCGGTCAGGAAGCGGCGTTGAAACTTGAGCTGGCAATTGATCGAGGTGCGATCGATGACCACGTCACGCAATTTCATGACCGTGATATCAGTGACGGCGATGATGCTGGCGGTGCGCGGTCGGCGTGACACCAGACCCATTTCGCCAAAACAGTCACCGGGGTAGAGACGCACGATCTCGCGGCCGCTCTTGCGCACCACCACTTCGCCACTGACCAGCACATAGAAGGCGGTCTCGGCCTGGCCTTCCTGCATGATTTCGTTGTCTTGAGAGAGGCGCACCCATTCGGCGGCGTTGATCAACTCCCACAGGTCGCTGTCGTGAAAGTCACGAAAGAAATGCAGGTTCTCGATCTGGTGATACTTTTCCTGCTGGGTAAGGCGGAAGGCCGGTTGCTTGAGAAAGTCGAACACCAGCGCGATATCGCCCGCCATGTCGAGCCCGGACTTGTAGCGGTTGCGGGCCCGCTTGGCGAGTGCCTTGTCGATAATGCGCTGAAAGATCTGCGGCACATCACCGCGCAGTTCGCGTAAGGGTAAGGGCGTGGTGTTCTGAATGCGGTATTCGATGGCGTCGATATTCTCGCCATGGAAAGGATGTTTGCCGGTCAACAACTCGTAGGCCACCACACCGAGCGAAAACAGGTCACTCTGCGAAACTGGCGCTTCGCGCCGCACTTGTTCCGGCGCCATATATAACGGCGAGCCGGCGTGCTGCGGGGAATCGTGGCTGTGCATGCCGGCCGATACGGCCACGCCGAAGTCGGTAATCTTGGCCTCGCGATCCTCGGTCAAGAGGATATTGCGCGGCTTGATGTCGCGATGTACGACCCCCTTCTTGTGGGCATAGTCGAGCGCCATCGAGCATTGATAGAGCAGCGCGGTGACGGTGCCGAGCGGCAGCAGTTCGTTGATACCGGTGTAGCTGTCGAGAGTATCGCCGCCGTGCACATACTCCATGACGATGTAGTAGTGGGAGCGATCGACGCCGGCATCGTAGATGGCGGTAATGTTCGGATGTTTCAACAGGCCAGCGGTCTGTGCTTCGTTGAAGAACAGCTGTTTGTAGAATTCGCTCACCTCGCTCTCACCGGACTGGTCAGGGCGCGCCACCTTGATGGCCACCGGACGGTCGATGAAAGGGTCATGCCCCATGTAAACGGTGGCCATGTTGCCCGCACCAATCTTTCTAAGGATTTGGTACTTGCCGAGCGAGGAACCCTCCAGGTTTTCGATGTCGGTGACGCTCATTTCGAGTGCTGTAGTCGGCCTGGGCACTGGTTGGGGCGCGGTCGCGTGATTCCGGCGCGGCGCTTGTCCTTTGGCCGATTATAGTATGGCTTGGTGCCGCCGCGGGAACTCGTCGCGGCGACCAGGTCTCGAAGCGC
>JAYWAC010000100.1:0-6125 GCA_043782755.1 Pseudomonadota bacterium | reverse complement strand
CCCCCCCCAAAATCGGCCCCATTACGGCCCCCCCCACAGCAGCAGAGTAGAGGGGCAAACCCCGGCGAGACCTCAGGCCTCAGGCTGCCCCTTCACACTTTCGTAGTACGTCCGCATCACCGCCACCCGCGCGGCGGCGTCGGTCGGCAGAGGCGCGGCGGCATCGATGAAGTTGAGTACGCCGCGCAGGCCCCGGCCGTTGGCGATCTGAATGCCGAGGCCGGGGCGGGCGTTCAATTCCAGAATCAGCGGGCCGAGCTCGGCATCCAGCACCATGTCGACACCGAGATAACCGAGAGGCGCGAGATCCTGGCAGCGCGCGGCCAGCAGCAATAGGGCTGGCCAACCGGGGATCATGAGGCCGCCGAGGGCGGTGCCGAAGTCGGGGTGTTCATCGATACGACGGTTCTGGTACACCGCCAGCGTGGTGGCGCCAGTCAACATCTCGATACCGGCGCCGACCGCGCCCTGGTGCAGGTTGGCGCGACCGTCGGAGCGACGCGTCGGCAGGCGCAGCATGGCCATCGCCGGTACACCGCGATAGACCAGCACACGGATATCCGGCACGCCGCGATAGCTGACCGCTTCAAACACGCGATCGAACTTCACGCGGTATTCGATGATGGCCTGATCGGGCTGGCCACCGAGACTGTAGACGCCGCCCAGCACGTTCTCGATGTGATGCCGCACCTCGGCCGCACTCAACGCGTGACCGTCACTCTTGATGTACATGTCGCGGCGCCGGTCGGTGATGACCAGGATGCCTTTGCCACCGCTGCCATGGGCCGGCTTGATGACGAAGTCGCGATGCGCCTCGACCATGCGCGCAAAGTTCTTGGCCTCGCGCACCGCGTGGATGAGCCCATAGAGTTCGGGTACCGCAATGCCGGCGGCAATGGCGAGGCGCTTGGTCTCAACCTTGTCGTCGACTCGCGCGTACAGGGCGCGCGGGTTGTGCGGCATGATGTAACCGCGATTGCGGTTATTGATGCCGACTACGCCGGCCGCTCTGAGCTTACGGATGCGGCTTAGCATCGGACGCCGGCGCCTCGACGATATCCTTGAAGCGCGCCACTTCTAGCAGGCGATAGCCGGTGTAACGACCCATCAGGATGAACACCGCGAGCAGGATCAACAGCGATTCTGGGAACAGGAACACCAGATGTGTGAGGTGTTCGTTCTTCATGACCAGATAGCCAAGAATGGCGACGCTGAGACTGCCCAGGCCTTCTTTCAGCGCCTGCCCTGGTCCTGATTCTTCCCAGATCACCGACATGCGCTCGATGACCATGGTCAGGATGACTATCGGGAACAGCGCGATGGAAAAACCCTTGTCGATGCCGAGTCGACCACATACCAGGCTGATGGTTACCATCAACAACACCACCAGCACCAGCACCGCACACAAGCGCGGCACCAGCAGCAATTGCAGGCGTTCAAGATAGAAACGCAAGGACAGTCCGCAGGTCGTGATGAGAATGAACAAGGCGATGCCCCACGCGAGTTCGGTTTCACGAAACGCGAGGGCGACCAGGATGGGCATGAAGGTGCCGAGCGTCGGCAGACCGACGATGGTGCGCATGAAGGCCACCACCAGCGCGCCGAAAGGCACCATCAACAACACACGATAGACGTTCTGCGTGCTGACCGGCAGGTTGAATAACATGGTGCTGGCGAGCAGGGTGTCGTTGGCGACCCCGCGTGCGCGCGCGACCATGGTTGGCGATTGTGCGTAGCGCGACACCGAGAACGTGACGTTGTTGTTATGCCCACCTTCTATCTGCAGCAAGGGCTCGTCACCCACCGACCAGCGCAGAAAGTTGTCGGGATAGCCGCGATTGCCGCTCTGGGGATTGAAGCCTTGCCAGCGTGTGCCGTTGTGCACTTCCAGCCAGGGCGTCAGATGTTGCTTGGCGGCGCGGTCTTCGAGGATCACGCCACGCACCATGCGTGCGGTGATATTGGCGCCGGCCAGCACGTAGATCAGACGCTCGACCCAGGCCTCGCTGGCGCGATCGAGGTTGTCGCGGATGATCATGACATTGTCGTTGGGCGCGAGCGCGTTCAGTTTGACCAGCGTCTGACTGACGAAGGTGAAGACATTGGCCGATTCGTCACGCACGTTACCGAGGGTGTCCTGAATCGCTGACGCCAGCGGTTCGGCGTAGGTCGGCGTGGCCGGCGCTGCCGGCACATGCTTGGACGGTTCTAGCGGGTCGTCCTGGCTCTGTGGCACCGCTTCAAGACGGTAATAGAGACGCTGCGCGCCGCGCGCCTGGCGCGTCGACCATTCGGCGCGACGATCGTGATTGCGAATGCCGACATTAAGACCATAGCCGCGCGAGATGAAGTATTCATCGAGACGCACGAACTGACCGAGTTTGTCAGGAATGTCGAAATCGACCACGGTCGCATGACGGCTGGCGTCGAATTCAATCTTCGCTTCCACCGACCACACCTGCTCAAGCTGATGGGGCAACAGTGGCAGGCCGAGGCGGGTAATCTTGGCATACATGAGTGCAAGTGCGGCGAGGGTCAGGAGCAGCACGAGTACGATAGCTTGCAGTCGTTTCACGACGCCTAACTCAATCCTTGATGTGGTGCGCGCCAGCTGCACAGCTTGCGGCGTTGGCGCCATTGACATAAATCCGCGAGACATCGAGCAGCGCCCGCCCGCGCAGCGCAGAACGGCCCAGTAGCAACGGATAGTTGAAATGGCTGCGATCGGTCAGCGTGACCGGCGTGACGAACACTTGAGCGCCGAGACACACGGCGATTTGCACTACCGGCCGGCGCGAGGGACCGCTGCCATGGCTTTTGATCAGCACTTCCTTTTCGAGACGGCTTTCCATTGCGATCAATTGCGGCTCGGCGGTGCCACCGTCTCTGGCCGAGATCGGCACGTGAAAGCGCATCCACGCCGCGCCGTCGCGCTCGAAGCGCTCGACATCGATAGCCGACAGCGACGAGGTCTTGGCACCGGAATCGAGTTTGGCCTTGAGATGCACGTGATGCGGTTCAACGTAAGCCCATTCCAGCCAGCCATAGACCGGCATGGCTTCGTGGGATGCCAGCGCGGTGGCCGCAGCCTGGCTAGAGAGAGCGACCAGCATCAACAACAGCGCCGCCAAAGAATTCGTCGCGTTGCGACGCAATGAAATGAGGCGCATGAAATCAAGGTCCTGTGAGGCAGCGGCAAGAGTGCCGCGAATTGTGGGGGAGATCAATGGAGCGGGGTGCGCGGCTTGCGTCTCTGAACGCGGATCTCCCGTAGGTGCGACCATTCGCACATTCATGCCATTGCTACACGTTGTGGCGCGCCTTTGAATGTGCGAATGGTCGCATCTACAACAAGAGCCTCAGCGCGAATAATTTGCCGCGTATTCAACATACACATCAACCCCGCGCGCGAAGTTGGCGCGGTTGTCTTCCGGTAAGGGCTTCCAGCGTTGTGCCGGCGAGCCTGACCAGATCTCACCGGTGCGCACGAGGGTGCCCGGTGCGGTCTGTGCGCCTGCCGCGATCACGCCACCAGCGCGCACGATGGTGCCGGCGCCGACCACCGAGCCCATGCCGACCATTGCGCCGTCTTCTACCACACAGGCCGCCATGCGCACGTTATGGCCAACCGTCACGCGTTGACCTAATAGCACGCGTTCGCCTGCATTGAGTTCGATACGGGTGTTGTCCTGCACATTGCTGTCGGCACCGATCACGATATCGCCACCCCCGACCATCTCGACGCCGAACCACACGCTCGCGCCGGCAGCGAGGCTGAGATTGCCTTCGAGTATCGCAGTCGGTGCGATATAGGCACTCGCGGTGATCTTGGACGGCAGACCGAAGCCCGCCACTCGACGCACAGGTGGCAGCGTTTGCACGGTGCGCAGCAGTGCATTCACCGCCGCGTCGCGGCTATGGGCGCCGCTGCGTACGAGGGCATGCAAAGTGTCCAGTTCCTCGGCGGTGATCGAGCGCACGGCCTTGGCCGGCACGCCGGCATACAGCCAACCACCCGCCAGGGTCTTGCCGGGCGGCACGACACTGTCGGCTGCGATCATCGCGCCGGCGCCGACGCGGCTGTTATCCATCACCAGCGCGTGTTCACCGACCACGCAACCGTCGCCGAGATCACAGGCATGCGCCAGACCGAAGCTCGCCACGCTGACACCGTTGCCGACCGTTGCCGGGAATACGCCGTGGGCGATGTGCACGGTGCTGAAGTCGCCAAACCAGCAGTCATCACCGATGCGTATGCCCTCGCCGTCGGCGCGCAGGGTGGCGAGCTGGCCGAGATGGCAGCGCGCACCGACCTCGGCGCGACCGATCACGGCGGCATCGGCGGCGGCCTGCAGATCGGCACCGATGCGCGGGCGGAATTCGAGATAGGGAATGACGATCATCGCGACCAGGCTCCGAAATATTGCTTATTCAAAATAATTAAAACACTGCGCGCCGCGCGTGCGAGTCGTTCAAGTGAAGACACCGGCACGCTCATGAGCGCGGGTCACTTTCGAGCTTGCGCTGCATATCGCGGAACACTTCGCGGTTCTCGATCACGCGGCGTGCCTTGAAATCGGTGCGTGGAAAACTGTGGGAAGAGACCACTTCCAGCTGCGCCCGTACGGCGAGCGTTTTCAACAATCGATGACGCACGGTCTCGCTGAACGCTGCGAGTCGCGCGGTATCGCTGCGTGCCTCGTCCTCGATCTCTACTTGCAGCAGCAATTCATCCATCGCGCCGTCGCGGGTAATGAGGATGCGATGCTCGCCGCCGTAATCGGGCACGGCATTTAAGACCGCATCGATCTCGCTCGGATAGATGTTCTCGCCACGGATAGTGAACATGTCGTCGATGCGGCCGAAGATGCCGTTCGGCAGTCGCGGATAGGTGCGGCCGCAAGGGTTTGGACCATGTTCCCAGATCGCCAGATCGCCCGACACCAATCGAATCATCGGCTGCGAACTGCGTTCGAGGTGGGTGTATACCGGTGTGCCACGACTGCCATAGGGCACGCGGCGATAGTTGGTCGGATCGCAGACCTCGGTGTAGACCACGTCTTGCCATAACAGCATGCCGGGTGAGGTCTCGGCGCTGCCGGCGGCATGCATCCAAGGCGTCATCTCAGCCATCGAGCCGGCATCGAATACGTGTGCATCAAAGGCTGCGCTCAGTTTCTCGACCACTGCCGGAATCGATGCGCCCGGTTCACCGGAGAATACCAGCGCGCGCAGGCCGAACTTGCGCGCGTCGAGGCCTTCCTCGCGCGCCACTTCGGCGAGATGTAGCGCATAGGTCGGCGTGCCGTAGAACACCGTCGGGCGAATCTGATCGAGCCAGCTCACCGCGCGTGCGCTCATGCCACTCGCGCCGGCGCCAAAGGGAAAGACCGTCGCACCCAGACGCTCGGCGCCCGCCAGTGCGCCCCAGCTGCCCAAGTAGAGACTGAAGATCGCGGCCACGCACACGGTGTCCGATGGGCGTAGACCCATGCCCCACATCACTCGCGCATGGGCGTTGGCAATCGCGCTCCAATCGTTGCGACTGATGGCGAAGGCTGTCGGTCTGCCGGTCGTGCCGGAAGTGCCATGCACGCGGAACACTTCTTCGCGCGCAATGCACAGATACTCACCGAAAGGCGCCTCGCGCGCCTGGGATTCGCGTAAGAGTTGTTTGGTGACTACCGGCACACGGTCTTCGAAGTCTTCGAGCGATTTCAATTGGGCGGGATGAAAGCCGGCGGCGTCCCAATGATTGCGATAGAAAATAGAATGGGCGTAGGCGTAGCGGCACACTTCCTGCAAACGGCCGAGGATGGCGCGTTCGCGCTCGCCGGCGTTCATGGTCTCGCGTTGCGGAAACCAATAACGACTGCCGGCGGGCGGCATGTAGCTGTCGTCGTAGCGTGGCGGGAATTCCCAGCATTCCATGGTCATGGAGTGGTCTCCGTCATACCTCGGTCATGGCTGTCAAAGCAGATCTTGGCGCGCAGCACTTCAATCCGTTGCGACATGAGTTCTGTCCTTCGAGTATGCCAGCATCATCTGTGGGTCTGACTTCAGTCGGACATTCAGTCCGGAGCACATGCAGTGCCCTCTGATTTCAATGTCCGACTGAAGTCGGA
>JAYWAC010000099.1:0-40929 GCA_043782755.1 Pseudomonadota bacterium | reverse complement strand
CTCTGACATGGGCAACCAGATCCTTCGAGGGTGAACACCTCGCAGAAACTAGCCGCTACATCTCAAGCTGGGAATACGGCCTCGTTTAGCCGCTTACGGCCATGCAGCGCGTCCACGAGGATGGCAGTGCGTTGGCGCTCGAAGTCTGGCGTGTGCCGGCTGCCGGTCTGGCCCAAGTGTTACTGAAGGAACCCCCCGGCCTGTGTATTGGCAAGGTGGTGCTCATGAGCGGTGAAGAGTTGCTGGGCGTGCTCGGCGAAGCCTGGCTATGCGCCGGACAACAGGAGATCACCGTCTACGGTGGATGGCGCGCCTATTGGGCGGCGACCGATGGGCGCCCGCCGACGGCTTAGAACTCGGCGTCGAGTTCCTCGACTTCGTCGGGCTCGGCCTTCGCTGCGGTGACCCATTCCGTCACGAGTGGCAGTGCGAGGATGCGATCACGGTAAGCTGCGCAGGCAGCATCAAGATGCACATCATAGGTGCGGAAGCGGGCGCATACCGGCGCATACATGGCGTCGGCCATGGATAACTTGCCGAACAGATAGGGGCCTTGATAGCCGGTGAGGCATTCACGCCAAATCTCGACCACGCGATCGATGTCGGCCTGTGCCCCCGCCCAGATCTTGAAGGCCGGGTGATGCGCCTTGAGATTCATCGGCAAAGCCGCGCGCAGATTGGTGAACCCGGAATGCATCTCGCCACACACCGCACGACAATGAGCGCGTGCGATGCGATCGTTTGGCAACAGGCCGGCGCCCGGATTCAATTCATGCAGGTATTCGGCGATGGCGAGTGTATCCCACACTGTTGCACCATCATGTCGCAGACAGGGCACCAAAAACGACGGTGATAACAGCAACAGTTCCGCGCGCGTCGAAGGATCGTCGCTGGACATGGCCTTCTCGGTGAAATCGAGGCCGGCCATCTTGCACAGAAGCCAGCCACGCAAAGACCACGATGAATAATTCTTGCTGCTGATCGTAAGACTGGTGTCGCTCATCATGTCGCCTGTTTGGTCGCGCACGCGCGATCCGTTTCGAATCATGAGATCTGCGCGTGATGCGCTTGGATTCGATGATACTCTCAGCGCATGATATCGAGACGCAATGAGATCGCAAGGCGATTCGACGGCGCGATGCAGACACATCGCCGTCGAGGTCTGGGCGCGAGCGTTCATTGTCTAGCGCAACATCACCTGACCAATGCCATGGATACCGAATGATCTACCGTGCCTATCAATCGCAGTCGGACTTCATGGCGCCACTGCGTACCCTCGCCGGTCATGCGCTGGCCTCGTTCGAACAGACCCCTTTCAAGACCGACAATCTCTACGCGCGCAGTGTGAAAGCGGCCTGCGAGATGTTGACGCGGGCGGGCTTAAGTCATCATCGTCCCGCGTTCCGCATTCCGAGCGTGACGATAGACGCGCGCGAATACGCTGTCAGCGAAGAAGCGGTGTTGGTTACACCTTTTGGCACCTTGCTACGCTTTCGCAAGGATAGTGATATTGAACAGCCGCGCGTGTTACTGGTCGCGCCCTTGTCCGGTCACTTCGCGACTTTGTTGCGTGACACCGTCAATACCTTACTGCCCGATCACGATGTCTACATCACTGACTGGCATAACGCGCGGGACGTGAGTCTGGTCGAGGGCCGCTTCGGGCTCGATGAATATGTCGAACACATCGTGCGCTTTCTGGAATTTTTGGGTCCCGGCGCCCATGTGATCGGAGTCTGCCAGCCCTGTGTTGCGGTGCTCGCCGCGACGGCCTTGATGGCGCAAGACAACAACCCCGCTCAACCGCGCAGCATGACCTTGATGGCGGGGCCGATAGATACCCGACTCAACCCGACCAAGGTCAACGAGCTCGCCACCAGCAAGCCGATTGAATGGTTCGAGCGCAATCTGATCGCGACCGTGCCCGCCCCTCATGACGGTGTCGGGCGGCGGGTCTATCCCGGCTTCGTACAGTTGGGTGCGTTCATGTCGATGAATTTGAGCCGTCATGTGAAAGCCCATCTCGATTTATACGCGGCGCTGGTGCAGGGCAAAGACCAGGAAGCCCAGGCTACCAAGACCTTTTACGATGAATACTTCGCGGTGCTCGATCTGGCGGCCGAGTTCTATCTCGAAACCGTCAATCTGATTTTTCAGGAGCACGCCTTGCCGCTAGGCAAACTTGAATGGCGCGGCACACTCATCGAGCCGCGCGCCATCCGCCGCACTGCGCTTTTGACGGTGGAAGGCGAGAAGGACGACATCTGCTCGGTGGGCCAGACTCTGGCCGCGCAGGATATATGCAGCGGCTTGTGGCCCAATCGTAAGCGTCATCACATGCAGGCCGGCGTCGGCCACTACGGTGTGTTCAGCGGGCGGCGTTGGCAGGGGCAGATCTATCCGCTGGTGCGCAATGTGATTCTCTCCAATGATTGAGTGAAGCCCTGCGTTACCATGGGCGCGACCGGCCCGGGGAGCGCGCCATGGTGCGAACTGCAAAAATCATTCTGCCTTTGTTGTTGCTTGGCCTGAGCCCAGCGCCGAGAGCATGGGCCGATGAAGGCACCCTTGCGACGGGACTGCTCGGTTACTGGTTGTGCGAGAGCGGTGACTGTCCCGACGAGGCGGTCGAGTTCGCCGCTAACGACGGTGTGCATACCTACAATTCCTGGCTGCATGATCGGCCCTCGGCCGTCGACGGCCGCTGGAGTTTGGACGGCACGACCCTCGCGATCGAATGCTGCGAAGACATTGAGTACCACTACACCGTGGTCGATGTCAGTGAAACGCGGCTGCTGTTGCACGACGTCGATACGCCCAGCGAAGAAACGATTCTGCGTCGTCCGCCAAGCGCTGGCACCGCCGCCGAAAACGCCGAAGCCAGCGAATAGGCGCCCGCGCTTGGCAGCCACGACCCGGGGCGCTATGGTCTAAGCCATGCGTGCCGGGTTGCGCGCGCCGTCGCCCTCATCCTGACAGGCAGCGCCTGTGTGACCTTGCCGCGCATCCGGAGAGCCTTGTGCCGATGAACCGAGAGACGGTCTTGCGCCGTGCGCTGTGGATAGCTGCGCTGTTCAACTTACTGGGCGCGTTGTTGTTTGCCTTTCCCGCTTCCTACTTTGGTCAATTCGCCGGTCTGCCGGCCGAGGTACCGGGCGCCTATCGCGCCATGACCGCACTGTTCGTATTGCTGTTCGGCGGCGCTTATCTGTGGCTCGCGCAGCAGACGGTGATCGACCGGCCATTGGTCATGTTCGGTGCCATTGGCAAAGCCAGTGCTTTCGCGCTCATCGGTATTCTGTGGCTGATGGGCGCGGTGGGCGGCAAAGGCGTGGTGATCGCGAGTGGCGATCTAGTGTTGGCGGTGCTGTTCCTGTGGTGCCTGCGTGGCGCACGGCGCATGGCTAGCGGTCGCGCCAAGGCGACCCGGCTGCGCGCTTTGTAATGCTGCGTCTGATCGAGCGAGCTTGGCGTCTGGTGCGCAAGCCTTACTGTCGATGGTTAGCGCCTTCCCCGCAGCCCGAACCCGCGTGTGATTTGAAGGTCGACTTCCGATGAGAGCCAAGCAACTGGGCGGCCGACTGCTCAGCATCGTACTGGCGCTGGTGCTGGCCTATGTCTTCGGCCAGGGTCGTCTGTCGCCCTCGGCGTCGTCCTCGCGTGAGGCGAGTGTCGGCAATGCCGATCAGGTGGTGGCGGCGGCTTTGGCGGCGCGTCAAAGTGATGTCGCGATCAGCGGCGAAGGCGAGGTCATCAAACTGCTGCCCGATGACCAGCGCGGTAGTCGTCATCAGCGGTTTTTGTTGCGCTTGCCGTCGGGGCCGGTCTTGCTGGTCGCGCATAATATCGATCTCGCGCCGCGTCTCGATGACCTCCGTGCCGGCGACAAACTGCGTTTCGCCGGTGAATTTGCCTGGAACGAACGGGGCGGCGTGCTGCATTGGACGCATCGTGACCCGCATCGCAAACATGCCGATGGCTGGCTGGAACTGGCGGGCCGACGTTATCAATGACGCACAGTGTGCATCGCCTACGTTCTCTATGAGGAAGCTCGTCATGAAAAGCCCACAAGCGGTCGAACTCGAGATGCGCGATGTGCGTCTGCTACCTCTACGTCCAGATCACGCTGGCGGTCTCAGCGCCGCAGCAAGCGATGGGCGGCTATGGGAACTGTGGTACACCTCGGTGCCCGAGCTCGCCCAAGTCGATGAATATATCGCCACCGCGCTGGCCGGCCAGCAGGCTGGCCACATGCTGCCGTGGGCGGTCTGCGAGGGGCGCAGCGGCGCGGTGCTCGGTAGTACCCGTTACCACGACATCATTCCTGGCGCGTCGCGCGTCGAGATCGGGTACACCTGGTATGCCGAGCGTTGCCAGCGCAGTCAATTGAATACGGTCTGCAAGCTGTTGCTGCTCGGCCATGCTTTTGAGACGCTGGACTGCGTTGTGGTCGGCTTGCGCACCGACAATTTCAACTTCCGTTCGCAGCGCGCCATCGAGGCGCTCGGCGCGAAACGCGACGGCGTCATTCGCCATCACGCGCTGCGTCGCGATGGTTCGGTGCGCGATACTGTGATGTACAGCATCCTCGCCAGCGAATGGCCCGATGTGAAACGCCATCTTCAACACCGCCTCGCGCGACACGATGGGCGCGGCGGCGCAGGCGTCGAACCGCGTTGAGCCGCCCACCTCGCGCCGTCAGCTTGCATTCCCTTCATTACAACCGAAAGCCATGAAGCGCCCGTCACGCCAACGCCCCTGGATGCGCGAAGAATTGCTACACCTGTTATCCCTGTCCGGCAATATGGCGGGCCTGTGCATCACCGGCGTGACTTTGTTCTACACCGTCGGCCATGCCTCGCGTTCGGCCACCATCGCCGATGAACTGCTGGTGATCTGCGCCATAGTGTTCTTGTCCTGCGCCTACTTCATCTTCTTCGCGCTGCGCATGCGCGAAACGCGACTCACGGTCACCTTTGAAAACATCGCCGACACGCTGTTCGTGGTCGGCATGACCTTGATGGTGGCTACCGGTGTGATAATGGCTTACACCGTGTGGTGAGCTGAAGCAGGTATCAGGATGGACTATCCGGCAGCCCAACACGGAGTCGTTTCATGACCGCCGCTGCGTCCGCTGCCATCGACACTGTGCGCGAGCAGCGTTTGCTGTGCGCCGCCGCCGCGCTGCTCGCCTTGTTGGCGTGGTCAGGTTATCGGCCCTATGACCGTCTGACCTGGGTGATGGAAGTGATGCCAATCGTGATCGCACTACCGATCATGATTGCGACCTATCGACGTCTGCCCCTCACCACGCTGCTCTATGGGCTCATTTTCCTGCACGCCGGCATTCTCATGCTGGGCGGTGCCTATACCTATGCGCGCGTGCCGCTCGGCTTTCAGCTTGCCGAGTGGCTGAGTCTCGAACGCAACCCTTATGACCGCATCGGCCATCTGGCTCAAGGTTTCGTGCCGGTGATGGTCGCGCGCGAGATTCTGCTGCGCGGTGATTACGTGCGCGGGCGGCGCATGCTGGTCTTCATCTGTATCGCCATCGTGCTGGCCATCAGCGCCAGTTATGAGTTGATCGAATGGGCGGCGGCGATGCTACTGGGCCAGGGCGCGGACGAATTCCTCGGTACCCAGGGCGATGTGTGGGACACCCAATGGGATATGTTCTGTGCATTGCTGGGGGCGAGTGCCGCGCTGCTGCTGCTATGCGGCCTGCATGATCGGCAACTGGCGGCCATCACGCCGCCCTGATCTCGGCCTCGGCGTTCCGTGGCGTGGACAAAAGCGGCTATCCTTGGGCTTCAAACGCCGGCCTCATTCGCCCATTTCCGTGCCGGCCCGGGAACAGCCCCATGCGCCATCAACACTCGCGTTTACTCTCTGTCCTCGCTGGCGTTCTGCTGCTGACGCCGAGCTTGCTCGCTGCTCAGACGACCGTCAGCGGCATTGGCTATGCCTCGGTCCGTGCCGCGCGCCAGGCGCTCGCCGCCAAGCCCGCAGTGCAAACCGCCGAGCACGGCGGTTGGACCATCATCACCGACGAGCAGGGCGATGACTTTACCACCTGGACCTTCGCACCGAAGGGCCATCCCGCCTATCCGACCGTGGTCCGTCGCGATATCGTTTTCAAGAACGGTAATCCGACCCTGGTGACGCGCGTGCTGTGCGAATCGAAGCGCGGCGCCTGCGATTCGCTCTACAGCCGATTGCACGCCCAGATCGCGAACTGTACGTCGCACTGCACCACCGTCCTGCCCTGAGCGCGATCGCTATGTCCACCACCCAGTTTCTGCTCCACGTCGACGCTCGCCACGTCAGTCCCTATGCGATGTCGGTCTATGTCGCCCTGACCGAGAAGGGCGTGCCCTTTGAGTTGCGCCATGTCGACCTCTCTACCGCTGACCAGCGCGCGCCGGACTACGCGCGCGATTCGCTGACTTGTCGCGTGCCGATGCTGAGTCATGGCGAATTTCACTTGAGCGAATCCTCGGCCATCGCTGAATACCTCGACGAATTGTTGCCGGCGCCGGGTTATCGCGCGCTCTATCCGGGCACCGGCCACGAACGCGCTCGCGCGCGCCAGATCCAGGCCTGGTTACGCAGTGATCTTACGGCCTTGCGTGACGCGCGGCCGACCACGGCGGTATTCGACGCGCCCTTGAGCACGCCGCTGCCCAGTGCTGCGGCCGATGACGGCGCACGCCTGTGCGCACTGGTCGAAAGCTTGTTACCTGTCGGCGCCAGTCAGTTGTTCTGCGACTGGTCGCTCGCCGATACCGATCTGGCGCTCATGCTGCACCGTTTGCTGAACAGCGGCGATGCGGTACCAGCGCGCGTCGCCGACTATGCGCGCGCGCAATGGCAGCGGCCATCAGTACAAGCCTGGCTGGCCTTGCCGCGCGCTTTGTAAGCACGGCCTTGTCCGATTCCTGAGCCGGGTCTTGACCGCGCGCGCTTTGCGGCGCAGTCCATGGCGCCTACACTTGCGCCGATGCGGCACGTCGTGTCGCGCAGCACCGGGAGAGACCATGGACCACGAAGCCTTCATCGCCATTTCGCATAACTACGCCATCTACGCGCGCGCCCTCGACGAGAAGCGCTTTGAATTGCTGGATCAGGTGTTCACGCCGACGGCGGCTCTGCATTACGAAGTGTCCGGCCAGGTTTTCGATTGCACCGGCGCCGGCGCCGTTGAGGCCTTCAGTCGATTTCTCGATCTCTGCTACTGGACCAATCACGTGATCGCCAATCCCATGGTCGAGGTGCACGGCAAGAGCGCCCATGCCAGCGCGCGCGTCATCGCCACCCACTTACAGCGTCTGCCGGAAGGCACCATGACGCGTTGGGAAGTGCGTGGTTCCTATCACGACACCTTCGCGCTGACACCGATTGGCTGGCGCATCACGCGTCGTCATTGCGTGTGCATGGACAGCGCCGGGGAGTTTCTTGCCGAGGGTGTCGAACGTTTTCCCGCCCTGGCCTGGAGTGAGACCGCCGCGCTCGCTTGATCGGAAAAAACATGAATAAGCCCCGCCCCCAGGCCGAAGGTGTGAAGCAATTCGAAAATGAACGGGTGATCGTTACCGAATGGCGTTTCGCGCCCGGCGCCGAAACCGGTTGGCACATTCATGGTCATGACTACGTGGTGGTGCCGCTCACCACCGGCACGCTGTTATTAGAAACGCTGCAAGGCGAGAAGACCGCCGCGCTTGAGGTCGGTGTGTCCTATTCGCGCACGGTCGGCGTCGAACACAATGTCATCAACGTCAATGACTACTTTCTGTCCTTCGTCGAGGTCGAGTTGAAACCGTGATCCATCGAGGATTGATTAGCCCTGTCGCCTGGGTTAGCTTCGGTCCCATCGTCGCGGCACGCCTGCCGCAGTAGCGTCCACGGGAGCATCACATCATGAGCGCGCAATTGAACAGCACGCCGGCCGAGTTCAGCAACGCCGTCATCGTCGATCACTATGACCTCGCTTTCGATCCGGGCGACAAATTGAACGGCAGCCTTTATCTATGCACCCTGCGCGGGACCAGCGCCAATCACGCCGAGAACTGGCTAGCGCCCTTGCGTGCGGGTGGGCTGTGGTCCGATACGCCGCACAAGACCGTGCCGGACGAGCAGCGTCAAGCCTACAAGGACGGTCTCATTTTCGTCGCCGCGATTGCCTATCGCGCCGGGCTCGAGCACATCGTCATCGCGCGCTTCGACCATCCAAAGTTTCCGTCCGACACCAAACGCTGGGAAGCGTGGGTCGATTTTCTCGACGCGCGCCATGAGCGCGCCCGCTGAGGATCTGCGCGGCAGTTGCCTGTGTGGCGCGGTGGGCTTCGTGCTCACCACGCCGCCACTTGCGATGGGCAACTGCCATTGCGGACGATGTCGCAAGCACCACGGCACGGCCTTTGCCACGTTCGTCGAGATCGCACGCGAGGGTTTCCAGCTGCTGCGTGGAGCGGAGCAGATCCGCAGCTTTGCTTCCTCGCCTGGTGTCGAACGACGGTTCTGCGCACACTGTGGTAGCAAGCTGTTGTTCGTGATGCACGATTATCCGCATCGTTTATGGGTGGCGGCCGGCGCGCTCGATGACGAGCCCGCGCTGCAACCCGAATACCATATCTTCGTCGGCTCCAAGGCATCGTGGTTCGTCATTGACGATGAACTGCCGCAGCACGTGGCCTATCCCGGTGAGGCGTCATGAACAGGAAGTTGTCGACCATGGGAGTCACTATCATCACGCGCGTCACACTCATCACCGTCCTCAGCCTGACGCTTACTGCCTGCACCACCAGCAGTTGGCAGCAATGGTTCTATGACGTCGGTGATAGCTACGCCTGTCAGCAGGCCGGCGCCAATCAGCCCGCCGCCAAGGCCCGAGCCAGCCAATGCACCGATGCCAAGCATCCCGATCGCACCCGCTATGAAGACTACAAGGCGGCGCGTGATCAGGTGATTTCGCCACAGCCATGATGTCGTGGCGGGACAGTGGGCGGATGAGTGCCGCGCTGCTCGTCCTGCTCGCCGCCTGTGGCGAGACCCAGGAACAAGTCCTAAGTGAATTTGCCGCGCCCGATGGTGATTACCTGCTGCGCCTGACCTTGCTCGCGGCGAGCAGCGCGACAATGCCGCACAAGGTTAATCTCTACCTCGTGCCGCGCGGCATGCCTGCCGGCACAGCGGTGGTGAGTACAGCACTCGCCAACGACGGCGCGCCGTTCTCCGGCGATCAGATCGGCCTGACCTGGGTCGCGAAGCGCACCGTGCTCATGTGCTTGAAGCCGCGCGGCGAAGCGCGGCACGGTGTGCGCGTGGAGTTGTCCGACCCGCCGCGAGTCGAGGATCCGGTGCCATGCTGATGCAGCATCGGCGCTCGGCGCACCGAGGAGGGAACGTGACGGAACGGCGAGTGCGATGAGCGAGGCGGTCGGTCGCAACGCGCGGGTGTGGGCGGTGGTGTGTGCCATTCCATCGGGACGGGTCGCGACCTATAAGCAAGTCGCCGCGCTTAGCTATATCGAAGGCCCGAGCGGCGCCAAGCAGGTCGGCTATGCGCTGTCTGCCTTACCTGACGGTGCACAAGTACCCTGGCATCGGGTGGTGAATGTGAAGGGCTGCATCAGCCCGCGCGGTGCGCGCGACTGGTCCAACGAACAATATGATCGGCTCGCCCTGGAAGGTATCGAGTTTGATGCGCTAGGGCGTATCGATCTGGCGCGTTTCGAGTGGGACTACGGTGCTTGAGGGTCGTCCGCCGCGAAGTCGCCGTGCGCGCTGGCCGAGCTACGTCCTGGTGCTGGTGATCGGCGCATGGCTCATGATCAGGACGGTGGGCAACTTCGCGGTGCCACGCGTACTCTGTGGCCAAGCGCTCACGCCTGACGCCGATACCGTGGTGATGCTGAGCGCGTCGTGGTGCGGCTATTGCCGCCAGGCGCGGATGTTCATGCACGATGAGCACATCAAGCATTGCGAGTACGACATCGAGACCGATCAGGAAGGCATGCGCCGTTTTGCCGCGCAAGCGGTGAAAGTGATACCGATACTGACGCTCGGCGATCAGACCTTCGTCGGCTTTGAGCGCGAGCAGCTTGTGCAGGCGTTGGTAGCGAAGGGCTTGCGGCCCCTAGGCGAGGACTCGCCGGGGCACTTGTAGGTGCGACCATTCGCACATTAAATGGCGCGCCACCGATATCCGCTCTGGTATGAATGTGCGAATGGTCGCACCTACAGATCAGCGAACACCACCGTCGCCGCCTCGAACACCGGCCCGTCCACACACACGCGCTTCATGGCCGGACCCTTCGGCGTCTCAACCTTGACCGTGCAGCCGGCGCAGCCGCCGACCGCACAGGCCATGTATTCCTCAAGCGAGATCTGGCAGGGCAGGCTGAACTCGGCGGCGAGCTTCGCTACCGCACGCAACATCGGGGTCGGGCCGCAGGCAAAAATTTCGATATCGCTCTGTGCCACGCCGCTGGTGGTAATCCACTGGCGTGCGAGGTCGGTGACATAACCTTCATAGCAGCCGGGGAAACCGGCGAGGCTCGCGAGGCGTGAGGCGATGTGCCAGTCCTCAAGCAGGGGCATGGCGGCGATCACATCCGGCGGCACGCCTGGCACCATGATGGTCGAGGGTCGCGCGGTAAACGGAAAGGGCACTTCCGAGCCCATCAACACCAGCGCTTGCACTGACGCTGCGCGGGCGCGCATATGCTCGGCCAGAAACAGCATGGGTGGAATGCCGACACCACCGCCGATCAGCAAGGGATGAGCACGATAGCCATCGAGCTTGAAGGGCTGACCGATAGGGCCCATCACGCTCAAGATCTCGCCGACCACGCGCGTCGCGAGCAGAGCGCTGCCATGGCCATGGGCTTTGTACAACACGTCCAGCCAACCGTCGTGTGCCGAGACCCGCATCACCGACATCGGTCGGCGCATGGCCAATTCCTTATCGCACTGCAGGTGTACGAAACTGCCGGGCAGGGCACGTGCAGCGAGGCTCGGGCAGTCGAGACGCAGATAATGCTGCGCGCCTGCGAAATGCTCGACCGCGAGGATGGTGGCGTCGGCCAGCGCGATGGTGCCGCGATGGAGGCGCGCAGTGCTGGCCGGCTCCGCCATCTCAGGCTTTCCGCTCAAAGACGACGCGGCCGCCGACCAGGGTCGCCAGCACGCGGCCGCGCATACTACGGCCAAGCAGGGGTGTGTTCTTGCCGCGACTCCACATGGTGTCGGCATTGAGCTGCCAAATCTCAAGGGGATCAAAGATGCAGATGTCGGCCACGGCATCGACGCTGATGCTGGCGGGCACATTGCCGATCACGCGTGCCGGCTGCACGGCGGCGGCATCGATGGCGCGCATCAAATCCAACGAACCTGCATCGACCAGACTCAACATCGAAGGCAGGAAACTGTCGAGACCAGAAATGCCTGCGGCGGTCGCGCCAAAGGGACCCGCTTTGGCATCGGCGTCGTGCGGTTCGTGATGGGCGGTCAGCACATCGACCTCGGCTTCGGCCAGGCCGCGAATGAGACGCGCGCGATCGCGACGCGTGCGCAGTGGCGGGCGCACATGGAAGTGCCCGTCGAAGCGCGCGATGTCTTCATCCGTCAGCGTCAGATGCGCGATGCCGACGCTGGCGCTGACGTCGAGGCCAGTCTTGCGTGCATTGTTTACGTATTTGATCGAGCGGCCGCAGGTCAGCGTGCGGAAGTGCGCGCGTGCACCACTGTCTTCAAGCAGCACCAGGTCACGACCGAGGCCGATCAATTCTGCGGCGGCGGGAATGCCCGGCAGACCCAAGCGCGTGCTGACCGCACCTTCGTGCATACAGCCCTGGGCTGACAACCAGGGATCTTCAGCGTCGAGGAAGACCGTCAGATCGAGCGTCGCCGCATAGGCCAGCGCGTTCTTCAAGACATTGCTGTCGCGCAGCGCATGACCGGCATTGGCCACACCCACGCAACCGATCTCTTTCAGCGCCGCCATTTCGGCCAGCACTGAGCCACCGAGAGCCTGCGTCAGCGCGCCGATGCAGCGCACCCGCGCGCCGCGCACGCCGCGCGCGCGCTGGTTGATCAGCTCGACCACCGCCGGTGTATCGATCACCGGATGGGTGTCGGGCATGCAGCAGACCGTGGTGAAACCGCTAGCCGCAGCGGCTTCGAGTTCGCTGGCGATGGTCGCCTTGTGTTCCGCGCCGGGCTCGCGCAAGCGCGCGCCGACTTCAGTGAAACCCGGACACACGATCGCGCCTTTGGCATCAATCACACGGGCCGGCTTGAAGCCGGACGGCGTGCGACCAAGGCCGATGATGGTGTCGCCGTCGATGAAGACATCGACCACTTCGTCACGCCGGCTGACGGGGTCGATGACGCGACCACCACCGATCGTGATTTTCATGATGCTTGCGCCGCCGTGCCCATCGCCATCGACATCACCGCCATGCGCACCGCGATGCCATGGGTGACTTGTTGCAGGATCACCGATTGTTTGCCATCGGCCACCGCCGAATCGATTTCGACGCCGCGATTGATCGGACCAGGATGCATGACGATGGCGTCGGGCTGGGCGCGTTTCAAGCGTGCCGGCGTCAGACCGTAGGTGTGAAAGTATTCGTGACCGCTGGGCAAGAGCGCGCTCTGCATGCGCTCCTGTTGCAGGCGCAACATCATCACCACGTCGACGCCAGCGAGGCCAGTTTCGAGTGAATAATGCACCTCGACGCCGAGCGCTTCGATGCCGCGCGGCAGCAGGGTCTTGGGCCCGACCACGCGGATTTCCGGCACGCCGAGCGTGGTCAAGGCGTGGATCTCCGAGCGCGCCACGCGCGAATGGGCGACGTCACCGACGATCGCGACCTTCAGCTTGGTGAAGTCACGCTTGTGGCGGCGGATGGTGAACATGTCGAGCATGGCCTGGGTCGGATGGGCATGACGGCCGTCACCGGCATTGATCACGCTGACTTCGGGCCCGACCTGGCGCGCGATGAATTCCGGTGCGCCGGATTCATGATGACGCACCACGAACATATCGGTCTGCATCGCTTCCAAGGTGCGCAGGGTGTCGGCCAGCGACTCGCCTTTCTTGGCGGCGCTGGCCTCGATATTCAGATTCATGACATCGGCCGACAGGCGCTTGGCGGCGAGCTCAAAGGTCGTGCGCGTACGCGTGCTCGGCTCGAAGAACAGATTGACGACGGTCTTGCCGCGCAACAGCGGCACTTTCTTGACCGCGCGATCGCCGACCACGGTGAAGCGTTCGGCGTTGTCGAGAATGGCGGTCAGCAGGCTCTTCGGCAAGTGCTCGATGGTCAGGAAATGCTTCAAGCGTCCCTGGCTGTCGAGTTGGATGCTGTCGTTCGCCATCAGTGTTGCATGAGCGTTGCGCACCGCGTCGTGCCGCGAGCCTGATCGTATCGTTGTGCGCCGGACGAGCGGCCGCCTTCGCTGGTCATGACTTGCTCGCGCCCATTTCGAGTCGCAGGGGATCGGGTCCAAGCAGTTTAACATGCTGACCCGGCGGCAGGGTGGTGCGCGCGCCATAGACGTTGGCATCGATAGGCAATTCACGTCCGCCGCGATCGATGAGTACCACCAGGCTTATTGAACGCGGTCGACCGTAGTCGAAGATCTCGTTCATGGCCGCACGGATGGTGCGACCGGTGTAGAGAATGTCATCGACCAGTAGCAGGTGGCGATCATTGACGTCAAAGGGCAGCGCCGAGGGCTCGACCGTCGGATGCATGCCGATGCGGCTGAAGTCGTCACGATAGAAGGCGATGTTCAATTCGCCTATCGGCCCGGGCAGTTTCAATTTCTTCTGCAGGCGTTGCGCTAGCCACACACCACCGGTGCGGATGCCGACCAAGGCCGGATTGGTCAGACCTTGATCCTGAATGCGTGCTTTAAGGCGCGTGGCGATGTCTGCGATCAGCGTGTCGACGTCGAGTTGTTCGAGTTCGTGCATGGCGTTCAGCGTCACGGCCGGCGCCGCTGGTCAGGATGGTGTGGGATCTGCTGGTGTTCGGCGTGCGCCGGTGCCTGCCGATGTCTGCCAATGTCAGGGATACTCGTCAGCACCCGGCCAGCCACGTTTCGAGTATGAGCCGAGCCGCGACTGCGTCCAGGCCAACGCGCCGAGTGTCCGGGTCCTCGGCCGCAGCATACGACGACAATCGTTCATCGACAAACGCGACCGGCAGCTGAAAGCGGCCGCGCAAACGCCGTGCGAAACGGGCGATGAGTTCAGCATTGCTGTGGGCTTGACCGTCGTCGCTGGTGGGCAGGCCGACCACCAATTGCTGTGGCTGCCATGCCTCAATGAGTTTCGCAATGGCCGGCCAGTCGATCTGTCCGTTACGCACCTGCAAGGTGACCAGGGCCTCGGCGGTGCGAGTCTGGGTCTGGCCGACGGCCACGCCGATGCGGCGCGCGCCGTAGTCGAAGGCAAGCGCGGTGAGCGTGCTCAAGCGTGGCCGACGTCGTGCGAAATCGAATCGAGATCGATGCCGAGCAGGGCGGCGGCGCGTTGCCAGCGCAGTTCCACCGGCGTCTTGAACACGATGTCGAGATGGGCCGGGCCGGACAGCCAGGCGTTCTGCGCGATCTCGTTTTCGAGCTGACCCGCGCCCCAGCCGGCATAGCCCAGCGCCACCAGCGCATCGCTTGGCCCCTGGCCGTGCGCGATGGCTTCGAGAATGTCGCGCGAGGTCGAGACCGCAACCTCTGCCGTGATGGCGATAGTCGAATTCCATGCCTGGGCCGGCCGATGCAATACGAAGCCGCGGTCGGTATGCACCGGGCCACCGAGATAGACCGGCCGCTCGGCGATGGCCGCACTGTCGGCGGCCAGCTCCATCTGCGTCAAGACTTCGCCGAGCGCCATGTCGAGTGGTCGATTGATGACGATGCCCATCGCGCCGTCTTCGTTATGCGCGCAGATATAGGTCACCGAGCGCACGAAATTTGGATCGTCGAGCTGCGGCATCGCGATCAGAAAATGGTCGGTGAGATTGAAGTGCTGCATGGTGTCAGTATTCCCGCCGCGCTCGGCGCTTACAAGTCGAGCGGCGGGCCGTCAGCGAGTGACGGAAACATTGGCGTCGCCGCCGAATTTCCAGGTGCGGGTCACGTGTAATTCGTCCACTTCACTACGGATCTCGGGCGGCAGCGGATCATAGGGCGCGGCGAGGTGCACGCTGCGGATGGCGGCATCATCCAGCACGGTCATGCCGGATGATTTGCGGATGCTGATGTCGGCCACGCTGCCGTCGCGCTTGACCGCCACATCGAGCATCACCGCGCCCGAGATGCGGCGTCTGCGCGCCTCTTCCGGATAATTGATGTTGCCAATGCGTTCGACCTTGGCGCGCCAAGCTTCCATATAGGCCGCGTAGCGATACTCCTGGGTGGTAGCCGAGACATATTTGCGACGCGGGCGCTTAGCGCGGCTTTCGAGCTTTTCCTGAATCTCGGCCGAGAGATTGGCGATGGCGAAGGAATGCACCAGCTGTTGAGCGCCGATCGGCAAGGGTTCAGCATCGGTCGCCGGTTGAGGATCGGGTTGCGGTTCGGGCGGTGCTGCGGGGCGGACTTGGGTCGGGCGCGTGGGGCTCTTGGTCGGCAGGGGCAGTTCGCCCTGGTTGGCAACGCGCGCGACATAGTCCTTGACCTGGCGATGGCCGTTGCGGGCCGGCGCCGGGGCCGGTTGCTCTACCGGTGGCGAGGCTTGCGCCTGGATCGGTGGCGGCGGGGTGCTGGCGACCGCTGCTAGCGGTGACGGCAAGGGCGCTTTGACCGGCGCGCTCGGGCGCACGTCTTCGTCAGTGTCACCGCCGCCCTTGAGATTGGTCTGGGCGAGCAACTTGGCGTGCTTGGGGGCCTGGGTCGATCGCTCGGCGACCAGGATCACTTCCATGGATTCAAAACGCGAAGGCGTGCCCGGCTCGGGCGCGAAACTCACGCCGAGCAAGACCATGGCATGCAACACGATCGCAACGACGATGGTGAGCGCCAGCGGGTCATCCGACGCCAGGTCGCTCTTCAAGGTCGCCTGGCGCACGACGCGTGCGCTAGTGGTCACCGGGAAAGCCCTCGTCGTGGGTGATGTTCATCGTGAACTCGAGGTGGGCCACGTCGAATTTCTTGGCCATCTCGGCTGGCAAGGGCGCAAAAGGCGCGGCCTTTTCGACAATGCGTATAGCCTCGGCATCCGTCGCTTCAATACCGGAGGACTTCGTGATGGTGACGCTGGCCAGACTGCCGTCGGTCGCGACAGCGACATCCAGCCCGACCCGACCGCTGGGCACGCCGTGCTGTAACAACTCGCCAAAGTGCTTGGCCTTGTTTCGGAGCGCCTCTGAGTAAGCGATCTCGGTCCAGTCGCGGGTGTTGTTCTTGATATACAGCGTGCGCTCACTCTGGGATTGGCCGCTGACAGTCTTGTCTTCGATGAGACCGGCGCCGGTCGCGGCGATCGCCAGCGAGCGCTCGATCAGCTGCGCGGCGCTCGGCACCGGCGCGGCGACGCTTTCGGTGGGAGACACGGCGGGCTTCGCCGCTGGCGTTGGCTGCGCGGCGGCGTTGATAGTTTCGCGCCGGGCCGCGGCGGGTTTGATGGGAGCGGTGGCTGCGGCGGTGGCGATGACCGGCTTCTCTACTGGCGCCATCGGCAGCACCGGTGGTTCTCCGCCGACCGCATCGGTGGCGGTGTCGACCTGCAGGGCATTCACCACCGTGGTGGGGGACAGCGCTGGCACCAGCATCACTTCCATGGCCGAGAAGCGCGACTTCACTGGCGTCTCGGGCGTGAAGCGCACACCCAGTACCACCATCGCATGCACGGCGGTGGCGATCACGATGGTCAGCAGCAGTCGCGGGTCCGATCGGACGGGTGGCTCGAGTAGCGCCTCGCTCATGTCTCGTGCTGCGCTCGTCTGTTCAGCCTCGCGCGTTCTCGCTCAGCCGCGCTTAGTCAGACGGCTTTCGATAGCCTGCATCAACAGCCCACCGATATCGATGTGGTAGTGGGCCTCGATCTCGCGCGCGCAGGTCGGGCTGGTGACATTGATCTCGGTCAGGCGATCGCCGATCACATCGAGACCAACGAAGATCAAGCCGCGCTTCTTGAGTTCTGGCGCGACGCGCTCGGCGATGGCACGGTCGGAGGCGCTCAGCGGTTGCGGTACACCATGCCCGCCAGCAGCGAGATTGCCGCGCAGCTCACCGCTGGCGGGGATGCGTGCCAGCGCATAGGGCAGCGGCTCGCCGTCCACCACCAGGATGCGCTTGTCGCCTTCAAGGATCGCCGGCAGATAACGCTGCGCCATGCAGTAACGCTGTTCGAGCTCGGTGATGGTTTCGAAAATCACGCTGGCATTGCCGTCGTCGGGCCGCACGCGGAATACCGAGGCGCCGCCCATGCCATCGAGTGGCTTGACGACGATGTCGCCATGTTCGCGCTGAAAGGCGCGCAGCTCGTCCATGTTGCGCGTGACCAAGGTCGGCGGGCAGACATCGGAGAACCAGGCGGTGAAAAGTTTCTCGCTCGCATCGCGTATTGAGCGCGGGTCGTTGACCACCAGCGCGCCCTCGGCCTGGGCGCGTTCAAGCATGTAGGTGGCGAAGATGTATTCCATGTCGAAGGGCGGGTCTTTACGCATCAACACGACGTCCAGATCCGCCAGTGGCGTCGCCACTTCACTCTGCGCACCGGTGAAGTCGTACCAGTGATCGAGCGCGTTGTGCACGGTCAGCGGCCGCATCCGCGCACAGGCGCGGCCATCGCGCAGACTCAAGTCCGACATCTCCATGTAATGAAGTTCGAAGCCATGCCGGGCGGCGGCAAGCAGCAGCGCGAGCGTGGTGTCCTTCTTGGGTTTGATCGCGGCTATCGGATCCATGATGACGCCAAGACGCCGGGACATGCGGACACCCTCTTTGACTGCAATTGACCTCGCACACCTTATCACAACCGACCTCACCGTCCGGCTGCCAGCACGGCGCGCGACCGTGGCCTTGCGCGTCGCTTGATCGCGCAAGGTGTCGCGCGCAGTAGTTTTTCGCAACTCGGCTCGTTAGCATTGCCGCCCAAAGCAAGCGGCCGAGTCCACACCAGTCATGTCCAGCTCTGTCATCCAGCGCCCCATCCGCGCCGTCTTGCGCATTGCCACCCGTGCGAGCGAACTCGCCTTGTGGCAAAGCCGGCATGTCGCAGCCAGTCTCGAAGCCGCCTGGCCGGGACTCATCACCGCACTGGTGCCGCTCACCACTACCGGCGATCGCATCCTCGACCGACCGCTCGCACTGATCGGCGGCAAGGGGCTCTTTATCAAGGAACTCGAGGTCGCGATGTTGGAAGGGCAGGCCGACATCGCGGTGCATTCGATGAAGGATGTGCCCGGGGAATTGCCCGATGAATTACACATCGCCGTTATCCTTAAGCGCGAAGATCCGCGCGACGTGCTGTTGACCAAACACGGTCGGGCACTGCTCGATTTACCGCCGGCTTGCCGGGTCGGTACTTCGAGTCTGCGTCGGCGCAGCCAATTGCTGGCTTTACGTCCTGATCTGGAACTGCTCGATTTGCGCGGCAATGTGCCGACTCGACTCGGTCGTCTCGAACGCGGCGATTACGATGCCATCGTGCTGGCTGCAGCCGGTCTCAAACGTCTCGGTCTGTATGGCGACGGCGCATTCGTGCTCAGCGCCGAGCACATGCTGCCAGCGGTCGGCCAGGGCGCTATCGGTATCGAGTGTCGGCGTGGTGATAAGGATATCGAAACCTTGATCGCACCACTGCACGATGAAGTCACTGCGCTGTGCGTACGCGCCGAACGCGCCATGAATGCGCGCCTCGGTGGCAGCTGCACGGTGCCGGTCGCGGGCCATGCCCAGATCGATAGTGGCGTCTTGAATCTGCGCGGACTGGTTGCCGCTGTCGACGGCGAGGATATCGTGCGGCAAACTGCCAGCGGCCCGACCACCGATGCCGAGCGCATCGGTGACGAATTGGGTCAGGCTTTGCTGGCGGCGGGAGCCGATCGCATCCTGCGCGGATTGCACGAACAGAGTTAATCCCGAAATGCAGATAGAAGACGGCGCATTGGACGGAGTCTCGGTGCTGGTGACGCGTCCGGCGGAGCAGGCCGAGAGTCTCGCGCGCGCTATTGAGAGCGCCGGTGGCATTGCCATACGCGCGCCGATGATCGTGATCACGGGTTTGCATGACGGCTCGGTGGCCGGTGCGGTGGCACGTGAATTGAGCAGCTTCGATATCGCCGTCTTCGTCAGTCGCAACGCCGCCCACTTCGGTGTCGCACTGATCAAGGAAGAAGCGCAGACGCTGGATGGCATGCCGGTGTTTGCCGTCGGTCTCGGTACGGCCACCGGTTTGAAATCACTGGGTGTGAAACACCTCATCACGCCCACCAGTGAATTCAGCTCCGAAGGCCTGTTGCGTCTCGACGGTCTGTCCGAAGCAAAGATCAAGGACAAGCGTATCGTCATCTTCCGTGGTGTCGGTGGTCGTGAATACCTGGCCAAGACGCTTGAGCGTCGCAACGCCGATGTGGTCTATTGCGAATGCTATGAGCGCAGCAAGCCGGCCGTGGTGTTGGGCACTGCGCTGAAGAAGAACGAGGTGAAAGTGCCGGACATCGGGCTGGCCACCAGCATCGAGGTGCTCGATAACCTGGTCGAGAAAATCGAAGACGAAGGCATCGAGCAATTGTTCGACATGCAGATGTTGGTGGTCGGCGCGCGGGTCGGCCAGGAAGTCGAATCGCGCGGCTTCACCCATCGCCCGCTGGTCGTCGAGAATCCCTCCGACGACAGCATCTTGAAACGTCTCATCCACTGGGCGAACGACGACGCATGAGCGCAACCGAGCCGCCGGCGGCGAAACAGTCGGTCGCGGTGCCGCCACGGCGCGCTGGCACCTTGGCGCTACTGGCGCTGGTGATGGCGGTCGGCGTGGCCTGCGCCGGTTATTACTGGACACGCTTCATCGCCGAGCCCGGCGTGAGCGCCCTGCGCGCGCGACTTGATGATGTGAGTGCCGAGCGCGACGAGCTTGTCAGGCGTCTAGTCGATGCTGACCAACGGCTGCAGAAACTCGAAGCGACACAGACTGCGGCACTGACTTCAGTCGAGGCCTTGCGCAACGACACCAGTGCGCTCCAACAGTCGGTGAAAGCCTTGGCCGTCCAACGTGGCGATAAAACCCTCGACTGGGTGCTGGCCGAATGTGAATACCTGATCCTCGCCGCCAGTCAGCGCCTCGCGCTGGAACAGGACACCGCCACCGCACGTGCTGCCTTGATGGCCTGTGACGAGCGCTTGCGCGGCGTCGAGCAGCCGCTGCTGAGCCCCTTGCGTGAGCAGTTGGCGCGCGACATCCAGGCACTCGCCGCCGTGGCCGAGCCCGACATCGAAGGCCTGTCGCTGAAATTCGCTGCGCAGATCCGCAAAGTCGGCACCCTGCATACCCAGCCCATTGCCGAAGTCGACACATCCTTCAAGCACAGTCGCGAACAGAAGGTCACGCCCGACAACTGGCGCGGCGTGTTGCAGGCGATGTGGGACGACATCATGAGCCTGGTCGAGATCAAGGATGGAGAACTGCCGGATGGTGTGTTGTTTGATCCCAAGCTGCGGTACTTCATCGAACAGAATCTGAAACTCGAATTATCCAGCGCGCGGCTCGCGATCCTCGAACGCGACACCACCAACTTTCGTGTCGCGGTCGAGATCGTGCAGGAAGCAGTGGCGCGTTATTACGACCCCAGCGACGCGGCGGTGCGAGCCCTGGCCGAGATGTTGAGTGAGGTGCGCGGTATCGATTTAGCGCCGACGCTGCCCAATGTCACCGCCAGTCTCGACGCCGTGCGTGCCGCGCGTCAGGCGCTTGCCCTGTCGCCGCAACCGGCAGCCGTACCGCCTGTTCAACCATGATCGTGCGCCTGCTTCTGGTCGCGCTCCTGGCCCTGGTGGCGGCGGTCGTGGTCGGCCATTTCATCGCCGTTGATCCGGGCTTCATCGTGATCGGCATCGGCGGCAAGGTGTTGCGCACAACCTTCGCGTTCTTCGTGATCGTAGTGCTGGGCACCGTGCTCGCGCTCTACATCACCCTGCGTCTGCTCGCGCATCTACTCGCCTTGCGCGGACGCTTCGGGCGCTGGTCGGGCGACTATCGCCGTCGCCGCGCCTATCGTTCGCTGGCCGATGGCCTGTTGGCGCGCGCGGCCGGTGACTACGCACGGGCCGAGCGGCTGTTCAGTCTCGGTGCCGATGACCATGCGCAGCCCGAAGTACATTACCTCGCCGCCGCTGAAGCGGCGCAGGCTTTGCACGCCAACGGTCGGCGTGACAACTATCTGCAACTGGCGCGCGATCTGAAACCCGAGGCGGCGCCGACGCTGGAGATGCAACGCGCCACGTGGCTGCTCGATCAGGATCACATCGACGAAGCGGCCACCCTCATCGAGGACCTGACCCGCACCCAGGTCATCAACCCTGCGCTGTTGCGTCTGCGTCTGCGCCTCTTGGAACGGCGCGGCGATCGTGCCGGGATCCTGCATCTCATGCCGGCACTGCGGCGCGATCGGGTGATGACCCACGACGCGGCCAATCTACTGGAACGGGACTGCGCGATAGCCGTGCTACACGGCGAAGCGCTGGGTGCCGAGGCATTGACCAAGCTCTGGGAGGGATGGTCGAAATCGCTGCGCGCGACACCGCAGGTGTTGGCGGCCTATGTGCCTGCGCTGTGCCGCGTCGGGCACGATGACGAGGCCGAGCGTCTGTTATCGCGTCAACTCGAACGCGTGTGGAACAGCGATCTCGCGGCGCTCTATGGCGATATCGATTGCCAACCTCCTGCGCGTCAGCTGCGCAAGGTTGAACAATGGGCAAGCAATCGCGATACCGACCCGGGTCTGCGCCTCGCCCGCGCACGACTTGCGATGCGCTCACAACTATGGGGCCCGGCCCGCACGCAGCTCGAACAACTGGTCGCTGAACATCCCTTGCCGTTGTTTTATCGCTTACTGGCGGAAGTGGCCGAGGGCGCCGGTGATGGGCAAGCGGCGCAGCGTTATCGCAAGCGTGGTTTGGAGCTGGCGACGGCTTAACGACACGGCAATGAGTGTGCGAATTCATTCGCACATTTAAGCCGCGCCCCAACATCAGACGCCGGTAAGAATCTCTAACTGACGTCGAACCTACAGGACGACGACCATGCCCACCATCCGCACGCCGATCATCGACGCCCAGGTTCACGCCTACGAGCGCAATCACTCGCAGCGTCCGTGGGTGGGCAGCCTGCCTGGCCCCGCCGAAGTGAGCGGCGATGACATGGTCGCGGCGATGGATGCGGTCGGAGTAGACGGCGCTTTGTTGATCTCACCTTGGAGCCTGTATCGCTTCGATGCGAGCTACGCACTTGAAGTGCATGCCCGCCACCCGGGCCGCTTCGGCCTGATCAAACCCTTCGATCCCAGCTCGCCTACCGTCAGCGAGGAAATCGCCGAATGGGCACGCACGCCGGGCGCGGTGGGCGCGCGCATCGTGCTGCTAGACCAGCCGACACCGGCGACAACGGATCCCGGCCTGGCACGCATACTTAAGGCCGGCGCCGCCCACGGTCTGCCGATCAATATCCTGGCCTGGGACAAACTCGCGCTGTTCGACGCGCTAGCGCGCGCCTATCCCGACACGCAACTGGTGCTCGATCATCTGGGCATGCGCCAAGCCTTCACGCCGCCGGTGCCCGCGCAGCCCTTTGCAGCCCTTGATGAGGTGGTGGCGCTGGCGCGTTTTGAGAATGTCGCGATCAAGATCTCAGGCGCATGCACCTTGTCGCATCAAGCTTATCCCTACGCCGATATCTGGCCACCACTCGCCAGGCTGTTTGATGCCTTTGGTTGCGCGCGCTGCCTGTGGGGCACGGACTGGACGCGCGCGACAGCGTTTTTGAGCTATGCACAAGGCGTGGATGTCTTTCGCGAAAACACCGGCCTGTCCGACAGTGAGCGCGCCGCACTCATGGGTGGCAGTCTCACGCGTCTCTATGGGTGGTCGCCACGCGGACACGAAGACTAGACATGCGATGTCGACATGCGTAAGGGCGAATGTCGATGCAGCAGTTCATCACGGGACAGCACACTCGATGCTGTCGTAAGCACCGGAACACCTAGAGGTGCCCCGGGGCCTCTGTCGAGGTCCCGGGGCTAAGGCCTTGTCAGGCCGTGGTGCTGGTCGACCAGGCCGGCAGACGCTTAGTGCGCATAGCGGCGAGACCGATGAGTCCGGCCAACCATAGCGCCAGCGTGCCTGGCTCCGGCACATCGTGCGTCGAGGCGACCAGGATGTTGTCGATGAAACCGGCGTCATCCCCTGTCGCGCCGAAGGTGTCGAACAGCACATCGCTATAGGGGCCGCTTGGTGCTCCGTTGCACGGACCGTTGTCACCGCAGAAGGCCAGATTGTTGGCGAGTGTCACGCCGTCCAGCTTGACGCCGAAAAGCTGCGTGCTGTAGTCGAGCAGCAAATCGACGTGGTGCACGATGTCGCGGCTGAAGGTGCCAATGCTGGTGAAACCATTGGTGATGGCGAAGATGTTGTCGGTGCCTGGGTCGATATCGATACCGCCGGTGAAGCCCGCCAACCCCGCGCCGATAGCGGAAAACTGCCACCCGCGCTCGGCCTGACTGCTGGTCAGGAGAATGTCGGCGCTGACCGTGATCCGGGAAATGGCCGAGGCATCGGCATGGAAGGGCCCGGTCTGACTGAGGGCTAGCGCACCGGTCACCTTGGCCGACTGGAGACCACCGATAGGTGTCGTGCTGTCGACCGTCGCCGCGTTGCCGTTGCCGAAGACCTGCCAGCCGTTCTGGCCAGCCAGCGCACCGGTGGTATAGCTTGGTGCTTCGAAGTCCGTCTGAAAAATTACGGTGGCCTGCGCCACCATGCCATAGGACAGCGTTGCCGCCAGCAAGGTCGCCGCCACCAATTCCTTGTTCCCGTGTGTCATCGCCATGTCATTGCTCCTTTGAATCCATGTTGTCCGCTTGCAGTGACCGGTATGTCGCTGGCGGCTCAAATAGGCAGCAAGTTTCATTCCGCGCGTGCTTTATTGCGCGATATCAGCGGTTTGAAATTCGCACTCCGTCGACAAACGTATACTGGTGTAAAGAACCCAAGACAATTTGTCGTGATTCCATACCAAAACCTGTAAAGCTTTCTGACCGAGCTGGCGCGGCCGCCAAGCTTTGGCGCGCTCATCAACACTCATGAGGAGGTCCCATGGCCCGTATTCCCTATCCCGATAAAGCCGACTTGACCGACAAGGTCCGCACTCGAGTCGAGCAACTGCCGCCGCTTAATATCCTGCGCATGCTGTCCCACGCGCAAGCCAACTTCATTCCATTTCTGGCGCTTGGTTCCTCCATCCTCACCGAGCAGGAACTGGACGGCAAATTACGCGAGCTCGCGATCCTGCGCGTCGCCCACCTGACCGGTGCGAATTACGAATGGACGCAGCATGTGCCGATAGCCAGGCAGTGTGGTGCGAGTGATGCGGAGATTGATGCCATTCCCGAAGGCGCGGCGTCGGCAGCTTTCAATGATCTGGAAAAGAAAGTGCTCGCTTTCACCGATGAGCTGACTCAGAACGTGCGCGTGTCTGACGCGAGCTTTCAGGCTTTGGCTGCTTTGCTACCGCCCCGGCAGTTGGTCGAACTGACGCTGGCCGCGAGTTTCTATGGGTTGGCAGCACGGCTGATGGAAGTGTTTGAGGTAGAACTCGAGCCGAGCGCGGGGACTTATTCTCTGGCGCAGTTGCAGCCGCCGAAAGGGTGAGGGGTTAGGTTGAGTGTGCGAATGAATTCGCACATTCCGTCTAAGCGGGCGGCCCCTCAACCCTCCGGCAGGCTGCGCGGGCTCGCCAGCCATTTCAGCAGTGGCACCCAGTATTCGCGATCGACCGCCGAGGCCGCCGGTGGCAGTTCGAAGATCGACAGGCCCTTCTCGGCGGCCTTCAAGTAATGGGTGCTCTGGCGCAACCAGGTCAGGAAGGGGAAGCGACGCCCGGAGGGCAGCTTCTGCTCCATCAGGAAGTCTTCAAGATCGTCCGAAGTGCGGGCGCCGTCACGCACACGGCTTGCGACCGTGCAGATCTTGACGTCGTTATCGACCAGCGGGCGCACGTCGCGCAGTTCGCCGAAGAAGCGCTGCGCGGCGCGGATGTCGACCGGCGAGGGCACCACCGGCACGATCGCGGTGTGGGCCTTGCGCAGCAGGGTGACTAGTGTGTCGCCATGGGTGCGCGAAGGCGCATCCATGATCACGACGTCGGTGCTGCGCGGAACGCGCAAGGGGCCGGCGGCGGCGTCGACCGCGACAATCTTGGCGGCGCTGGCCGGTCGCTGGCGCAGCCAGTCGATGCTCGAACCCTGCGGGTCGTAGTCCGCCAACACCACCTTGGCGCCCTCGGCGGCGTAATAGCCGGCGAGATTGGTCGCCACCGTCGTCTTGCCGCTGCCACCTTTGGCATTGAGCACCAATATCGCGCGCATCGCGAGCCCCCTTCGGGTTTGATCTGTCCAGTATCATGGGCCTGCCGCTCTGTCGGCGGCGCCGCCCTCGTCCCTTGCGACGCTTAGGCCGCGCTTTGTTTCACCACGTGGTCACGCCGTTCCATCATGCGTCCGATGACCGGGTTTAGCAGTAGCTCCATGGTGAAGACCATCTTGCCGGCGGGCACGACGATAGTATCCGGTTGCGACATGAAGGAGCCCTGCAGCATTTCCAGCAGGTAGCGGTAATCCGGATTGATCTTGCGCCGGTTGGCGATGTGCACCACGACCATGCTTTCGTCGTTGGACGGAATCTCGCTGGCGGTGAAAGGATTCGAGGTGTCGATAGTCGGTACGCGCTGGAAGTTGACGTCGGTGCGCGAAAACTGCGGGCAGATGTAGTGCACGTAGTCGGGCATGCGCCGCAAGATCATCTGGGTGGCGGCCTCGGCCGAGTAACCGCGCACTGCGCGGTCACGATGGATCTTCTGTATCCATTCGAGATTGATGATCGGCACCACGCCAATCAGGAGGTCGACAAAGCGCGCGATGTTGGCCTCTTCGTCGACGAAACCGCCATGCAGACCTTCGTAGAACAAGAGATCGGTCTCGCGCGGCAGGGGCTGCCATTCAGTGAAGGTACCTGGTTTGCTATCCAGGCGCCGCGATTCCTTGGTGGTGTGCACGTAGTAGCGGCGCTTGCCGAGGCCGGCGTCGCCGTAGGTGCGGAACAGGGTTTCGAGTTCGCCGAGCAGATTACCGTCGGGGCCGAAGTGGGTGAGGGTCTTGCCTTGCAGGGCGGCCTTCTCCACCTCCCATTCCATCTGCTTGCGGTCGTAGCGATGGAAACTGTCGCCTTCGATCACGGCGGGATTGATGCCTTCGCGCTGAAAAATGCGCTCAAAAGCAGTCTTGACGCTGCTCGTGCCGGCGCCAGACGAGCCGGTCACGGCTACGATGGGATGCAGTTCGGACATGGGCTGTCTATCTTATGGTTCGAAATGCAGGCTCGCCGGTATTGTAGGGGCAAGTGTGACGGCCAGCTACCGTTGCCGGCGGGCAATGTGCGGGTGCAAAAGCAGTAGTCGGCGGGCACACTAGCGCGATGCGCCAGAGGACCATCGCGGACCGCGAGATCTACCACCGACTACTTGGCTTCGTCCGCCCCTACTGGCGCCAGTTCGTCTGGTCCATCGTCGCCATGGTCGCCCTGGCCTCCACCGAGTGGATGCTGCCCGCCCTGCTCAAACCGCTGATCGACAAAAACTTCGACATCGCCCACGAGTTGGAAGGCTATCGCACGGCTGGCTTGCTGGTGATCTTGTTCGCGCTCCGAGGGCTATTGAACTACGTCGATATGATCGCCCTGCAGTGGGTTTCCCAGCGCACCATTGCCGATCTGCGCATGGCCATGTTCAAAACCCTGGTACGGCTACCGGCGAGTTTTTTCGACGGCCGGGCTAGCGGCGAGCTGATCTCCAAATTCACCTTTGACGTCACGCAAGTCGCCCAGGCCACGACCCGCGTCATCGAAGTGCTGATCAAGGACAGCGCCATCATCACCGTGCTGTTCGGCTATCTGTTCTACCTGAACTGGCACATGACCGTGGTGCTGTTGCTGTTCGCAGCCCCCATCGGCGTCATCGTCCGCCGCGCCTCCCAACGCATGCGTCAGATGAGCCGCCGTCTACAGGAATCGGTCGGCGCCATCAATCAGGTCGCCGAGGAGTCGGTGCGCGGGCATCGCGAGATCAAAATCTTTGACGGCTATGAGCATGAGACTCAGCGCTTCGATCGCGCTATCAACGACGCACGCAAATTCCACATGAAGGTGGTTGGTTCGAGCGCCACCATCGTGCCCCTGATCCAGCTCTGCGTGTCGTTTGGCATTGCCCTGATGGTGGTGCTGGCGGTGAGCGCGGCGGCGGCCGGCACCCTGACCCGCGGTGACTTCATCGCCTTTGTCACCGCCACCGCCCTGGTGCTGCCACCGACCAAACGCCTGGCCGGTATGAATGAATTCCTGCAGCGCGGTCTGGCGGCGGCCGATTCGATCTTCGCGCTGGTGGATGTCGACACTGAGACAGACCAGGGTCGCAGCGACGCCAGGCTGCGCGGTGAGATCCGCTTCGAGCACGTGACTCTGCGCTATGGCGAGCGTACCGCGCTCGACGACATCAACCTCGACGTCCGCGCCGGCGAGACCCTTGCCCTGGTCGGACGTTCGGGCGGCGGCAAGACCTCATTGGTCAATCTGGTGCCGCGCTTCTATCCGTTGACCAGCGGCCGCTTGCTGATCGACGGTCAGCCGATAGAGGATTACACCCTTGCCAGCCTGCGTCGCCACATCGCCTACGTCGGCCAGCACATCGTGCTGTTCAACGACACGCTCTATAACAACATCGCCTATGGCGCTCTGCGCGCGGTCGACAGGGCACAAGTGGAACGGGTCGCGGCCGAGGCCCAGGTCAGTGCGTTTACCGACGGCCTGCCGCAGGGTCTCGATACCCTGATCGGCGAGAACGGTGTGCGTCTATCGGGAGGGCAGCGTCAGCGTGTCGCGATTGCACGCGCGTTATTGAAAGATGCGCCCATCCTGATCCTCGATGAAGCCACCGCCGCGCTCGACAACGAAGCCGAACGCCTGGTGCAGGACGCTTTGAATACCGTGCGTCGCGGTCGCACCAGTCTCATCGTCGCGCATCGTTTGTCGACTATCGAACAGGCCGACCGCATCGTGGTGCTGGATGGTGGGCGCATCGTTGAGAGTGGTACGCACAGCGCTCTGTTGGCCGTCGGTGGCGCGTATGCACGTTTGTATTCGGCGGGCTTCGAGGACTTGTCCGAGGCTCTGTAGGTGCGAATTTATTTGCACCTACAGAGCGCGAGGATTGAAGCTCGTGACCCGCCTGCGCAGAACCTTCGCATCGATACCACCGCGGCCATAGCGCAGATGCCCGTAGAGCTTCGTAATCGCCCGCACCTCGTCGGCTAGATCGCTACGCATTCTCACCACTCGCTCTGCATAGGCCAGCGGCGCTTCCGTCGCGCCGCGCGTGAAACCAAGGCGCGCGAGCTTCGTGCAGAAGACGGCATAGGCCACGCTGACCGGGTCGCGCAGCGGTCGCGTCGTACGCCATAGCAGCACACCGAGTGCGCTGGTCATCACTGCGAGTGCGATGGTCAGACCTATGATCAGTGATCCGTAGTCGATATCCTCAAAGCCCAATTCCTCGAACAGACTGCGCTGTTGTTGCGAGGTATAGCCCAACACCCATTGATTCCAACCATAGGTGATGGCGTCGAAGGAATCGCTCATGCGTGTCCAGAGGCGCCCGCCGAAGCCGTCGCGTGCGAAACTGGCTTTGGGCGCGCCGCGCGGCTCGGCGTCGAAAAACCCCAGCGATACGCGGGCCGGTGCGACGGCAGCGGTCGGATCGACCCGCACCCAGCCACGCTGGTCGAGATAGACCTCGGCCCAGGCGTGGGCGTCGCGCTGGCGGATCACCATGTAGGCGCCGACTTCGTTGTATTCCCCGCCTTGATAGCCCGTGACCACTCGCGCCGGAATGCCGGCCGCACGCATCAGGATTACGAAGCTGGCCGCGAAGTGTTCGCAGAAGCCTTCGTGGGTGGTGAACAGGAAATCGTCGACCGTGTCACCGGGCAGAGTCGGTGGTGTCAGGGAATAGATGAATTTCTGCGCACGGTAAAAATTCAGCGCGCGCTCGATGATCTCCTCTGCGTTGGTGGACTGTGCGCGCCATTCGGCGGCCAGCGCACGGGCGCGTGGATGATAGCCACGGGGCAGGTCGAGGGCCGCCGTGCGTTCGGCGTCGCTTAAAGCCATCATGCGATATTCAGTGGCGGAGTCGAGGTCGTAGCGCATACGTTTGCGCACCGGCTGCTGAGTCTTCAGCGCATAGTCGGCAGTCTGAATAATGCCGCGTTCCTTGCCGGTCACGACATCAAGCCCGAGCAGCCATTGCTTGCGATGGGGTTCCATGGTCACAGTGTAGAAATAGCGCGGACCCTCGTGCTCAACCGGCGGCGGTGTATCAGCGAAGGAAGCCACATGCCAGGTGCGACCATCGCTATGCCACAACACTGGCCCGCGCCAGTAGCGCGCGCGGGCGCGCGGTTCCGGACCATGGAATTGCACGCGGAAGGCGATTTCGTTTGACATGCCGAGACGTGTGATCTCGCCGATCGTCATGGTGTCGCTCAAACCCGTGACCGCGTCGAAGGCATCCTGTGGCAAGCCCCATAGAGGCCCGGGTATACGCGGAAACAAGACAAACGCCAGCAGCATCAAGGGCACGGCTTGCGCGGTCAGGGTGGCTGACAGGCGCAGCATGGTGCGCGGCTGGCGAAAGCGCAGCGGCGTGTTGTATTGAATCAACACAGTGGTCGCGCCCACCACGACCCCCAGCATGTAGAGCGCGGTCGGTATGGTTTGTGAGTAGAAGAAGTTGGTGACCACCAGGAAGTAGCACAGGAAGGTCACCACGTAATAGTCGCGCGGGCTGCGCATCTCAAGCAGCTTCAAACCCAGTAACGCGGCCAGCAGTTCGACACCGGCATCGCGACCGAGCCTGCCGCGAAACGCAATATAGATGGTGATGAAGGCCGCGATCGCGACCAGCTGCTTCAAGAGCCACAACAGGCGATGTTCTCTATCGGGCAGCGGCAGGACAGCGTGCGCGCCTAGATAGCGCCATAGACAAGCGCAAAGAAATCCGAAATCGAGGATCAAGGGAAAGCGACTCATGTGCGGCATGAGCGCGAGCAGCAGCACCGCTGCTACCGACAGCACTTCGCGACCACTCAAAGGACGTTGAGTCATGAGCGCGTCTCGAACAAGGCCAGCGCGCGCAGACATTCGTCGCGATGTTCGCGACCCTGGCCGAAAGCGCGATAGACACAAGGCAGTTCCAGTGCATAACTGTGACCGGCCTGATGCGCCTGCAAGACCCACTGACAGAGTTGTGACAAGCGCGCCTCGACACCCGTCACGCTTGCCACCGCCGACCACGACAAGGCAATACGCGCCGCGCCCTGGCCGTGAAAACGTTTGACCATCACCTCGCGTTCCTGGGCGAGGGTTTTCCAGGCAATGGCACGCACCGGATCGCCGGCTGCATAGCGGCGCAGACCGGCGAATTCATCGCTGCCATTGCCATGGACCTCGGCGTTGCCACTGGCGGTGGAGAGCGTAAACGGCAAGGACAGAGTACCGCGCGGTGCGGGATAGACCAGGCATTGCGCGTCGCCGTCGAAATAGGCCCAGGCGCGCAGGATGCCGAGCGGATAGACGCTCTGTACCCGCAGTCGGGCCAGGCTCAGCCAGCCGCGCTTGTCAGTGAGACAACGCACCGCCACGCTGACCTGGCTGGCCGCCGGCATATCGACGTCGAGCTGGTAGGCTTGCATGAAGCGTCGCGCCTCGCGATCCAGACGCGATGGCCAGGGCCCGAGTTCGAGCGCTAAACGCGGCAGACGCGAGACATTGTCGAACTGACATTCAAACAGCGCGTCCTCACCCGCATACACCGGCAGCGCACGTGCGCCGTGATAGATGAGGCCGGTGAGATTGCGATAGGTGTGCAGCATCGCGACCACACCCAAGCCGAACATCAGAAAGGCCAGCAGATAGCCGAGCGCGTTATCGTAGTTGATAGCGCCTACCAGGATCACCATCAGCATGGCAGCGAAAGTCGCGCCGCTCGCGGTCGCAAAGATGTAGACCCGTCGGCGATCCAGGCGTTGCTGCACGGACCGCGCGGCGGGCGCGGTGGCGGCACTCACGGGATCGGCACGGCGTTGGCGAGTTGTGCGCGCACGAAGGCCGCATCGACACCGTGCGCGGCATCAGCCGAGCGCAGGCGATGCACGGCGACACTCGGCAATACCATCTGAATGTCATCGGGCATGACGTGACTGCGCCCATCGATCAGCGCCCAGGCGCGCGCCGCGCGCAATAAGGCGAGGCCGGCGCGCGGCGACAAGCCACAAGCGAATTGCGGCGCGCGGCGACTGTAATCGAGCACGTCCTGCACATAATCGAGCAGGGCCTCGCTGACATGTACGCCATCAACTTTGTCCTGCAAGCTAAGCAGCTCTTCGCACGACAGCACGGCGCTAAGTTCCGACAAAGCCACGCGTCTATCGCTTGCCTTCAGCAGCGCGCGCTCGGCGCGTCTATCGGGATAGCCAAGCGAGATGCACATCAAAAAGCGATCGAGCTGCGATTCCGGCAAGGAGAAAGTACCGATCTGATCGCTGGGATTTTGTGTCGCGATGACGAAGAAGGGCTGCGGCAACGGGTGGGTCGTGTTCTCGATGGTGACTTGGCGTTCTTCCATCGCTTCCAAGAGCGCGCTCTGGGCGCGCGGCGTGGCACGGTTGATTTCATCGGCCAGCACCACGTGGGTGAAGATCGGGCCGGGATGGAAGGTGAAGCGCGCGGCGTCCCGTTCATAGACATAAACGCCCAACACATCGGCGGGCAGCAAATCACTGGTGAACTGGATGCGTTGGAATTCGACGCCCATTAACCGCGCAAGCAGATGGGCGAGGGTGGTCTTACCGACACCGGGCAAGTCTTCGATCAACAGATGACCGCGCGCCAGCAGGCAAGCCAGCGCTAGGCGAATCTCGCCCGATTTACCAAATACCACCTGCTCGGCGGTCTCGATGACGGTCGCCAGGCGTGCGCGCATGGCGTCGCCGGCGGCGGTCGCGCGCAGACGGGGTTCGGTGATGTGTTCGACGGGGCGTTGTGACAAGGAATCCTCTCCGGTTGGGCGGGCCGGACCGTCCGGCATCGCGCTGCTCGGCGCGTGGGCTTAAGCACCCGCGCTCAAGTTATCGGCGCAATTTCCGTTGATCTGCACTGCTGAGCCGGCCTGAGCATGGGCCCGTGCTACAGCTTAAACAAGCAAGGCAGGGTGCGCGAGCCATCTTAAGTCCCCTTGCGGGGTTATGCGTATCGCGGTTAGCGGGATGCCGGCGATGATGAAAGGAAGACCATGAACAAATACGATTTTGTCGTTATCGGCAGCGGTCCGGCCGGACAGCGGGCGGCGATTCAAGCGGCCAAGCTCGGTCGTACAGTGGCGCTCATTGAGCGTTCGTTCTCGATTGGAGGCGCCTGCGTGCATACCGGCACCATCCCCAGCAAGACGCTGCGCGAGGCGGTGCTTTATCTATCTGGCTGGCGGCAGCGCGGCTTCTACGGGCGCAGCTATCGGGTTAAGGAGCGCATCACCGCCGCAGACTTGATGCAGCGTCTCGATATCACCATCCGTCACGAAATCGAAGTGCTGATGCACAAGCTGCATCGCAATTTCGTCGACACCATCGCCGGCAATGCGGTATTCGAATCACCCCATGTGTTGCGCATCGAGACCGGCAGCGACGAAGTGCGTCTGATCGAGGCCGACAAGATTCTGATCGCGACCGGCTCGCGACCGGTGCAGCCACCCGGTATTCCCTTCGATCATCCGAACGTGGTCGACAGCGACAATATTCTCGACATGAAAGAGTTGCCGCGCACGGTGGTGGTGGTGGGCGCCGGCGTGATCGGTGTCGAATATGCCGCCATGCTGAGCGCGCTCGACATCGGCGTAACCCTGGTCGACGGTCGCACCGATATCCTCGGCTTTCTCGATAGAGAGATCGTCGATGAGTTTACCCATCACCTGCGCGATCGCGGCGTCAGCTTTCGGCTCGGTGAGACTGTGCAGTCCGTTGAAGTCATCGACGACAAGAAGCTCGTCGTGCATCTCGCCAGCGGTAAGCATATCCGCACCAGCATGGCCTTGTTTGCTTCCGGTCGTCAGAGCAATACCGACAAGCTGAAACTCGAGAACGCCGGTCTCATCCCCGACAGTCGCGGACGCCTGGAAGTCGATGCCAATTTTGCGACCAAGGTGCCGCATATCTATGCGGCGGGCGATGTCATCGGCTTCCCAGCGTTGGCTTCGACGTCCATGGAACAAGGCCGTCAGGCCGCAGCCCACGCTTTCAATGGCACGGTCAAAGCAGTCTCCAGCGACATCTTTCCTTTCGGCATTTATGCCGTGCCGGAGATGAGTGTGGTGGGCAAGACCGAGGAGGAACTGCGTGCGGCGGGTGTCGCTTATGAAACCGGTATTGCGCGTTTTCGCGAGACCTCGCGCGGCCAGATCCTGGGTTTGCGCGAAGGCTTGCTGAAGTTACTCGTATCGCTGGAAGACCGTCGACTGCTCGGCGTACACATCGTCGGTGAAGGCGCGACCGAACTGATCCACATCGGTCAGGCGGTGCTGGCACATAACGGCACCCTGGATTTCTTCGTCGACGCGGTGTTCAACTATCCGACCTTGGCGGAGGCCTACAAGATCGCGGCCCTGGATGCATGGAACAAGCTGTAGGTGCGACCATTCGTACCTTCAACGAACAGCGGAGCGGAGGTAGGGCCGGCCTCACGATCCCGCCACCGCCATCTCTCCAATCACCACCGAGCCGATATGTACGGTGCCACGGGTCTCGACGTCGGCGCCGATCTCGCGAATATCCTTCAGCATGGTCTTGAGATTGCCGGCGACGGTGATCTCTTCCACTGCGTGGGCAATCGCGCCTTTCTCGACGAGAAAGCCGCTGGCACCGCGTGAGTAGTCGCCGGTCACGCCGTTCACCCCCATGCCCATCAAATCCGTCACCAACAGTGCGCGATCAAAGCCGGCGATGATGTCTTCCAGCGAGCGCTGGCCGTGACTCACCACTAGATTGTGCACGCCGCCAGCATTGCCGGTCGGTGTGCGGCCGAGGCGACGTGCGGAGTAGGCACTCAAGAGATAGGTGTTCAAGCGGCCCTGTTCAATGATGGTCTTCGCGCGGGTGGCGACGCCGTCGTCATCAAAGGACGCACTGCCGAGCGCGCCGCGTCGATGGGGGTCTTCAGTGACGGTGACGAAGTCCGGCAGGATGGTCTCGCCCAGCGCGTCGAGCAGGAAGGAGGCGCGGCGATATTGCGCAGCGCCACCGATGGCGCCGATCACATGGCCGAGCAGTCCGCTCGCGATGCGGGCCTCGAAGATCACCGGCAGGCGGGTGGTGGGGATCTTGCGCGCACCGAGTTTGGCGATGGTGCGGCGTGCGGCCGTCACGCCCACCGACGCGGCGTCTTCCAACTGGCCCGGATCGCGGCTGCTGGTGAACCAGTAGCCACGCTGCATGCCGCCGCCGTCTTCGGCGATCATGACCGCGCTCAAGCCGTGGCGGGTGCCACGATAGGCGGCGTGAAAGCCGTGGCTGTTGGCATAGGCGTGGCTGCCGCGATAGCGGTTCACGCTGCACCCGTCCGATTGCTTCAAGCGCACATCGAAGCCACGTGCGGCGTTCTCACATTCGATGGCGAGCGCGATGGCAGCCTCGGCATCGAGTTCCCAGGGATGATCGAGGTCGAGATCGGGCAGCTCAGTGGCGAGGAATTCCGCTGCGGCAAGACCGGCGTATTGATCAGGTTCGGCGACTTCGGCAATGCGCAACGCGGCGTTGACAGTCTCGATGAGTGCTTCGTTGGAGAAATCCGACGTGGTGGCCGTGCCCTTGCGACCATCGAGATAGATGGTGACGCCGAGGCTCTTGTCGCGCTCGTGCTCGACCGTCTCACAGGCGCCACCGCGCACGGTCACCGACAAGCCTTCGCCGGCGCTGACGCCGACCTCGACGGCCCGAGCACCGGCGCGACGCGCCTGTTCGACGATCCGCACGCTAAGTTCGTCGAGGATGGCGGGGTGGTTGTAATCGATGGCGCTGGGTTGGTTCATGCGCCCTATGCTAAGGAATATCGGTCTGGTCGGCCATCCGCGCCGCACGTGCTCATGGGTCTGCCTTCTGCCCTTCGCTAAACTAGACGCTCTTGAAGCTGCGGCACGCGTGGCCTCACCAAAGAATGCGAACTCAATGACCGATTCCCCCATCCTTGCCAAATTGAATCAGCGTCAACGTGACGCGGTGGCGTCCAACGCCAACCAGGTGCTGGTGCTGGCCGGCGCTGGCAGCGGCAAGACCCGCGTGCTGGTGCATCGCATCGCCTGGTATCTGGAAACAGGGCAAGCCTCGCCTCTCGGTATCCTGGCGGTGACCTTCACCAACAAGGCGGCGGCAGAGATGCGTGGGCGCATTGAGCAACTGACCGGCCGGCCGATAGGCGGCATGTGGGTCGGCACCTTTCACAATATCGCGCACCGTGTGCTGCGCGCTCATGCGCGCGACGCGAATCTGCCGGACAACTTCCAGATCATCGACTCCGACGATCAACTGCGTGTGGTCAAACGCGTGATCCGCGGCTTGAATCTCGACGAGAACGAATGGCCGGCCAAGGAAGCGCAGTGGTTCATCAACGCGCGCAAGGACGACGGCCAGCGCCCACAGCACATCGACGACTATGGTGACGGCGCATTGCATACCATGGTCGACATCTATCGCACCTATGAAGATGCTTGCGCGCGCGCCGGCCTGGTCGATTTTGCCGAGATGCTATTGCGTGCCCATGAGTTGTGGATGACGCACGCCGGTCTGCTGCGCCATTACCGCGAGCGTTTCTGGCATGTGCTGGTGGACGAGTTCCAGGACACCAATGCCATCCAGTACGCCTGGCTGAAGAATCTGGTCGGCGACGACGGCAATATCTTCGTGGTCGGCGACGACGACCAGTCGATCTACAGCTGGCGCGGCGCGCGTGTCGAGAACATGCAGCATTTCCGCAAGGATTTTCCCAACAACGAACTGGTGCGCCTGGAGCAGAACTACCGCTCCACCGCCAATATCCTCGCCGCCGCCAACACCCTCATTGCCAACAATCCCTCGCGTCTCGGCAAGGAGTTGTGGACCGACGGCGCCAAGGGCGATCCGATCACTCTGTACGCGGCTTACAACGATCTGGACGAGGCACGCTTCTGTGTCGATCGCATCCGCCTGTGGCACGACCACGGCGGGCGACTCACCGAGAGCGCGATGCTCTATCGCACCAGCGCCCAGTCGCGCGTGCTGGAAGATGCGCTGCGCCAGGCGGACTTGCCCTATCGCGTCTACGGCGGTTTCCGTTTCTACGAACGCGCCGAGATCAAGGACGCGCTGGCTTATCTGCGCCTCGCCACTTCGCGCGCTGACGACGCTGCCTTTGAACGCATCGTCAGCGTGCCGCCGCGCGGCATCGGTCAGCGTTCCATCGATGAACTGCGCGAGGTGGCCAAGCGTGAGCGCATCACCCTGTGGGAAGCGACCCGTCGCCTGACCGATACCAAGGAACTCTCGGCCCGTTCCCTCGGCGCGCTGCAACGCTTTCTCGATCTTATCGATCGCATGAGCGTGGCGGTCAGCGAATTGCCTCTGCCGGAACTGCTCGAACATGTGATTGCCCACTCCGGGCTCATCGAGCATTACAAGAAAGAGAAAGGCGAGCGCGGTCTGGACCGCATCGAAAATCTCGAAGAACTGGTCACCGCCGCACGTGACTTCAAGCCCGCCATCGATGACGAAGAGATCCCTCTGCTGGCCGCCTTCTTGACCCATGCCGCGCTTGAATCAGGCGACGGTCAGGCCGAGGCCTACAGTGACTGCGTACAGCTCATGACCCTGCATTCGGCCAAGGGCCTCGAGTTTCCGCTGGTATTTCTGGTCGGTGTGGAAGAAGGCTTGTTCCCCCACATCCGCTCGGCGGCTGATCCGGTGCAGCTCGAGGAAGAGCGGCGGTTGTGTTATGTCGGCATCACGCGCGCGATGAAGAAGCTCACCATCACCTACGCCGAGTCACGTCGTCTGCATGGCGCCGACTATTATCCGCAACCCTCGCGTTTCATTCGCGAACTGCCGCGCGAGGTGATGGAAGAGGTGCGACTTGGCGGGCGGGTCAGCGCCGGGCGCACCGGCGTGTCCGGTGGTTCGGGCTTGATCATGGAGAGCAGCGCCAATGCCTATGGTCTGCGGCTTGGTCAGCGCGTGCGCCATCGCATCTTTGGCGAAGGCGTGGTCTTGCACCTGGAAGGCCAGGGCGAGCACTCGCGGGTGCAGGTCAATTTCGAGGCCGAAGGGGTGAAATGGCTGGTGGCCGCTTACGCCAATCTGGATGCGGGCGGCTGAGTCAGCCGCGAACATGGGCCCCATGAAGGCCATGCTCAGCACGCCCTTGCTGGCGCGATGGGCATGGCTCCTTTCTTACGGCCCAACACCGGCCCAGCTCGACGAGCTAGCGGCCCTGTGCCGGCTTTTTTTCGTCAATTCCCAAACCACCGAATATCAAAGCACTCCGCCGCCGCCATCTTCCCCGGCTTCGCGTCAACCACATACACGCCATGCCAGTACAACCCTAACGAGTTGAGACCGCCCATGAGCAAGGCATCGGGTCTCGTCACGCGGGCGTGGCCGTCGATGTAGGGTCTCAGTGGAAGCAAGGCATAAACCACGTTCTCATCGAAGCGCCCCGCAGTCAACTCGGTGAAGTACTCCTCGGCGCTTCCATCGTCGTGCACTCGCTTCATGTAGACACGGACTTGCCGGCCTGTTCTGAAAGCCGCTTTCAGCGGTTCGATGCGCGCTTCGTAGCTTTCTGCTGTCGGGTCTTCGTTACAACCGATGTTCTCGAACAAGAGTTCGTTGGCGTGGGCTGCCATCGAGAGCGCCAGCAAGAGTAAAGCGGTTTTCACGACCCGGCCTCGCTGTTGGTTAGGGCGGCTTTCCAGCATGTGCAACTCCAAGCCATGAATGCTCCGGCAATGCTGTCGCTGGTATATGCGTGTTGGCACCCTATGCCGTGATGCGCTCTCTCATTTGACTTACTTGGCGGCGCCGACCATGTAATCGACAGCGGCCTTGACGTCCTCGTCAGCCAGATCCGGGCGACCGCCCTTGGGCGGCATCATGCCGGCACTGCCCATGAAGCCGTTGAGCGCACTGCCATGCAGGACTTCGATGCCCTTCTCGATGCGCGGCGCCCAGGCGGCCTTGTCGCCGAACTTCGGTGCACCGGCCGCACCCGGGGTGTGGCACACGAAGCACACGGCATCATAGGTCGCCTTGCCTTTGCCGGCATCGGCTACCGCCGGGGCGGCAGTGGCCGCAGCATCGGCGGCCGGCGCGGCAGCAGCTGGTTCAGCAGCGGCGGGTGCCGCAGCCGGCGCTGACGCAGCCTCCTTCTTACCTCCCACGGCAGCCATCATGTATTCGACCGCCGCCGTCACTTCGGCATCGGTCAGGGTCGGGTTGCCGCCGCGTGCCGGCATCATGCCGGCCTGGCCGGTGTAGCCACCGAGCGCATGCTGTACGAGCGTGTCATGACCTTGCGCGACGCGCGATTCCCAAGCGGCGACATCGCCGAACTTCGGTGCGCCGGCGATGCCCTGGGCATGGCAGGCGAAGCACACCTTGTTGAAGGTCGCCTTGCCGGGGTCGCTGCTATCGGCGGCGGATGGTGCGGCAGCGCTTGCGCTCGCTACTTCGGCGCCGGTTTTGACGCCTTCGACGCCGACCGCTGCCGTGCCGGTGTTGATCGTGCCTACCGGCGTGACATTGGCCGCCTCGGTGGTCTGCGGACCATATTTCTCCTGCGCACCGCCATTGACTATCTTGGCCAGCACAAAGGCGGTCAGTCCGACCACCAACAAGCCCAACAGCACCAGGGAGAAATTTCGCACGAATGCCGAGTCGTCTAGTTGATTACTCATTTTGGTCTCTCGAAGGAAGAGGGAAGCCCCAGAATCGTTATCGCGCCGCGCATTCTTAGGCAGCGCAGGCCGCCGGCATTATAGCCAAATCGAACTGTTTCTCTAGGGATTGGCGGCTTTCTAACGGATCTTTGCCGACGTGATGCAGCGGGCCACATGCACGACCGCGATCAAACATCGACTCGATGATCCGCTGCCGAGCGCGCGGGCGCTGGTCGTGAATCCCGCTATAATCCGTTCGCACATTGCGCCCGTAGCTCAGCTGGATAGAGTGCTGCCCTCCGAAGGCAGAGGTCACAGGTTCGAATCCTGTCGGGCGCGCACCTCTCGACCCGGAACCGCAGCGTCCGTGGGGGACCTCGTCGCCTGCCTCCTACCGCGCGAAGCGACTAAACTAGGCAGCATCGCCCGTGATCAGGACCGCCACCATGCATCAGTGCGCGCCAGCGGGGCTCGCATAGGCAGTATCGCCATTGCGACGGGCGCGCAACCACGGTGCCTCATCATGCGGCCCGCGACATCGGTCTGACCATCGATGAGTTGATCGCGCATCGGTAACCGACCGCGACCACTGAGCAGCTAAGCCGAAAACCGCTTCTGGGAAAAATTGTTCGCCGAAGACGTCAAGGAAGCGACTTTGCACGTAGGTGGCGCGTCGGTAGAAATGCGAAGGCTAAAGCACGGATCACATTAGAGGTGCGCCTTCTTAAAAGCGCCACCAAGCGCGATTGGGGGCAGAGTTTGCCTTTTGCCTGGCTGAACTTTCGGACCTGGAAGCACGGGCAAGTCCAGCGTGATTCTCTGCGCTGAGGCTCGGTGTCAGAGAATACCGCTGTACGCCGACGAATCAATGAAAAGCAAAAGGCAAGCTCTGACACCCACTGACACCCGCAGCGGAAATTCTAGATTTAGCACGGCGGCGTTCGGGCCAATTTCCGAAGCAGAAATCACCGTCTACCCTTAAACGTAGCGCCACTAAACCTCGCCGTATATCTGGCTGAGCCCGACCCGAAGTCCGTCTTTCCCGTTGCTGTCATGGTCAACGTGCCGCTTACAGATGTGAAACTAGGATTGAACCGCAGTTTGGCGACGGGTTTGCTGTGCGACTTAATTCTCACGCTCGTATTGCAAAGAGAAGATGCATTTTGCCTTTCAAGATTCACAAAGCGCGATTCAGACGCTGAATCAAAAGACAAAACTAGATTCCGTTGGCCTGAGTCAGAAGTGAAAGTGCCGGAATACGAATAGCCAGAATCAACCACCATTCGCCACTTGTGTCCCGTCCGCAACAAAAGATCAAAATGAGTATAACCATCGCCGGAATCACACCCGGAGGTGATTAGCGTTTCGTGAGCATCCCCTGAAATCGTGCCAGTAATTGCATAGACTACGTTGGTGCCAGCTAACGACAAGAAGAAAATAAGAAAGAAGAATTTAAAATTTTGAATCCGCGAGCTGGTAGTCATTCCTTGTATCCCTCGCTTAACCAACTACTAGGGGTCAGAGCTTGTCTTTTGCCTAGCTGAACTTTCGGATCTGGACGCACGAGCAAGTCTAGCGTGATTCTCTGCGCTGAGGCTCAGTGTCAGAGAATACCGCTGTACGTCGACGAGCCAATGAAAAGCAAA